>JAEOUE010000024.1 GCA_016839515.1 Candidatus Hodarchaeum mangrovi
AGTTATGCCTTTCACGTATGGTTGTATGACTTTATAATTATTTAAAATCCTTTTTAACTTCTCAATTAGCTGATCTGGTGATTCTTTATTGCCCATAAACCCGGTGTAAAGCCTTCCTTTGCCAATATTAAAGAAAAAAGGACCATTAGGGCTGATATTTGGATTGAGGTGGAACATGTATTGAAATGAAAAATTATCATCTAATAAGTCCTCGCTTGCCTCAGTATTGAGAGAGATACCCTTAAATGAATCGGGAGTTTCGAAACCTAAAGATCTTTGTAGCTCAAAACCCCTAGAACCAGTGGCTAATGCAAGAAGCTTGCAAGTATAACTATTTCCCCTATTACTCATGAGCTCAAGATGATCTGGATGACGAATCACTTTTGTGATTCTTTCATTAAATCTTGTCTCGCCCCCATTTTCAACGGTTTTTTGAATCATTTTATCAAGAAAAACTTCAGTATGAGCTATATTTCCTATAGGAACAGACCCAAATTCACTAGCACTAATTATTCCGTCAAACTTCTCACTTTTATAAATAAGTTGTGCAAAATCTCTTGGAAATGCTTTTTTGTCATTCCAAAAGACATCATCTATGTATGGCTTGTCGTGATGCGCAAATATGTTAGTTCTGACGGGAATTTGTGAATCATAGTCTTGTCCTTCAATTAAAAGAACTTTAGAATATTTAGAAGCCTTGTAAGAAAAAGTTGCTCCACACACTCCAGCACCGATTACAGCAATGTCATACATGATTATTATTAGAAAATTGTTATGATAAAAAAGATTTTTGAACTTTTCAGATTCTTAATAATCTGGTAAATTGAGGAATTAACTAATTTTACTGTTTTAAATTAAAGAATCTGAATGATTTCAAGGCCATCTTCTCCATCGGCTACATAGGCGATATCTTCTTCAATATATACGTCATAAGCATGCCCTCCATCAAAAAATTGAGCCATTTTCAGAGGATTACTGTAATCAGATACATCCAATATTATTAAACCCTTTTCATAGTCTGCCAGGAATGCTCTTTCATTTTTTATAAACGATGCGAATACTGAACCTCCTCCGTGATAAAAACCTACTTGAGAAATATCTAAGGGGTTATTCATATCAAGTATATGTAATCCTCCTCCGTTCATTGCATGATTTCCTACATAAATAAGATTTTCTACTAAAAAGGGATTCCAATAATCAACATCAGGCAAATAGAAACTACCAATTTCTAATGGATGAATAGGATTGCTAATGTTTAATACCACTATTCCTGTATAAGAATCGTAGTGATCTAAAATGCACGCAATATCGTTATAAACGTGGAATTGAACACAAGCACCGGATATTTCGTATCTAGATAGTTCCACTACATTTGTAGGACAACTTATATTTAGAATTACAAATCCCCTTGACCAATCTGCCACGTATGCTAGTGCACCATCAACTTGAACATCGGTACAACATCCACTTCCTTGGTAGTGCCCTATTTTGAGGGGGTTGGAAGGGTTGCTGACATCGATCACTTCTAAACCTTCAAAAGAATTGGCAACGTATGCGATATTTTCTGACACGTCTACAGCCCAAGGGAGCCCACCTCCCAAATAAGACCCTAAAACACGTGGATTAGTATTTTGACTGACGTTAATAATAACTAAACCTCCTGGAGTTGGCTCAGCGGTATCTATGACATAAGCAATTTCATTTGACACCATTACATCAGTTGCCCTTCCTCCTGTATCAATCTGTGCCAATTCAAGCGTCCCAAATGAGAATGGCACGAATATTATAATTAAAGGAATTATGGTACTTGCTGTCGCGATTAATACGAGTAAAATTATTAGCTTATTTCTCCTTCTTTTTTCCATTAGATTGTCAACTCAAATCTAAAATTACATACAAAAACAAGTACATAAATTTATAAACTTTTTCACGGTGAAACTGTATTAAATGATGTTTTGAATCTGCTTTGAGAGCTTGTCCAAGTTGACCTCTGCCATTCCCGTGACAGTTGTAGAGTCAAACAATACGACAAGAATCAGGGGATCTAATTTCCAAGGGATTTCAATCACTTTCGAAAAAATTTTTTGACCGCTCTCTAAGCTATAATAAGTCGTACTGAATTCACTTGCCACGGCATGACGGATTTCTAATTCCTTTAAGGATGATAAAAGAATTTCCTGGGGAAGAGAGCTATAAATCACGTTTCCATTAATAGAAAAAAGTGCGGCACCAAGAATTTCATTTTCAAATACCAAGTTCGTAATCAATTTGACAATTTTACGATATAAGGGCTCGCTAGTGCGCATTTCTTCTTGCCCTGAAATAATTCTATTGATTTGATCGTCAAAATATGCATTCTGGATTTGTTGGTAGTCATCAACTTCATTAGAACGAATAAATTCTTCAAAAATCACGGTGATTGAGAGTAACCGAGATTGTACAAACAACAAGCTAGCACTTGAATCGGATAAAATGGCGAAAATGTATTCTTTATATATCTTAAATACAAATCTAAACCCTCCCATTTCTAATACCTCAGGAGTTTTTTTTGATATAACACTTTCTGAGAAGGAGAAGATCGCAGAAAAGAAAGGGGTTATTAAGTTTGGCTCTATATTTCTGAAACTGTCTGTAAAGTTGCGAGAATAAATACATGCTCCAGTTTTTTTAAGAATAAATAATGAATGAATCCGCATTGGTTATTTATCACGTTATATAAAGTATGAAAAAATACGGTCTTTTAAGTATTATTTCTATGAATAATAGTTATGAAAACAAAATTACTACTAAAAATTTCTAATTTAATATTTTATTAATTCCAAGTAAATTTTAATTATTTTTCATAAGATCAGTGATTTTCCATTTTTTGGCATTAGGAGGGCCAAGCTCCCAAAATTTCACGGTTAATCTAGAAAGTCATGATTTTTATAGTACTATAAAGAGGTTTTTATTCCTAATTCAACTCACTTAATTAAAATTGTGTATTAAGAACGCACTACTTAAATTGAAAAAATGTTATAAATTATGTCTGATAACGAATTGGAAAGAATAAAAATGAAAAAAGCTGAGTTGTTGTTAAAGGAAAGTAAAATGCCTAAGGAAATTATAAAGATCCATTCAATGGAAGAATTTAACAATCTTGCAAAAGAATATCCAGAAAAGATCGTCGTAGTTGACTTTTGGGCTGTCTGGTGCGGTCCTTGTATGACTTTTGCTCCTGTATTTGAGAAATTACAGGCAGAGTACTCAAAAAACTTCATTTTTGTGAAAGTTAACGTGGATGAAGTCGGATCGATTGCACAAAGATATCAAATCACCGGAATACCAACAACACTATTTCTCAAAGGAGGAAGTATAGTTCACAAAGTTGTTGGAGCCTATCCATACGATCATATGAAGAGAATTTTGAATGACTTACAATCTGCTGAATAATAAATTTATTTTGTAATTTTCCTTTCACTTTTTATTTTTATAATAAATGGGGTATAAAATATGGAAAGTATCTGTAAAATAATGGAACTAAAAGAGGATCTTTTTACAAGTAGCGATTTATTTAGATGCATGCTTGGTCTGAATAATTTAGAATCAAAAGTATTATCCTATTTATTAAAGAATGACCACGTGACTACATTAGAACTTGCGAACATATTTGAAAAAGATAGAAGTTCTATACAACGAGCCTTACAGAACCTTAGTGAAATGAACATAATTGTGAGGGAGTCAATGGCACTGAAAGATTACAAAGATCTCAAGGGGAAAGATGTTAATGGAATTCGAGGATATGTTTATGTTTATTCTGCCAGAGATTTAGAAAATATAAAGATACAATTTCGAGAATTGGTCAACAAATTTTATGATAGAATGGTTGAATATATCGATTCTTTAGATTCCTTGTTCGACTGTTATGAAGAAAAAGGAAAACTGTGTTAACGATCATCTTTTTTAATTTTGAAACTTACCATATTTTATGGCTAATAAAACCCTTCCAAAACGATCTCTTATACTGTTTATTGCGATTGTTGCTTTAAGCTCATCAATTTCAAATTTGATCCCACCTAATTTATCCACAATATCCATGTATTTTGGTTTTGGAGGAGATACATTTCCTTTGGGAGTGTTAACATCAATTTTTACAATTATTTCTGGTTTTGCAATGCTGATTTTTGGTTATTTAGCCGATAAAGTTGTGAGAAAGTGGATTATAGTAGTGGGAGCATTCTTATTTGCAACATTTTCGACCCTAACAATTATTATCATGTCTGGATTGGGGGGATATTTCACATTTTTCATTTTTACCGTGTTAATGGGGGTAGGTTATGGGGCGTTGATTCCAAGTTCATTTTCTTTAATAGGAGACATAGTTTCAGAAAATGATCGATCAAAGGGGTTTTCTTTTTTCTCAATAGCGTCATTAGTAGGAATTGTGTTAGGGAATGGGTTAGCTGCGTTTACTTCAGATTGGAGAGTCTCTTTCTGGATAATTGGCATGGTTGGATTAGTGATGAGTTTCTTTTTGATATCACTCAGAGAACCATCTAGGGTTGGTCTAGATCATTCCAGCATCAATAACGAGATCATATATCCATATCGGATAAAGCGTTCAGACTTTCCAATTATTTTCAAAAAAAAGGCAAATGTCTATTTAATCATCAATTTCGTCGATACTATTCCGACTGGAATCATCATTTTTCTCTTATATGAGTACATGCTCAGTTATCACGGAATTTCAAATGATGTTACCGTTTTTCTTTTGCTATTCATCTTATTAGCAACTCTCATTGGGACAATTGTATTTGGATACCTAGGAGACAAGTCATTTCAGAAAGGAAATAAAAAAGCACGGGTTAAATTAGCACTTTATGGCAACGTGCTTCCAATACCATTTATATTCATCGCATTGATAATTCCTTTTCAACCACCTAATTTGTTCCCTGGAATCATTATCTGGGTTATTCTTATGATGGTTGGCATATTTCTCAATGGAGCAGTTAATGGGAATTGGTATGCTACTGTAGTAGACCTTAATTTACCAGAACATCGTGGAACTGTGTTGGCCACTTCAAATTTTTTTGATATTATCGGCAGATCAATAGGTCCCGTAATTGGAGCAATAATTGCAGATACGTTAGGATTTGTCTATGGAATGATGATTTCGATTTTCTTTTGGGTATTAATCCCGTTCTTTTGGATAGGAGTCCTCAAAAATATAATCCCAGAAATGGAACAAACTGCGGAAATTTTTAATCAGCGCTTACAAAAAATTTCTGAAACTTAAAAATTCGGGAAGATTTGATATTTTCGCTTAATTGAAGTAAAAAATTCATACAGTTTAATCTATTTTTTATTACCTAATAGTTTTTTATTTCTTCTTAAATAGGTAACAT
>JAEOUE010000096.1 GCA_016839515.1 Candidatus Hodarchaeum mangrovi
AGGTGTTGATAATATAATCGCATCAGTGTCAAATTCTAAGAAGTCTTGAAGGTTGATATCAAAAAATTTTATATTATATTTTTCTGGCTTTTTATTTACTTTTTTAACAATAGGAAGATTGTCTAAATCATATCTCAAAAACATAGCATCTTTCCGGCGCTTACGATAATATTCTTCATATTTCTTTTTAGCCATCTGAAGGTCTCTATAAAGAACAAGAATTTCCAAGTCTGGTTTTAATTTTTTTAGAAGACCTACATTCTTAATAGAATTACCACAACAGGTATTTGAACAATAAGTTATCCCCTCAACTTGTCTAGCATTCACACATAAAATTATTGTTATTCGATTAATCGTTTCCAGCCATAACGATCCTTTCTCCTTTAAAATCTGTTCCAGTTCTAATTGGGTAATAACATTTTCATTTTCAGCTTCATATCGAAATAATCCTTTTGGTTTGTATTCTTTGCCGCCTGTTGCTACAATTATCGTTCCTATACTTAAATCTTGAGGTTTATTTTTAGAATCAACAATTGTGACAATATAATTTCCTACATATCCTTTTATATCTTTAATCTTAGCATTTAAGAACACTTGGATTTGTTTGTGTTGTTCAACTGACTTTATTATTTGCTTAATGAATTCAGAAGCATCTTGCTCAATCGGATAGAGAACATTTAGATGATTCAAATTTCCACCGAGGATTTGTTCTTTTTCTACAATATAGGTTTTAAATCCTTGATCGCCAATATTTAATGCAGCACTCATTCCGGCAATCCCACCACCGATAATAAGAGCAGTAGGTGTGATTTTTAATAACTCTTCTTTAAGAGGTTTTAAAAGTCTTGATTTAGCAACTGCCATTCGTATAAGATCCTTTGCTTTTTGGGTTGCAGCTTCAGCGTCATCCATGTGAACCCAGGAACATTGGTCACGAATGTTTACCATTTCAAATAAATATTTATTTAAGCCTGCCTCCTGACATGTTTCTTGAAATAATGCTTCATGAGTCCTCGGAGTACAAGAAGCCACAATAAATCGATTCAGTTTGTGATTGATTATAAGCTCTTTAATCCGTGATTGAGAGTCAGAACTGCAAGAATATAAATTATCCTCACAATGAACAACATTAGGCAATTGGCGTACATATTCTGCTAGTAAAGGCACATGAACATACTTTCCAATATTAATTCCACAATGGCATATCAATACTCCAATTCTAGGTACATCTCTTGCGCTAATCTCTAATTCAGGGACTAATAATTCTTTTTCTTGTGTCTTATCAAATTTTACCAAATTCAAAAAAGTAGCTACCTGTCCAGCTACTCCACTTGCATCAGCAACCGTTTCAGGTATATCCATTGGACCTTGACAAAATCCACTTAAATAAATACCCTCTTTTGAAGACTTGGATTTATGAAAATAATCTTTCTCTTTAAAAAAGTTATATTCGTCTAAATCAATTTTTAAAATTTTGGCAAGTTCCTGAGAACCATTGGATGGAACTAAGGGGGTTGCTAATACAACCAAATTTGCGCGAAAATCGTTAAATTCTCCATTCTTTAAATTTTCATAATGAATAATTAAATCCTTAGTATCAGGATCCTCTTCTATCTTACTAATTTTTGTTTGAAAATATTTTACTCCATACTCCTTTTGAGCTCGTTGGGTGAACTCATAAAAGTTTTTACCGTAAGCTCTAATATCGTGTCGAAATACATAACATTGAGATTTATCAGAGTGTTCCTTAGTTATTATGGCTTCCTTGGCAGTATACATACAACAAACACTCGAACAATAAGGAATTCCTTCGTGTAAATCCCTGGACCCAGCACATTGTACAAATGCAATTTTTTCAGGCTCAGTATGATCACTTGGCCTTAAAACATGACCCCCAAAAGGTCCAGAAGCACATAATATTCGCTCATATTCAAGAGCGCTCACTACATTAGTGTAATTATATCCCCAACGGGAAGATAAGTTTTCAGCGGGCATATCAAAACCTGTAGCCACTACGATTGCACCAACACTAATTTGAGTTTCCTGAGGTTTTTGCTCAAAATCTATCGCTTCTGCTTGGCATACTTTAGCGCAAACACCACATACTCCCTTGTTTATTTTTAAGCATAATTCCGGATCTATTAAATAGACTGGAGGAACTGCTTGAGGAAAAGGAATATAAGCAGACTTTCTTTTCCCAAGATTCATATCAAAGAGATTTGGAACTTCAATTTTAGGACATTTTGAAGCGCAATCCCCACATCCTTTACATTTTGATTCGTCAATATAACGTGGTTTCTTAAGAATCTTTGCTATGAAATCACCTGCTTTACCGGATACGTCTGTGACCTCATGGTAGGTCAAAAGTTCAATATTAGGATTTCTAAATACTTCTACCATTTTAGGCGCTAGAATACAGAGAGAACAATCATTTGTAGGAAAAGTTTTATCTAGTTGAGCCATTCTGCCTCCAATTGATGGCGATTTTTCCACTAAATATACTTTAAATCCTAATTCAGTAAGATCTAAAGAGGTTTGGATTCCTGCTATTCCACCACCAATTACTAGAACAGAACCTTCCATAATCTCGTTTTTACACCCTAATTTTCATTTTGTATTACTTTTATATGTTCAAGTAAGAATTCAGAAATATCTATAATTTTTATTGAAGCGATATTTTCAAAATCGCTCTGAATACATGTAAGGTGAATATTACATTTAGGACATGAAGTTAATAACAGCTCTCCAGCTG
>JAEOUE010000097.1 GCA_016839515.1 Candidatus Hodarchaeum mangrovi
ATTGGAGTGATCTAGAAAAAAAACATCTTGCCCAAGATATTAGTTCGATTCTGTCAAAAATTGACTTCTCAATTCCTTTAGTTGGATATGTAAAAGGATCTGAAAGAAAAGTCTTAAAAAAAGTTTGTAATATGTTTAATCGTAAAATAACACTTTTAGAAGATGATATATCATCATTAACATCAAATGAGGGACTTCAACGATTTTCCTTATTACTAAAAGATGCATTTGGTCAAACAGATACTTCTTTATCCAATAAACATAATTATCTTACTTTTTTAAGAACAATTGCAGATTATCAATTTGGTAAAGGAGTTGGACAGATTCTGTTACCCGATAATGTAAGAATTCATGGAAAAAAAGAATTAGGATTACGAGTGACTTTAAATAAATCTCATCTACTTACTTTTCGTCAAGATTCAGGTCTATTAAGTCTATCACTCCTTGCAGGAGAACGTCTTTTAGGTTATTCTAATAATTTTGTTACTTTCGATGGTGATCAGATTATAGGGTCTACCATATTTTGTAATGCTATAAAAAAGGCAGATAGAGAGATCAGACCTAAGGATGAGGTTCTGGTTACAAATAGAGATGGAAAAATAATAGCTGTGGGAACCTCGCAGCTCTCTGGAGGTTTATTAGAAAGTATGACAAAAGGAAAAGGAATTATCCTAAGAAAAAAGGTGAAAAAAAATCTTGCCAAGCATTAATCAACTTGTAGCAACGAAAGTTCTTCAATTACGCCACGAGCATCTCAAGAATATTACTAGAAGAGAACCAAAGCTATGGAGTGAAATTACTGAAGAAAATGAGTATAACATTATAACCATGGTAATACCAACAAGAGGATGTAGTTGGGCACTTTCAGAATATGGTGGTTGCAGTGTTTGTGGATATATTAATGATTCGTCTAGAGATCTTTCAATACCAATTCCAACCATTTTATCCGAAATAGAGACCCTTTTGAAAAAAATAGAAACAAAAAAACGTATTATTCTTAAAATCTTTAACTCTGGGAGCTTTTTCGATGAATCTGATGTTCCTAGGAATCTTCGTGAAAATATTACAAAACTAATCCAGAAGTACCCTCATTGTTCTCAGCTTAGTGTTGAAAGTAGATCAGAATATGTTATCAATTACTCTAATATTATTGAAAAAACCAAGAAAGCAATAGATCCAACTATTCTTGAAGTAGGGATAGGATTAGAGAGTTCAAATAATTCAATATTACGTGATTGTTGGAATAAGGGTATGAGAGTATCTGATTATGATCAAGCAGTAGATGTGCTAAAAAACATTGGAGTAAAAATTAAAACCTATATTTTCATTAAACCACCATTTTTGACAGAATATGAGGCTTTAATTGATTCTATCTCAACTATCAATCATGCAGTTTCTCAAGGAACAGATTCAATATCTATTAATCCATGTTCAGTTCAAAATGGAACCCTTGCTCACTATCTATATAAAAAAGATAGATATCAACCTCCTTGGTTGTGGTCGATTTTATTTATAGTCTCTAATACGAAAAAAAAGTATCCACAGATCAAATTAATATGTGAACCAACTGCAGGAGGTAAACCAAGAGGAACTCATAATTGTGGAGAGTGTGATATAAAAGTGTTAGGGTATATTAAAGATATCATAGATAACCAGCCAATTCCATCTGATTATTCAAAAATTTGTTCTTGTGCAGTTCGCTGGTATACTTTAATAACTTCCCCTATTGAATTATTCAGAACTACAAAATTATCAAAGCTTGGATAGAGGTTTTTTTGAAGGATAAAGACTTATTCTTTAAGCGATAAGAACTTTTTAAGCTCTTTATTAGTTTGAAATATATATTTGTCATCGATTGATTTCTTAATTTCCTCAAGAAATTTCTTGGACGTTTTATCAATTTTAGCTGGAATTCTGACCATTATTTGAATATACATATCACCTTTGGAAGAAGAATTGGGAATGGGAGCTCCTTTTTTCTTAAGAGGTATAATTGCTCCTGATTCGGTACCGGGATCTATTTTTATAGTTTCAAATCCTTCAATTGTTGGGACTTCAATTTTTGTCCCTAGAACTGCATCGATAAAGCTAATTGGATATTCCAATATAATATCTGCACCATTTCTCTTGAAAAAAGGGTGCGATTCAACTTCTAAAACAAGAATTAAATCGCCAGGTGGACCTCCAAGTTCACCAGGACGCCCTTCGCCACGAATAACCATCCGCATGCCACTATCTACCCCTGGAGGGATTTCTGCTTCAACAGTTCGTGATTGTTTTACTTTTCCAACACCATCACATGTTTGGCAAGCAGCTCCTTTAGGAACAGATTTGCCTTCACCACGACACCTAGTACAAGTTGAAATATTTACAATTTGGCCAAATGCTGATCTTTGAATCCGTCTCATTTCACCTGTACCATTACAAGCAGAACATGATTGAAGAGAGGATCCTTCCTTAACACGATTTCCATGACAAGTAGGACAAGTAGCCCAGTTCGGAACTTTAATTTTCTTTTTCAGACCTTTCATTGCTTCATCAAATGAAATTTCGAGATTTAATCGAACATCCTGTCCTTGTCTAGCCTGGTTTTGATAAGATCTCGATCTCCCCCCAAAAGAACCAAAAAGATCACTAAATATTCCAAATCCACCAAATAAATCATCCAAGCTTATCCCTGAAAAATCTCTGAATGCTGTCCCATCTAATCCTGCATGACCAAAGCGATCGTAATTGGCTCGTTTGTCAATATCGGATAAAACATCGAAAGCTTCAGCAGCTTCTTTAAACTTTTCCTCTGCATTTGGATCATCAGGGTTAGTATCAGGGTGATATTTTCGAGCTGCCTGACGAAATGCCTTTTTGATTGTCTGTATATCGGCTTCTCTAGAAACCCCTAGAACTTCATAATAATCTCTTTTGGATCTACTCAAAATAATCACCCTAAAACAGATTTTTTTGTTTTGGAAGATTAGTCATCATCATCTACTATTTCGTAATCTACGTCAACGACCTCTGAATCATCAGTACCTGGTGTTCCTTGAAAACCAGCTCCTGGAGCACCTTGAAATCCTCCAGCTTGAGGCCCTTGAGTGGCATAAAGCTTTTGGGCGAGTTCATGAGTCGTTTTCTCTATTTGTTCAATTAATTTCTTCATATCAGCAATGTTATTTGCTTTTATTGCATCTTTTAGTGATTTAATCTGCGATTCAGCTTTATTACGTAGTGAACTATCTACCTTATCTCCTAGATCCTTCAGCATTTTTTCTGTTTGGTAAACCATTGAATCAGCTCTATTTAGTGTTTCAGCTTCTTCTAATCGTTTATCATCTTCTTTTTCGTATTGAGAAGCTTCATTGACCATTCGGTTTATTTCTTGAGAAGATAACCCGCTAGAACTTGTAATTGTTATTTTTTGCTCATTTCCTGTCCCTAAATCTTTTGCAGTAACATTCACAATTCCATTTGCATCAATATCAAATGTAACTTCGATCTGGGGAACTCCTCTAGGAGCAGGAGGAATACCTACTAATTGAAATCTACCAAGAGTAATGTTGTTAGTAGCCATTTTTCGTTCACCTTGAAGAACATGAATTTCTACAGATGGTTGGTTATCAGCGGCAGTTGAAAATACTTGGCTCTTTTTTGTAGGAATAGTTGTATTTCTCTCAATTAATCTCGTAAATACGTGACCTAAGGTTTCGATCCCTAATGAAAGGGGAGTAACATCTAGAAGCAGAATATCTTTTTTTTCTCCAAGAAGAATTGCTGCTTGAATAGCAGCTCCTAAGGCAACACATTCATCTGGGTTTATTTCTTTTGTTGGTTCTTTACCGAAAAAAGCCCTAATAGCTGATTGAACAGCTGGAACCCTTGTTGATCCTCCAACTAGTAATATTTTGTCAATTTGACTTGGTTTTAACTTAGCATCAGACATAGCTTGTCGGGTAGGTCCCATCGCAGCCTCTATGAGATCTGCGATCATGATTTCAAATTTAGAACGAGTTAACGTCATATTGAGGTGTTTTGGTCCTGAAGAGTCTGCAAAAACATATGGGAGATTAATATCAGCAGACGTTTTTTGAGATAATTCGATTTTAGCTGCTTCTGCACCGTCCTTAAGTCGCTGCATTGCCATAGGATCTTTTGAAAGATCTAATCCAGAGGTTTTTTTGAACTCCTCAATCATCCAATCCATTATTCGCTGATCAAAATCATCTCCACCAAGTCTATTATTACCTGATGTAGCTTTAACCTCGAAGACTCCTTCGGATAACTCGAGAATGGAGACATCGAAAGTACCTCCTCCTAAATCGAAAACAAGGATTGTTTGTTCCTCTTCTTTATCAAGACCATATGCCAACGATGCACTGGTAGGTTCATTTATAATTCTTAAAACATCTAAACCTGCTATCTTTCCTGCATCTTTGGTTGCTTGTCTTTGTGAATCTGAAAAATAAGCAGGAACAGTAATAACAGCTTGGGTAATTGTTTCTCCTAGATAAGCCTCGGCATCTCTTTTTAATTTTTGTAAGATCATAGCACTTATTTCAGGAGGTTTATACTGTTTACCATCTATAGTAATAGAAAAATTCGTACCCATTTCTCTTTTTATAGATCTAATTGTTCGTTCTGGGTTAGAGATGGCTTGACGTCTCGCTAGAGTACCAACAACTCTTTCTCCCTCTTTTGTTACAGTAACAACAGACGGAGTAATTCGTTGTCCCTCTGCATTGGGTATAATAACTGGTTTTCCACCTTCCATTGTAGCAATGGCGGAAAAAGTAGTTCCTAAATCTATTCCAATTGGTCTAGGCATATTAAATGTCTCCTTTTATTTCTTTGAAATAATAACTTTTGTTGGTCTGATTACTTTTGATTTGAATAAATAACCTGTTTGTACTTCTTCAATGATTGTATTTTCTTCTAATTTTTCATCATTATGCACGAGTATTACCTCGTGGAAATTAGGATCAAATTTCTCCCCTTTTGCTTTTATCTTTTCAACTCCCTCGTTCTTTAAAACAGAGAGAAACTGATCTTTAACTACGCGAAACCCCTCAAATACTGATTCTAATTTGAGATTAGGATTTTCTTCAAAATCAGCTGAAGCTCGTTGAAAAGTATCAGCAATTTCAAGCAGCTTTGTGAATAAAGATTCATTTGCATAAAAATAGTAATCATTTCTCTCTTTTGTTGTTCTTTTTTGTAAATTATCATAATCTGCTAAAGCTCTTAAGTATTGATCATGAATTTTTTGGAGTTCTTTTTCTTTTTCTTCCAATTCAAGCTTCAATTTAGCTAAATCATCTTTAGCCAGCTCATCTGTATTTTTACTTTCATTTATCTCTTTTGGAATTTCTGATTTGAGACTTAATTCCTCAATATGGTCTTTAATTTGACTATCAATATCGAAAATTTCATCATTCTTTTCATTAGATTTCTTTGGATTCATATTTATTACTCACTCCGAGTCAATATTCACAGCTGATTCTAATCGTTTCATGAATGCTAATGCATGAGCTGGTAATAAATCCTTTTCATGCAATCTCTTTAGTGACTCTAGTATTTCCTTTCGTTTAGTATTAAACTCTTTTTGGATCAAATTTATTGTTATTGGTGCTGAATTAGAGAATATAGTATAAGCTAATTCTCGATCCTTTCTATATTCATCTCCTCTAAGTTTAACAGAAATATCTTCGTTAATTTTTCCAGTAATAGAAATCTTTCTACTTAAAATGAGATTTTCAATGGTTTCTAATTGATCTAAAACGGAATCTAAACGTCGTAATGCATCTACTTTTTGATCAGTAAGTTGAAACTTATCCTCAGTAAGAACATTGGAAATATTGTCCCATAAAGCTCCACTCAACTCATTAACCTGATCCAAAGGATCGGAATCTTCTTGTACATCATTATCAAGAGTAATTTCAACAACACTAAAATCAAAAGAGTGTTTACTCAATGTGACACGAACTGAAACATTTCGTGCAATATGATAATAATATCGTGCTGGTCCCTTACTTTGGTCATCAATTTCGTGTGAAATCCATCCCTTTTCTTCTAAACAATCTAAATGATGTTTTAATGATTGTTTGGATCGATCAAACTCCTGAGCAAGCTGGAAAAGATACTTTGGTTCCCGTGCTATTGATCGTAAAATATTTCTCCTAGTATCATTTCCTATGAGCTCAAAAAACTCAGATTCATTCACGAAAATGCCACTTCCTGATCAATCAAGCTTTCATTAAAAACCAAATAAATATATTTTTACTAGTAAAATATAGATTATACTAGTAAAAGTGACTATTCTTCCTCATCAATGGTATCCATTTCTAGAAATTCGGGATTTTGCGACATCATTATACGCATTTCATCTATGGATAACGTTTTTTTCTTTTTCTGACTTAATTTTTCTTGAATCTTTGCGCTTTGGATTTCTAACATTTCTGCAGTAGCCCTATCCCTTTCTAATTGGACTCTTTCCTTTCTTAATTTATTATGTTCTTTAAAAATACTAGATTTCTCCCGGAGAGTTTTACCAATACCACGAAATTCCTCACGAAGTTCTCTTATTTCTTCTGCTCTTTCTAAGAAAAGTTTATGCTTTAAATCAGCTTCATCCTTAGCTTTTTTCCCTTCATCATATAATTCACTCAGTAATTGATGAGAACTTTGTGAATGTTCCACCAATTCTTGAAAATCTTTCCAACTATGATCTAAGAAGCCTCGTAGATTATTAATTTCTCTATTTAATTCTCTTCTTTCTTTCATCTTTTCTTCAGAAACAGAAATTTCTCCCAGCTGACCCATTAATGCATTTACCTGTTCAGTTAATTGTCTCTCCTCATTTATTCCCATTGTTGGAGTCGTTTGTATTTTCCAATCTAACTCGTCAATTCTTTTGCGGATGCTATGGGACTGACGAATTTCTTTTTCACTAATATCCATTGATTTAATTTCTTCTTGAAGTCCTTTCGCTTTTTCAATTAATCCTTTCATTTCTTCGAGGACGTCTCTTCTTACTTCTTTGAGCTCCTGTATTGACCGATTATTCTTATCTCGTTTTTCTTTCAATTCTCTGACTTGAGCAAACTTCTGAGAAGCAGTTGTGTTGAGTTCATCCCTTTCAGCTTTGAATTGATTCCTTTCTTTCTCGCTTTCCCTAATTTTTTGGAGAAGTTCATCTTTCCGATTTCTAAGATCAAGAATTTCATCTTTCAACGTTTTAAGGCTCGTTGAATCTAAGGCTTTAGCCATTTAATACACCATATAAAATTAAATCATAAACGTGGTATTTTAGCATTCAATAAGCGTCAAAAAACCCCATACAACCTTGATGAAAGAAAAAAAATCCAAATTTATAATATTATTTCTTTTTCGATTTAATAGCAATTTCACCAACCTTTTCAGGAGTAGTATATTAGGTGCTCAAAAAGTCATCTTAAAAATTTGAAGCTATTATTACATAAAATACCGTAAAAAATTTATTAATTCTTCCTTATTTTTATCCTTTATGTATAAAATTACCTTTCAAATTAGATTTTGCTCAACTTTCTTCAAAAGTACTATAAGACGAATTAAAACACAGAAAAGACCTAATAAATATCTTTCAAAGTGATTTAGTAAATGAAAAAATCTATTCAACGCCCAGCAATTATTTTCGACCTAGATGGAGTTTTAATAAATTCAATGGGTAATTTCTATGAAATGGTGGTAAATGATATTCGAAAAAAAGGTATTGAAATTCCTACCAATGTTTTAAAAACTTTAGGAAAGGAATTAATTGAAGATTATCAAACCCCAGGTCAACGAGAATTTGCTCCAATTATTCAATTATTCTGGAAGATTGGTAGAAGAGCTGGATTATCTAAATTCAGAGCATTCTTTTTTGCAATTCAATGTGTACGGAAAGCAAAGGAAATTTATTCATCAGCTATTCCCTTTTCAGATACAATAGATAGCTTAACAAGATTGAAAGAGGCAGGTTTTGAACTCGGTATTTTCACTTTAGC
>JAEOUE010000327.1 GCA_016839515.1 Candidatus Hodarchaeum mangrovi
TCCGGAAGAATTTTGTACTAATCCTTATGATGTAATTAGTAAGGAAGAAGAACTAGAACTTAAAAAGAATCCTAAGTCTTTAATACATTTGATCCTACCTGATGGGATCGGAGAAGAAATTTATCAGAATGCATTGAAAGCATTTGAAAAATTTAAAAAAGAGAATATTATTATTCGAGAAAAGGAATCCTGTATATTTGTATATCGTCAAGAATCAGCTCAATTCAGTCATCAGGGTTTAATCCTTAGTGTATCATTAGAGGATTATGAACGTGGAAATATCATAAAGCACGAGCATACTCGAGAAAAACCTCTCCTAGATCGAACAAAACATATAACGACAACAAAAGTCTCTGCTGGTTTAGTCTGGACCGTATTTAAGACTAATAAAGAGATTAATGATTTAATCGAGAACATAAAGAAACAAAAACCACTATTTGATTTTAAAAAATTAGGTTATCGACATCTTTTATGGAAAGAAAAGGATGTTAATATTATTGAATCTTTAAAGAAACTGTTTTTAAATGAAAAACTATATATTGCTGATGGACACCATAGAGCTGCGAGTGCCGCGGAATATAGGAAACTAAAAATGAAAGAAAAAAATCAGGAAAATCCTAATGCACCTTGGCACTATCTTTTAACTTATGTAGCATCTGATGATCAAGTACGTATCTTACCCTATAATCGCGTCGTTAAGAAATTACCTATTAGCGAAGTTGAATTTCTAACACAAATTAAGAAGTATTTTGAAGTAATACCTATAGAAAGTTCATTTAATCCCTCAAGAAAAAATGAAATAGGTCTTTACTTAAAGGGTGAATGGTATAAATTATTAGTAAAAGAGAAAAAATTTAAATCCATAAGGGATTCTCTGGATGTTGCAATTTTACAAGATAAAATATTAGGACCAATCCTTAAAATATATGATCCACGTGCAGATGAAAATATCTTTTTTGTAGGGGGCCTATTAGAGTTAAAAAGAATGGAAAAATACGTAATTGAAGAGGGTAACGATTTATTTATAAATTTATATCCCGTGAGTATAATAGATTTAGAAACCATTAGCGCTGAAGGCGGAGTCATGCCTCCAAAGTCAACTTGGTTTGATCCTAAAGTTCTTTCAGGGTTAGTTCTTCATACATTAGAAGAATAATAAAAAAATTTTTTTATTTATAAATTTTTTAGGTATTCACACATCTTCTTAGCAACTGTAGTCGCTGCTTCGATCTGATTTTCAATAGTTTGGCTCGCTATGTGAGGAGTTAATATTAAGTTTTCATCATATTCCATTAAACTTGTATCTTTTAAATGTTCTTCACGATATACATCCAATGCAGCCCCAGCAATATGGTTATTTTTCAATGCATCCAATAATGCTTTTTCATCAATTAATGAACCTCTAGCGGTGTTTATAATGACCGCTTCTTTCCTCATTAACTTTATTCTGTTTTCACTTAAAATATTATCAGTTTGAGGGGTTGAGGGTAGATGTAAAGAAATAAATTGGGCATCTTTCAATAGATCCTCAACTGAAGGATAAATAGAACAACCAATTCCTTTAGCTTCATCAATTGCGACTTGACCTTTACTAAATCGGGAGTAAACTCCAACAGCCATACCCAGTGCAATTGCCATTTTTGCTAACTCTTTCGCTATATTACCATATCCAATTAGGCCAAGTTTCTTTCCCTTTAAAGTGAAACCCAAATATTGATTTTTATTCCATTGACCTTGATGCATTGTTCGATCAGCATGAGAAATTTTCCTTGCTGAAGCAAGCATTAAGCCAAGGGCTAGTTCTGCCACCGATACTGCTGGTGCTTCAGGAGTGTTAAAAACTTCAATATTCTTTTCCTTTGCTTTTTGTAGATCTATATTATCCAAACCGACTCCAGCTCTACCTATTACTTTTAAATTCTTAGCATTTTCTAAAATGTCTGCAGTGAGTTTTGTTCTTGAACGGACAACTACTCCATCAAAATTCTCGATTTGTTTCTTTAAATCTTCTTTAGTAATCGTAAAGTCTTTAACAACTTCAAATCCATTACTTTCAAAAATTTGAATTCCTTCATCTTCGAGTTTATCGCTAATTAATATTTTCATTTTAATCCTTTGTAAGCTGTTATTAAATTAAATAAGATTTGTAGGAATATAATCTTTAAAGATTTTATGTTTGAGACTGTTAAGAAGATTTAAAATATTATTTCATTTAATCACTAAAATAAAAAACAAAAAAATATTGAAAAATAGTTAAGATCTAAGCTCAACTATGATATCAGTTAATACTTTTAACATTTCTTCTAATTCATTAATTGTTATTTCTCCCATATGTCCAATTCGAAATGTCTTATTTTTTAAATCTCCATACCCATTAACAATACCATAACCTCTTTCCCTTAATGTTTCGACCATTTTAGCAATATTAATATTAAGTGAATTCTTCATGGTAGAAACTGTGTTGGAACAATACTCTTCTTTAATGGGAAACATTTCTAAGTTCATATCACGAGCCCAAATACGCGTACGTTTTCCTAGTTGAGTATGACGTTCA
>JAEOUE010000098.1 GCA_016839515.1 Candidatus Hodarchaeum mangrovi
CCTTTCAAACCCCAAAGGATTTTATGTCCTGTCTGAGCTTGTTTTGCCCAATGTGAGTCCTTGTTGGGATTCTGTTCAATAAAAAAAATCCCTTCAATTGTAACATTTCTCAATCCAGTCTTTGTTTTATGAATTCGATATATATCTTGACCTATTTGAACGCTTTTTTGTTCTCTAAAAATAGCTTCATACACATGTAAGGAAACTGATTCTAATTGGTCTATTTCGATTGAAGACATTTTTTCTCAAGAACGAGACATTAATTATAGGTTTTAAGGTTTCCTTGATACTTCCAAGATCGAAGGTATTTGAGCTTATAGCATACTGAAATTCTATAAATAATTGCTAGAAGTATTATAACCTGAAATATTAAATATTTCTAAAATGATTATGCGTAAGAGGGGGGAGGGAGGGAGGTTGTTTTGATGCTAGCTCAAAAACGTGTTTAAGTCGCTCAAACCAACCTCCATTTTAATTAAGGAGATTTTACTTTCTCAAATTGATTTTATTCTACGAAGAAATTCTTCTTCTACAACCTAAGAAATTATCTAAAGATAAAAGCCTTTATCAACAAAATATATGTTAATTTCTTATCCCTAAAGAATAAAATTTTATCGGACTTTTTTTCCTGTTTTGACAAAATTTTAACAATTTCTATTTAAATGACCATAATTAGTCATAAAATACAGGTATAGTGAATTAATGACAGAAAAGTTCTCCATTTAATAACAAATAATTCTAGGATAGCCCAAAAATGGAAATTACAGAAAATTTCAGGGAAGAATTAATTCAGGAATTGAAAAATCAGTTTCCAGAACAAAAAGGATATAAAACGGACAATTTTATCCGCTTAGAAGGCGCTGATACTATTACATATAGTTTTGTATTTCATTATGGAAAGGATAAGAAAACTTTTGTACTAAGAATATTTCGTTCTATAACTGATCAGGCAGAAAGAGAATTCTCCACACTAAACGCATTACATTCAGCAAATCTCTCTGTTCCAAAACCTTATCTTTGGAAAAAGGACTCACCAAATATCAAAAAAAGTTATTTAATTATGGAGAGAATTCCAGGAATACTATTAGCTAATTATTTTTCTGAAACGCATGATGAAAATAAAAGAAACAAACTGATGCATTTATTCATTCGAAAACTAGCTGAACTTCATCAATTTAAGTGGAGAAACCAAAATTCTTTTGTAAAAATACCTAATATTGAAAATGACCCATATTTTTTTGTCAATAGAATTATAGATTTCCCTAAACAGATGGTAAAGAAGTTTAGAATTATTGAATTAGAGCCCCTAATAATGTGGCTTGAAAAACATAAACAAAAATGTGAGGAAATAGTTTTATTACACGGTGACTATCATATGAACAATGTAATTGTCACTCCAGAGAAAAATTTAGTGCTAATTGATTGGGCAGACATAAAACTAGGGGATTTTCGACATGATTTAGCATTTGCTATTGTAACTACTTCCTCTACAGGAAAAGATGTTACAAAACAGTTTGTAAACCAATATCAATCATTAACAGGAAAAAAAGTGGAAAATCTTGACTATTTTTTAATTCTATCAAGTTTAAATAATATCTTACGAGGATATAGTGCTTTAATCCAGCCAGAAATTACAAATGAAACAGAAACCACAAGATATATGTTCTTTGAGGTATACAGGTCCTATTCTCAATATTTATTCACATTAGTTCAGAGAATTACTAGAATACCCCTACCAACGGCTGCCAAAGCACTGTGTATAAATTATGAGGGAAATATTTAAAGTATATTTCTATCCAAGTTTTCTATGATTCTCTTAAAATCAGCTATTAAATATCTGACAAAATTTGCTGTATTTGCCCTAAATTAAATAATAAAAGAGTCTTGAAAAAAATGAGTGAATTTACATTTAAAAGTGGAGAAACCTCCTCTATAACTCAGACATATTTAAAAAAATTCAATATTGCGATGGCAATATTACATTTCGTCCAAAGCTTTTTGATTTTTGGTTTAAGTTTTTTTGTTGAGGAGATAAAAAACTTTTCAGTTGATATTTATATTTCTAGACTGCAAGTTAAGGTATTAACAGGTACAAAACCTATCTTTGAACCAGTTCCTGTAGTCTTTTTTGCTTTTGAAAATGTTGCAGGAATCTTATTGGCTAGTTTCCTATTAATGTCTGCAATTGCCCATTTTTTGATCGCATTTCCCTTGAATAAATCTTATATGGATAATCTCAGTAAGAAAATGAATCCAATTCGTTGGTGGGAATATTCTTTCAGTTCCTCAGTAATGATTTTATTTATCTCCTTAGCCTTTGGTATTCTTGACTTCTGGATTCTAGTGTTAGTTTTCGTATTAAACTTTCTGATGAATATGTTTGGATTGTTGATGGAGAAATATAATCAATATACTGAAAAGACAAGCTGGTTACCATATTGGTTGGGCTGGATAGCAGGAATAATGCCTTGGATTGTCATTCTAGGAACATTTCTCACATTTGAGACTGGAGTCGATAAAGCGATCCCCACATTTGTGTATGTAGCAATTGTGATGTATTTTGTTTTCTTCAACAGCTTCGCAGTAAATATGTTCCTGCAATATAAGAAA
>JAEOUE010000099.1 GCA_016839515.1 Candidatus Hodarchaeum mangrovi
AGTTATCTTGGTTTACCAAGAAAAAAGAAGAATTAGACCTCCTCGTAAAGGTAGCTTCATCTCTTTATAATAGTTATCAAGAGCTAAGTTAGCTTTGCTTGGTTGGTTCTCCTCAAAATCTCACAGATTACAATAACAAGTTTTTCTAATTAATGAACATTTTTTAGATCTATATTCATCTCTCTAGTAGACGAGTTCTGGAATAGAACATTCCGTTGATAGAGCAGCAGTGTACGCGTGGAGGTTTCGACCGACATGCTTAGCTGGCTGGCACGAATCGCAGGAGGGCGACTTGACTGGAAGTTTTGCGGTCCGTCGTCAGTTAGCATAAGGAATGATTGAGCATCCGTTAATGGGTGTAAAAGTGTGCTTCTGATCTTTTGTCTTAAAAAATTCACAGGATTACGCTTATTTTGTATTAATCAGCTTTAATTTAAAATGAAACATATTGCTTTGAAAAAACTTTTTTCCTTTATTGAAGATTTTAGATCAAACAATTGAATCATTCAGAGTGAAACCAAAAAATTCTAATCTTGAAGCAAGATTCTATACGCACTTTCTAAGTCTTTATCCAAAACATAGTCTAAAGATTTCATAAATCTTTCGAGTTTACTTGACGTTTAAAAATTAAATATCCGTTTTCTGGTTGGTCTCTATCGTTTTTAATCTGGTCTAGTTCCCACCCATTCTTAGCATAACTATTAATAATAATTTCTAAATATTTGACATAGGTAATATCAGACTGTTTATTTAAAGAAACAGTGTCAAAATTATAATCTGGAAAAGATTCTATCAGATGATCGTGTAGTAAATGGTCACACTTTGGATAAAACACATTTTCTAGAAACACCTCTTTTTCTTCTTCTGAGAGATTTTCCTGTTGTTTCTCCCAATCCATTGCTTGAGCTACTGAGTTTACAATCTCATTTCTTCTTGTATCAATCTCTGATTGAATAGTCTTTCTCTCTTCTATACTAAATTCTACTAATTTATAATACCAATCCCTAATCCTATCTTTATAATATTCTCCAAGCATTTCTCCCTTCTTTTCAGAAAGTGGTTTTTCCAAGACATTCAACCTCGTTCTGTCAGTAATAATGACAATTTCAGCTGGAGTTGTGGCATTTACAATAAAAGGAATTGACCTTCCTAAGATCGGGATTAATACAGTATCATTTTTAGATACAGGAAATCCAAGGAGTTTACGTTTGACAAAGGCAACAAAGGCTTCAAATCCATAATCTAAAGAAATTTGACGTGTAGGAGCAATATTAACAGTTTTAGCTTCCGTTTTTGGCGCTTTTCGTATACGTACATTTTCTTCCAATGATACCTGGGCATTTCGTCTGATTATACCATCCATTCTTACAATTCCCGCCCCTTGATCTTCGGTATAAGCTGGACAAACAATTGCACCTGTTTTTCGTCTTCCCCAAATCTCAACAATATCTCCTGTTGTAACACCAATTTCTAGCATCTTGATCTCATCCATACGGATTTTTCCTCGCCCAATATCCCGCTGTTTAGCATCAGCTACCTTTAACATCACTTCTTCTGACAAATTTTTCACCAAGCTCTGAAAAAAACTTTCTACCTTGAGTCCTTCTATAGGAAGTATTTTTAACTGTTCAATCTCCTCAAATAGATTTTTATCAAGAGTCATCTGTTTTAGGTTACTAAGGTTAGTTAATGAGCTGGGAAGTGTTGTTAGGTTATTTTGTTTCAAATATAAATACTTCAGCTTTGTGAGCTTGCCTATTTCCTCAGGAAGAGTAGTAAGCTGATTCTTTTCAAGATCTAAGGTGGTTAATTCAATCAATTTGCCTATTGTTTTCGGAAGGGATATCAATTGATTATTTTGCAAGTCTAAGGTTCTTAACTGCGATAACTCCCCTAAGGATTCAGGAATGGTTTTCAAGTATTGATTTAGGAGCTTCAGACCTACTATATGCTGTTGTTCTATTTGGATTTGTTTAATATCTGTATTGAAGGGGTGGTCTAATTGTGCACCCAAGTCGAGTAAGACTTCTGCTTCTTCTTCTACGAGGACAGATTTAAGCCAATAATTCCGTTTATACTTCGGATGGATTTGGAATCTTTCTCCTCCAGTCAGTTGGTCTGGAACAAGTTTAAAACGACCAGTAGTAAGTAATTCGTCCATGATTCTTGTTGTCATAGCCACATTCAATTTAAAATAACCCTGAAATTCTTGTTTGGTGAGTGCTAATTCTCCCGCGGACTTTTCATATTCGTCTCTAACCTTCTTGACTAATTGTTCAATGTCATTGGGCATCTAGAATAATATCCCCCTAAAAATTATGAGAGACTCAAGGTGTTATTATTAACTTATTTCTAACAGGTGATCAATTCATGCTTTCCTCCTTCTCCCTTAAAAGCTCTATTACTTTCCACATATGATTTCAAAGATAAAAACTAAGGAGGAAGGAACGAGAGTTGCGATTGTTTTTAATGGATCACCAATGTTTAATGGGGATGCCGGTTCAGGAGAAAGTCAAATTAGGAAATGGATTATTGAAAATGATCTGCTTGAGGGTATTGTAGCTTTAACTTTGAATTTATTTTATAATACTGGTATAGGTACTTATATATGGATAATTACCAATAGAAAGTCTTTACAAAGAAAAGGTAAGATTCAATTGGTTAATGGAGTGGATTTTTATAAGAAATTTAGGAGAAATTTAGGTGAAAAGAGTAAATATATTACTGAAAAATAGATAAAAGAGATTACAAGAATCTATGGAGAGTTTAAAGACAACAATTACTCAAAGATTTTTGAAAGTAATGAATTTGGATATACAAAGCTTACTGTCGAAAATCCGCTGATTAAGAATGGAAAAATATTGAGAGATAATAAAGGAAAACCAAAACCAGATTCAAATCTTAGAGATTAGGAGTGGGTTCCACTATCACAAGATATAGAAATATTTTTTGAAGAAGAGGTTAAACCTATATACCCTAATTCGTGGTTAGATAGGAAAAAAGATAAAATAGGATACGAGATTTTATTTAACAAATATTTTTTTGAATACGAGCAGACTCGTGAGATATTTGAATTGTCTACCGAGATTCAGAAAACCTTAAAAATCCTTGAATCACCTACAAAGCCATATCGAGGTATTTTCAACAAATGAGGGATAAAAATTGTCACAAGTAAAAATTCTGTTCTATACTTGGGGATATTTACTCTTAGGTATATTTTGCTTTATATTAGGAATTGCAACGCTTTCCATGCCTACTATTTGGATTGGAGGGATAATTGTCGGACCTTTATTTTTTATTCAAGGATTAAGGAATTTTTTCCGAAGATCAGATGCGAAACGACAACAAAGAAAAGTTTTTTCAGATATTCAAAGAGTGGCGAACTTTTTGGATCAGGAAAAGCCCGGTGATGCTCTTTCTTTAGCTAATTCGTTAATTAATTATGCAGATTTGACCGAAAAGGGAGTACTGATGATGAAATCTCTCAGAGCAAGAGCATACTTTCAATTAATGCGCTATACTGAAGCTTTGAGGGATATATCTGAGGTGATCAAGACATTTCAATATAAAGCAAGTGTAGAAGATCACTTATTGAAAATACTATGTGAAGGACAACTGAAGGAGGTTGAAGTGGCAAAAAATTCTCTCAAGGCCGCCCTCATTCAGTACCCAAACGATCCTAAACTCTTGAATTTCCTAAAAACTCTCATTGAAGCTAGTAGCTCAAATACTCATTTGGCTAATGAATAGTAGAAATTTCCTTTGAGTCTCATAATAGTATTGTGATTATACTGGAGGAGTCAAATCGGCCCCACAAGTCGGACAACTGGGTTTGCGTTGTTCATTTGATTCCCCACAATGGGGGCAGACATTGAAAATAATAGGAATAGTTTCTGTACTGGCAGCTGGAGGCCCTTTTGGGTAGGGAAAATAATAAATATATGGAGTTGGAAGAGATCCCTTCCGTTTCCGCATCCGAGAAAAGCCACCTTCAATCCAATCTTTGGCTTCCTCTTCTCGCCCTAGTTTTCTATAGATAGATCCAATGGTTAAATACAGGATTGAATCATCTTTGAGATGATTGGCACGCATATAAAACTCGATTGCTTTCTCAAATTCCTTTGTTTGTTGAGAAATTAAGGCTTTCCAATAAAATAAGTTTCCAATCCGAATTAAAACAGAGATGTCAACGAATTCTTTTACCGTTTCTATTTCTTCCCC
>JAEOUE010000025.1 GCA_016839515.1 Candidatus Hodarchaeum mangrovi
CCAGTTTTTTTTTGCCATTTGAAATCAGCAGAATAAGTAAAATCCAAATCTATACCAGAAGAAGTTGCATCCGTCCTCCCTGAATATATCATTATCATTTGAAAAGTCTCTTTAGTATCCTTTGACTCGATAGCTTTTATGGTTTCTATCCCTTCCAATGTACCTTCTAGATTGGGGATAGTCTGATTCCAAACACTAAAGATTGAATCCCAAGATAACCTATTCGGACAAATGAAGAATGATTCACCTGCTGAAACTCCAGAAGTATTCTCAAGAAAATTAAAATCCTTGCCAAATAAACTAACCCCTAAAGCTCCTTGAATACCATCTAAAAATTTTGAAGCATCACTCTCAACTATAATTGCTGAATTCATGGCTTTCAGTTCATAAATGACCTTTTCAGGATCCTCTTGGATCGAAAGAACAGATAGATTAAATTTATCACTCACATTTAACCGGTTTTCTCCAAGAGTATAGCCTCGTGTTGATATAGATGATTTAAAATTACCAAAGGAATATTCAAAAGTTCTTTTTGCTGCTTTCACTTCATAAGTCCATAAATCATTAGTTTGAACTGAATAAGAGGCAGTTACTGGAAAACACAATATAAAAGACAAGATTATACCTAAAAATAGAAACATTGCAGGAAAAATCTGTTTTCTAATAGGATATTTCCTCATTCTACTCGATCCACATAGTCCATTACTATATTATAAAACCTAATAATGAGGCAGATACTAACCAAATTTTATTTAGTCTAAATACACTCTTCAACAAGGTCAATTCAGTTTAAAATCTAGTCATGATTCTATGGATAAGGACCGCATTGAGATACTCCCAGCTTGGATACTTTCATGAAAATAATGTATATTCTCTCCTATGAACATTGAACCAAGAATAACATATATGGGATCAAAATGTTCAGTGGTAGGAGCTGCTTTTGAAAAATCAGGCATTACTTGTGAGGCGTTAATTAATGCATCAAGATCTTTCTTATTTAACCTTTCCTTGATCCAATTATCCGCTTTAAGAGCCCACTCCTCAGATTGGACTTGTTTTGCAAGATCCTGTGGTCGAATTATCCCTAATTGAATCTGATGCATAACATGGGGCAAATTATGAATGAGATTTCCACTCCCAATAAGAAGAACACCTTTTGAACGTAGATTGCTTAAAATCTTGCCAATTTTAATAAGCTCCATTGGTTTACGTGGACTTGGTAGGGAAATTTGTATAACAGGATAAATTGCTTCTGGAATAAGGAGTCGTAATGGAATCCATGCTCCATGATCTAAACCGCGGTTGGGATTTAATTGAGCAGAAAATCCATTACTTGCTAATAATGAATAAATTTCTATTGCTAACTCAGGATTTCCTGGACAATCGTATCTTAGTTCATATAACTCATCAGGGAAGCCATAAAAATCATATATCACTTTAGGTATTGGAGAACTTGTTATTTGAATCGAATTAAGTGTTTCAAAATGGGCGGATATAACTGCAATATTCTGAATATTACTAAAAGATTTTCCCAATTTAATTAAATCAGAGGAGTAATTGGTTTTGTCTAAAGCATTTGTAGGAGATCCATGACCAATAAACAAAGATGGAACACGATAATGTGAATTCATTATGCTAACACATTCTACTTTGAAGGTGTGGATTATCAAAAATTGTGAAAATTCTATTAAATATTAGCTCTATTAGTTTTTAATGTTAGTCAAAATATTGATAATTTTTCCAAAATTATTTATAATTCATTCTGAAACATTAAATTAAAATTTCCAACATCATATTTTCCAAAATAATGAAAAATTCTTTTAGATCTCTGTGAATCTCTTAGCAAATCCAGCAAAAATACCGTGATATTTGTAAATTGTCACATTCCAGCTTATTCATTCTTCGGCTTTTGGAATAGTGAGTTCTAAAGTAAATATCACCTTGCATAGATTGTTTTATAAACTCAGGATGAAGACTATAATTATGCACAAGCCATCAATTACTGCATTCAAAGAAGAGTTGTCACCAGAACAACATGAAGAACTACTCAGAGCATTGAAAGCCCGTTTTGAGAAAAACATGAACCGCCATAAAGGTCTCGAATGGGCTAAAATACAAGCAAAGTTGGAAGCTAATACTGAAAAACTGTGGTCACTCAGTGAAATGGAAAGAACTGGCGGTGAACCGGATGTTGTTGGCCATGATAAAAAGACGGGCGAATACATTTTTTATGATTGTTCAACGGAAAGTCCTAAAGGCCGTAGATATGTTTGTTACGACCGTGAAGGGCAGGAGGCGAGGAAAAAGCAGAAAAATACGAAAGGTGCGAAAATCGGAAAAACAGGGGGTCCAGAAGGTAACGCTATTGATATGGCAGCTACCATGGGCATTGAGCTTTTAACGGAAGAACAATATCGAGAGTTACAAAAACTTGGGAATTTCGATACGAAGACGTCGAGCTGGGTGAAAACACCTTCTGATATTAGAAAACTTGGTGGTGCCATCTTTGCTGATCACCGCTATGGAACCGTCTTCGTGTATCATAACAGTGCACCTTCTTTCTATGGAGTAAGGGGGTTCCGAGGCTCATTAAGGGTCTAAATTTGGAATTTTAATTTTCGCATTTCTTTAAATTTCGGATAGGGTTCTCTATTTGAATTGACAATGTAAGAAGCAACGTTTTTCGGCTTTGAAAGTTTCATTTATGCGGTCTTTTAGTCTCATTTAATAGATAATAACCTTATATTTCAGCATACAAACCATCTAAGAAATTTTGAATTGTGTCAATGTGACTTGTGTAATTATATGGATATGAGTTTTCCAACATCTAATATGATTAATCACCATTATTTTTGGAAAATTTAACACTATTTTGAACAATTTATCATTTATTTTGGGA
>JAEOUE010000100.1 GCA_016839515.1 Candidatus Hodarchaeum mangrovi
ATAATTTATCAGTAATTTCTTCACGAGGAATTATATGACTGATGGCATGTCTTACCCCTTTTTTATTTAAGTGGTAAATGCCTCCTTCTTCGAATTTAGGATTCATATAGAGAGATTGCCAACCAGATGCAGGTGTTAGAACAGGGGTAATAGTAGATGCAGCTTGGATTTCATCGAAAACATTTCTTAGCATATACCATGGATCAAGGATATCAACCATTCCTAATTTCATTTCAGCGATAGCAATATCCATGCCAGCCATAATTACTTTTGCAGATGTAGGCATAGCAAACCATTTACCTTCAGAAAACTCAAAGTATCTAAGGGATGTATTTGAAACCCAGGTTTTAGTTATGTGATCCCATTGTATCCCATCAAACTTCTCAAAAGTAATTTCATTTTTAGTAGCATTATATTCTTTAAAAACTACGGGACCAGCTCCAATGGGTCCGTTTAAACCACCAGGATCAGAAGAATGACCAGTATTAAATGAGTGAGTTGACCAATCCGATGGTTTACAGAGCCAGAGATTTGGATCAAAATTCCCACTTTTATCAAAACCATGGTTAACTGGATCACCAAGAATATGTTCAGGGAAAATACTAAAATCTAATACATCAGTTACAAAGGAGGGAAAAATAGTAACGAAATTAAAACTGATATGTTCAAAGAAACCATCATCATCTTTATCCTCAATAATAACAGAGTAATTCCCCCGATGATTGACTTTATCATCTAAACCAAACGGGAGAATCCATTCAGCCCATAATTCATCCGAATTACTACCACTTTTTTTACTTAAAGTGGGAATTAGTTTAACTTGCAGAGAAAATGCGACATCCCACCCATCGAGCTGATGACCATCATGAAAAAAGACATTATCACATAATGTAATGTTATACTGTAGCCCATTATTAGAATAATTACCTCTTTCTGTGGCAATCCTTGGAATAACTTTTAGATATTCCGTCGTACCAAAATTGGTGGTCATCCAAGCTTCACGATCTGTATTCATAGGTAAAACAAGGTATTTTGAAGGAGTATGTTGAACTAGACCAGCCATTGATGAACCTACACTGTATATATCATAAATATTATCAGCAAATATTGGATTAAATGGAGGTCCACAGCCAGAAACTGCAAAAGTAACAGTGGGTCGGCCCCACATTGTGATAAGAGAATCGAAGGGGAAAAATACAGGATCATAACCATAAAGGGTAGAGGAAATCGCGTGCACGTCATATGGAGTGTAAACCACAATATGTGGTAAGACATCATACCAGATCTTCTGCCATTCAACAAGTTGCATTCCTAATTCAGAACGATTGTAATTTGTCCTTATTCTTTGGATTAAATTATTCGACTCTTCAGCGCGGTATGTCATATAATGCTTGGATGGATCATTAGCCCAGTACATTATATTAAACCCAGCTGGGGGGATGGCAGTAGTACCATAACCCCCTTGTAATCCATCACCAAGGTGTCTTATGGGACTTCCCACCCCCGTTCCAAGAACAATAAGATCATAACCTCCATCTTTATAAGCACCAACTTCTTCTTTAATTGAACGGGGATAAAGAGTCGGCCAACCTACATAATCTAATTCAGCTTTGATACCTATTTTAGCAAATTCTGGAACCATCATTTGTTCCCAAAGTAATCGTAATGGTCCACTTATAGGTGCTAGCATATTAACAGAGAAGAAATAGTCCTGTCCAACTTCACCATGTGGAGTGATAATTAATGGACTTATTATAAAAGAGAAGTAAAATAATAGAAAAAAGAATCGTCTACATAAAGAATAAAAGCTCATTAAATCCCTTCATGGGAACAATTATAATCCTATACCTTAATTGTTTAAAAAGATTTGTATCTATATGTGTTTTCAAACCATTTTGTCAATATTAGGATAAAAATCTCAGGTTGATTATATATTAAATAAATGATATAAAAGAAAATCTAGAAAAAAGACTAAGTGAAGATGATTGGTCCTAAAAGAGGCAAATATTCTTTTCCATAAAAGAGGAGAGGAAATTTTTTGAAAAATTCGTTTAAAGTTTTATTAAGCTATATTTTTCAAAAATAACCTTAGGGATTAAATTGGTCTGGAATATTTTTTTCGACTTGCATGGGCCATTAGTTGATTTAAGAAAGGTATTTCAAAATTATGATGCGTATTTAGTCACGGTATTATCCCCTATTGGTCTTTCTCATAGAAGAATTAGTTGTCTTCATAGAAAAGCTTTAGATCAATGGCTTGATAAAGTCAATAAAATTGCTACTGACCCTAAATGTGAAATTGACCCTGATTATTTTTTAAAGGAAATGGAAAGGATTGATAAAGAATGGGAGCAATTTATATTGACTAAAATACCAAAAAGTAAAAGAATGCAGGTTGAAGATCATATCAAAGCATCAATTGTGGAATATAATGCATTAGCTAAAGGTCAAATTCCTATTTTATTTCCAGAAGTTCGATCCACATTATTAGAATTATCTCAGATTCCTACTCTTAATTTAAACATAGCATCCTCCGCTAGTTCTCACCACATTAAAGGGGTTATTATTCTTCATAATTTAGAAGGATTATTTAAATATTTAATCGGATATGATATAGTTAAGGCCCCTAAAAAAGGATTAACTGGAATCTATTATAAAAAAATCATTGAATTGACCCAAGCACAACCAGCGAAAACAATTTTCATTGGAGATTCACGAGAGGAAGCTGCACATTCAAAAAAGGTGGGTTTCAAATTTATCATGGTCTCACGAAATGGAACTACTTTTTCTGACCTCGAAACGAATGATACTTTTCATTATGTTAGAAAGTTTGATGAAACTCCAAGTTTAGTTCATGAATGGTTAGAAATGGAGCTGAAGGAATAATAGTATTCTGTTCTAATATAAGATAGTATCAAGTTAATACTTTTTCTAGGTTCTTCAAACGTAATTCGTTCTTTTAATACAACAAATATATTATTCTTCTATTAATACCCAATAATAACATTTAGTTTAGTCGTTTACAAAATTATTGAATTTATCGTGAATCAGTGGGATAAAAACAAGCTGTCCAGTGGTTTTTCCTTATTTCCTCTAATGGAGGTTCTTCCCGTGAACATTTTTCTTGAGCATATTTACAGCGTTTTACAAATCGACAGCATTTAGGAGGATCGATGGGAGTGGGTACTTCTCCAGTTAACAATTCTCTTTTCTTCTTTGTTCTTGGATCAGGGATTGGAACAGAAGCAATTAAAGCTTCAGCATAAGGATGTTGGGGATAATCAAAAAGATCATTAATTTCTCCTAGTTCTACAATTTGTCCGAGATACATTACACCTACCCTATTACAAACATGTCTGACTACTGAAAGATCATGTGAAATGAAGATATATGTAAGAGCAAATTCTTTCTGTAGTTTTTCAAGTAAATTTAAGACTTGTGCTCGAACTGAAACATCTAATGCTGAAACTGGTTCATCCATAATTAAAATATCAGGTTCGACGGCTAAAGCTCTTGCGATAACTACCCTCTGTCGTTGTCCTCCAGAAAATTCATGTGGATATCTATATAAATGAAATGGGGCTAATCCAACAGTTTCCATAAGCTGAAGAATTCGTTTTTTCTTTTTCTTCCCTTTAATTAATTTGTGAATATCAAGAGGTTCACCAATAATATCATAAACTGTCATTCTGGGATTTAATGATGAGTATGGGTCTTGGAATATCAATTGAATTCTTCTACGCATTTGGGTTTTTTTATTTCTAAAAATATCCTTACCATCAAAAAGTATCCTCCCTGATGTTGGAAAGAGTAGCTTTAAAATTAATTTTGCAACTGTAGTTTTTCCACACCCTGACTCTCCAACTAATCCAAATGTTTCTCCTTTATTAACAGTAAAGTTTACATTATCAACAGCATGAATAAAAGAGCCGCTTCGAGTACCAAAAATTCCCATTTGAACTGGAAATTTCTTTGTCAGATTCTCTAATCTAAGAATTTCATTCATTATATTCCCTCTAACTATAGAGATGACACCGAACAAAATGACGAGGAGCTATCTCTAATCTTTTAGGAACCTCTTTGCTACATATATCCATTACATCTTTGCAGCGTGGATGGAATCTACATCCAGATGGAGGATTAATTAAATTTGGGATAGAACCTTTAATAACTTCGAGATGATCAAGCTTTCGATCTACTCTTGGTATTGAAGATAATAAATCTCGTGTATAGGGATGTGCCGGATTCACGAAACATTCTAAACAAGAGTTTTCTTCAACAATATATCCTGCATACATTACTGCTACACGATCAGCTATTTCTGCAACAACGGCAAAATTATGTGTTATATAAAGAACAGCGGTATTATATTTCTGCTTTAATTTATCTATTAAATAAAGTACTTGAGCTTGAATTGTAACATCAAGTGCTGTTGTAGGCTCATCAGCTATGAGTAAAGATGGTCGACAAGAAAGAGCAATTGCTATCATGATTCTTTGTCGCATACCACCGGAAAATTGATGAGGAAAATCTTGTGAACGTTTTTCTGCATCAGGTATTCCTACTTCTTTCATCATTCTTATAGCTTCAGTTTTTGCTTCATTTGGATCTAATTTTTGATGAACCCTTAAATTTTCAGCAATTTGGTCAGCTACTGAATAAAGAGGATTCAAAGATGTCATTGGATCTTGAAAGATCATTGATATATTTCCCCCACGAACTATACGCATCTCTTTATTTGAAAATTGTAATAAATCCTTAGTTTTAAATAAAATGGATCCACTGATAATTTTTGCAGGGGGAATCGGTAATAATTGTATAATAGAAAGTGCTGAAACAGTTTTTCCTGATCCTGATTCTCCAATTAAGCCTAATGTTTCTCCTTTCTTAATATCTAAGTCAATACCCTCGACGGCCTTAACTATGCCCTCCTCAGTGTAAAAATATACTTTTAAATTTCTTATCTTAACAAGAAATTCACTTTCTCTTTCGATGGTATTAACCAGATCTTTTTCTGAGAAATTTGAATCCAAATGTGATACCAACGTTTAATTAGATATTCTTGTATCGGATTTTAAATTATGTATTTAATCTCTTTCTTCTATTCATCTGTATTGTTATAAAAAGAAGACAAATCTCTTTGGTTTTGTAGAAATTAAAAATAAAAGACTTATTACATTATTTCAAATTAATTTGAATCTCAATTTTTAATTTTTTAATAATATTCTCACAAAAACGTTATTCAAATTCCTTTGAACATATGTAGAGTAAAATCTAAGCGTCTTTAATTTCAATCATCTGGTTAATGAATATTATCGCTTAATTAACGTAGAAAACACAAAATATGATTTTTTAAGGAAATTATTTTCGTTGACTTGATATAAATGTTTAAAAACGTTTCAGTGGAAGTAGCAACTTGTTTTTGAAAATCAGAATAATTTTCTTTTTATTGTAACTGGTTTTCGAAAATCAGATTCTAGGAGAATTTTAATTTGAATAATACAAAATTTAAACTTCTGGTATTAACATTAATTCTAGGATTGTTCTTTGCAAGTTTACCACTCCCCGCACTTGCTGCAGAGGAATTATCACTGGAATTATGGTATATGCCAGTAAAACGACCATATTTTCCTGACGCTAAAACAGTCGCGGAATTTATGCAAGCTGACCTTAGCAAAATAGGAATTACAACAACTCTAAAAACTTTTGATTGGAGTGAATATCTGGAAAGAACAGAAGCTGGTGAGCATGACATGTGTCTTCTTGGTTGGAGTGCTGATCTTGCGGATCCAGATAACTTTATGTATGTATTATTGCATGTGGATACAGCTACAGTAGGAAGTGCAGGTAATGTTGCTTTTTATAACAATTCTGAAGTCAACGCTTTACTTACTGAAGCTCAGCAAACCACTGATTTGGCAACAAGAACGAAAAATTATAAAGATGCTCAATGGTTAGTTCATAAGGATTCACCATGGGTTACTGTAGCTCATTCTCAAAACCTCGCAGCATATTTGAGTAGTGTCTCTGGATTTCAAACCCATCCGACTGGTTCAGGAACTAATGTTTTTGCTAATGTTACTAAATCCGGTTCTACAACCTTAACAATAGGCCGTGTTGGTGATTCGGATAGCCTTGACCCAGCAGAACCAACTGATGGGCAATCATTTAAAGTTATGAGACAAATATTTGATGGTTTATACAATCTTCCAGCAGGTTCCACTATTCCTGAACCTGGACTAGCTACAAGCTATACTACATCTGCTGATCTACTTGAATGGACCTTTACTTTACGTCAGGGTGTCAAATTCCATGATGGAACCCCATTTAATGCCTCAGCTGTTGTATTTAGTTTTGAACGTGCACAAGCCTGGGCGGATAATACCTCTACATACTACATAAATGGATGGACTCCGCCAGAAGCTGGTTATATTGACTGGATTTTTGGTGGTGTAAATGTAAACATTTCTCAAGTTGACACTTATACTGTGAAATTTACTTTAGACGCGAAATACGCACCATTCTTTAATACAATGGCAATTCCTCCTTTTGCAATAGTAAGTCCAACATATGTCAAAGCTCATAATGGAACCACGAACTTAGATCGTTTGGGTCTTAATCCAGTTGGTACTGGTCCTTATAAGTTTGTAAGCTGGGAACAAGAACAAACAATTACTCTAATAAAGAATGACGATTTCTGGGGTACCGCTACTGGGGCTAATACCCTAATATTTAAACATATTGAAGAAGAAGCTACAGCTATTATCGAAATAACTGCAGGAACACCCACAATTGATATTCTTGATGATTTTTCAGGAACTAATGTGCCAGCAATAGAAGCAGCTAGCGGAGTAAATATGTTCACTCAACCTGGAATGAATATTGGTTATTTAGCGATGAATGCTCTCCGTTATCCATTTAATAATACTGAAGCAGTCGATGATCCAGATTTCGGAGGACAAACAACCCATGCCTCTTTAGTACGTCGAGCTTTCCATTATGCAATTAATCGAAGTGCAATTATTGAAAACGCATACGGTGGATATGCAGTTCAGGCTAAAAATCCATTCCCACCAAGTATCTGGGGTTATAATGATACAATAGAAGATTATAAATTTGATCCCGACCATGCCCGAGATATATTAAAATCTCTTGGGTATGCAGTTAAAGGTGGAAGACCAGCAGGACCTGATGCTATTACTGCATTAATAACGGCCTTAGGTGGATTTATAGTTCTAACAATCCTCTTCAGTAATAGAAGGAAGAAATAACCTTTTTATTCCCCCTCTTCTTTTTTTTCTTTTTAATATATAAATCAACAATCCTCCTTCTTTGAATCGTCTTCTTAAGTTTCGTAGGTTAAAATAAAACGTTCTACCTGTTTAATGGATTGTATTCGGATAAAATGTTTAACGAGGAGATAAAATTTACTGATAAATGCTAATATAAAAAAAGTAATAAAATAATACTTGAATTCTGTATAGATAGACAGAAGCCATATGTTATTAAATGATACAATAGAAAGAAATGAGTTAATCAATCCCCAAAAAGCTAAGGCAATAAAACTATCTGGATTTTCCCAAAGAAAATTATAATGAACCAAATTAAAGAAAGAAATGAGGCCAGTTTCTAAAATCACGAAAATACCTATAGGGAATGCGAGAATTAAAATTGCAGGAATATTAACGCTAAAATTCTGTTTAATTCTGATCTGTTTTACGAATGCAATCAAATGATTCTCCGAGGTTTGATATAATTCACCTATTAGGATAAATGGTAAAAAAAGTTCAACAAAAACAATGATATTAACTATCATAGGAAGAATTACCTGAAGGAGTAGAGGGAAAATAATCATTATTACCACAGGATAATTTAATGATCCTTCCTTGAATGAATCAAAGGCATTTGAAAGAATTGAATGTTGTTTATCAGAGAATCGAAGGATTAATTTTTCTTTCAAAATCACTTGTTTTATAAAAATAAGAAAAAAGAACAGAATTAGAAAATAAAAATAGCTAAATAATTCAAAGAAATCTAAATTTTCAAATATTTGAACTAAATTTTGAAGAGAAATTCCTTTCAAAATGAAAATAACTGCTTGATCACCATAAGCGATCATTAATACAAATAAGGTGAATCCCAATCCTGTAAGAATTGATATCAGTTTTATCAGTTGAATTTGGAAAATTTCTTTCCTTTTTATTGTTGGAGATAGGAGAAAGTAAATAAAAAATAGTAAAATGGCTATAAAATATAAGAAATAGAATGAAATCCAATTAGAAGTAATAAAGAAGATATAAAAAAAGATTATGAGGATTATGATACTAGAAAAGACGATGGTCATTTCAATGATTTTAAATTTCACCGAATTTTTCTGAACCTCTGGGACTATGGTTTCGGAGTGTTGATTTGCCATATTTTATCATCACCTTCTTTTACTTTTTAAATCTAGGATCAAATGCTTCTCGTAAACCATCGCCTACTAAATTAAATGATATTACTGTTAATAGAATTGCCATTCCAGGGAAAAAAGTTAAGTGAGGTGCAGCAGCAAAAAATTTCCTTCCATCTCCAATCATGGAACCCCACTCAGCGGTTGGAGCTTGAGCGCCTAATCCAAGAAAACTTAACGCAGCAACTTCCAAAATAGCAGTTCCTACTCCTAAAGTAGAATAGACAATTAATACACCAAACACATTTGGAAGAATGTGTTGGGTTAAAATCCGTGGGGTTTTAGCTCCTAGAACCTTTGCTGCTTCAACATACATCAATTCACGTTCAACAAAAGTTTGACCTCTTACAATTCGTGCATAATAGGGGATATAAACAATGCCCACAGCGAGCATTGCATTTTCTAAACTGCTTCCCATTAATGATAATATCGCTAAAGCTAGTAATATTGCTGGAAAAGCCAGTAACATCTCTAAACCCATTGAAATAATAGAATCAATCCAACTACCATAATATCCTGCTAGTAATCCAATTAATGTTCCCACTGATAATGAAACAAAGACAGCTATAAAGCCTACTGTAATGGAAATACGAGCACCATAAATAATACGAACAAAAATATCACGTCCAACGTTATCTGTTCCAAAAAAATGCTTTGGTGATGGAGTTTGAAAACTTCTTGACACAGGATCGTTTGGGCCATAAGGAAAGATAGGAATGTTAAAAAAATTGAATAACATTTCATCGAGAAGTGATATAATTGCTAAAATAATAAAGAAACCTAAAATGCCTAATCCAACAAGTGCTGCTTGATTACGTCGAAATCTCTTGAAGATTACACTCCATGTTGTCGCTCCCGAAATTTCATCTAGTTTACTATCTGATTCATCTTCAAATTTCCCAATTTTAGCAACCTTAAGACTTCTCATTGATTAATCCCTCTTAAAATACCGTACTCTCGGATCCAAATAGGCATAGATAATGTCTGTTGCCATATTTGTAACGACAAATATGAAGGCACTAATCATGACGAATCCCATAATAACTGGGAAATCTCTATCTTGAATACTATTCCAAATATATCCTCCTACCCCTGGCCAAGAAAAAATAGTTTCAGTTAAAACTGCTCCTGCTAACAGTGCTCCAAAATTTAAGCCAATTACTGTAATAGTTGGAATCATCGCATTTTTTGTAACATGTTTTACTATTACTAACCTTTCTTTAAGACCCTTTGAGCGAGCTGTTCTAACATAATCTTTTCCAAGTTCCTCAAGCATACTAGATCGCATCATTCTAGCAATTACAGCTAAGGGAATAGTTGCTAATGCCAAAGAAGGTAAAACAAGATGGTTTGTTGCTGAAAGGAAATACTCCCAGTTACCTTCCATTATTCCTACTACAAAAGAATCAATAAGATAAAAATTTGTATATTTCGGAAGTGAAGCACTTAAATGGGAATCTATTCTATGTGTTGCTTCAAACCATCCGAGATTGTTAAAAAATACGCTTTGCAGCATTAATCCTAACCAATAAATTGGCATACTAACCCCCAATAATGCAATTATCATCGTAAGGTAATCTATTCGTGAGTGTTGTTTATAGGCTGATAATATTCCAATAGGAATTCCTGCAATTGTTGCAAGTAATATTGATACTAATGTTAATTCAATCGTTGCAGGGAATCGAATTCCTAACTCATAAGCAACTGGAGTTGAAGAAATCATTGAAATTCCCAAATCAAATTCAAAAAGTAATTTTTGCATAAAAATTAAATATTGCTCCCAAGCTGGCTTGTCTAAACCCCATTTTTGTCTAATTAATTCGAGTTTTTCAGGCCTAGGATCTTTTCCTGCTAATGTATTTGCAACATCCCCTGGAAGTAACCGGAATAGGATAAAAACAATAGTTGCCACCCCAATTAAAACTGGTATCGCCCTAAGGATACGTTTTATTGCAAATTTTAAAAAGTCAGTAGTTGTTTCAGTGGAGGATTCAATTTTTTCAGACATATTAACCATCTAAGAATATATAATATAGAAGTTAGCCTTGATTTACCCGATTAACTATAATTTCATAATAGTTGCTAGACTAAACTAAATTA
>JAEOUE010000101.1 GCA_016839515.1 Candidatus Hodarchaeum mangrovi
CCTGCTATCAAAGGTGCAAAACCTGCAGCTATTGCGATTAAAATATTTCTGACCGCCAAATAGGAAGTAGCTGATCCTTTAGGAGCAAGCTTCAACCCTATATTTAATGTAGCTAAGTTGATACCTGCAGTTGAGATCCCAAGAATGAGATGAATAAGGATTAATATTATTAATGTTAAAAGAAAGTTAGAGGCGGTTGTAAACAACCAAATAACAATTCCTGCTAGGAAAAGAGGACAAACAATCAATAGAACTGATTTATTACTATATTTATCTATGATATTACCCCAAATTCGAAAAAAGATAATATTTGTAATTTGAGCCAATACTTGAAGGATAACAATAAGAAAAAGATCGATATATAGAATATTAATCATATAAACAACAAAAAAAGGAGCAGCAAGGTTTATTGCAAAGTTCCAAGGGATGAGAAACAAGAGTAGTCGTCGGAAATTAGTATCATTAAGAGGTGCTATCAGAAGTTTCCTAATATGAGGTTTTCCTGTAGAAACTGTCATCGAAGGTTCATAAATAGTTGAAACAATCATCACTCCTATAATCCCTACAATAAATCCAATGATGAATAAAAAGGAATAAATTATTAATTTTTGATCTGGAATATACATTTTCCAATAATCAATTGCCAATCCGGTAAAAAAACTCACAACTATTCCAAATGCAACTGCATAAGTCATCCTACGAGAGAAAAATCGACCAAGTTGTTCCGTTGGAATTAAATCTTTCATCCAAGAGTCCCAGCTACAATTTCCAATAGCACCTATACCATAATGAAAAGTAATTATGATTAAGAGAACTGGAATGCGAAATTCAAAAGGAATAAAGGGAATAAAAGCAATAGGGAGGAGAAATAATCTTGAGAGTCCTGCTGCTAATACAGTAATTTTACGTCTAATTCGATACCTTTCAACAAGCATGATTCCTGGAATTTGAATAAGTTGAGTTATTGAGGGAATAGCCACAATAAGGCCAACAATTGCATTATTTCCACCTAAATCTAGTGTATAGGAGATGAGGAATATTCCACCTGTTAAAACCAACATAATTTGAGTGGTTATTCCATCTCTTAATACATTGGATAAGCTGGAGCGAATTTCTTCCTCTGTTAATATCGATTTGGTTCGTAGCATACTTTCATGCTCTCGAAAGAAATATATCTTTCCTAATATAGTAAATTAAAGGCAACTAAGCAGTTTAGGGTTTAATTCAAGTGAGTCACTCATAAACTTCTTCATTAATGTAGATATGAATAAATAATTATCTAATAAACCATCACTGATAGAGAAGAATTTTGACAATTCAGAATAAAAAAAATTCCTTTTTACATTAAAAATAGTTACTGTTGATTTGAGATTAATATAATCATTTCCTGTGGTCGTCCTCGTCCTCTTGGGACCTTCTCTAGCCTGATTAAGTTTTTATTAACTAACGATTGCAATATATTATTTAATTCCCCTCCACTAAGTTTCAGTTCTTCAGAAAGAATAGATTTTGAAACTGCTCCTCGATTTTTTAATATTGAGAGAAGGGCCTCGGAGAAATCATTCTTTTTCTTATTTACCAGATCAAAAGCATTATAGTGCACCCTTCGCCTAATTGCTACCTTGACTCCTTCTACTATATTGGGATCTATAAATGAGGATAACATCCAATCGCTTCCCCTTGGATCATAAACAATGTCAATGAATCGTTTCCGATCAATTAATATTTGGGAGGAAAGATATAGATTATTGTCAACATTTACATAATTTAAAGTAACTGAATCAAGATAAAATGCTTTGATATTTTTATCTAGTAAAGAAATAATACTTAAATCTTCTTTTTGGAGATAGATACCAACCCAAATTCCTGATATTATTTTTGTATTGATTTGCTCAATTAAAGGCGTGAGAAGCCTGCTTGGGAGTAAATTAATGAGAATTTCTATCTGAGCATTCTCTAATTGAGATTTTAGAAATATCATAGCATCCCTATTGTTCCTAAAATAGTAGAAATTAACCTGTTGGTCGCAAGATCCACGACGAAATTGATTAAGGTAGATATGTCGTGCTTTTTCATATTCACCTTTCAATGTAAGGATCTCTTCATTTCGTCTGTTAATTTGTTGATCAACCAACTTGTTTAGTTCAAGTTCGGGATTCTTCACTGAAAATAGTTTAGGATAATCATCGATGACTTCAACGAGTCTATACTGTTCTAATAGTTTTAAAGCTGCATAGACACCTTTTGAAGAAATTTGTAGATTTTCTGTGATGATTTTGGCTAGAAGAGGACCAGAATTATGCAATAAGAAGTTGTAGATTCGTGATGTGTTTGTATCAAATCCAAATAATTCTAAATTAACAGAAGACATGGAAAACTGACCTTAGAAATTTCTGACAGAAGGTTCTCCAACATTCTGAAAAACACTATCGATAATTTATATATACTCTATTTCATACATAAGAATTATCATCAAGACAAATGGTGTATAAATAATGGCAGAATGCAGAGATTGTAAATATTGGACTCCTATTGAAGGTGAATCAGACATAGGTGATTGTTTTGGGCATAAAGTTCCAGGGAGTATGGATACAGCTA
>JAEOUE010000102.1 GCA_016839515.1 Candidatus Hodarchaeum mangrovi
AAGGATTTCATGACTACATGATGAAAGGCCATTATCCAATAGCTTTTCTTTTTATTGAGATGCCTCCTGATCAATATGATGTAAATATTCATCCACAAAAACGTGAGGTACTTTTTTTTGATGAACAAGTAATACATAATGTAATTAGCTCTACAATCGTTCATTGTCTTAAAACACAGACTCTTATGCCAAAATTATCCCCTATTTCAAGGATCAAGCAGACTAAATTAGCACAAAAGTCACAAGATTCTAATCATACTCCTTATCTCTCATTTCCAAAACTTGTATTAGAAAAAAACAGTAATATTAGTGAACTAGATCATTTTTTAGAAGGAAACCTCTCTCAAAAAGAGCAAGAAACCGATTTAAGAATTCTTGGTTCAAGTGTTAAATATCGTGGTCATCTTGGAAAAGAATTTTTAATTTTAGAAGATGTATCATCGAATGACCTCATAATATTGGATTTTCATGCGACATCTGAAAGAATTAATTTAGAAAAAATTACTAAAATGTATGAGACTAAAACAATTCTAACACAAACCCTCCTAGATCCATTCAGAGTGGAATTAAGCCCACAACAACGGATTATTATTATTGATTCAGTTGTAGAATTGTCAAATCTTGGATTTGACATCAGATTTCCCAAAAATAATAAATTTATGTTAGAAATTCATGGAATTCCTCAAATATTGACTAAAGGTAATTTAAATGACTTTTTTATGGATCTTTTTGATAACATTCCAAAAACAGTTGTTCAAGACAAAATTAAGGATATTTTAAATATCATCGCGTGCCATTCTGCTTATCGTGCTGGAGAATTTCTGTCTTTTCGACAAGTTCAGGAGCTTCTAAATGATTTATTAAAAACTGAGAATCCTAGAGTCTGTGCACATGGAAGGCCAATTACTTTCCGAATCCCTTATCAAGAAATAAGGAAGAATGTTGGGAGGATCTGATTAACTCAAATTTGGAATTATTAGGAATCCCTTTGAATCAAGAGAATATTCATATTGAATAATAAATTTTTCTTTCTTAAATAAACTTATATTTAATGTGTTTGGTTTAATCCCTTTTTCAAAGAAAAAATGCCAATGAAAATAATGAAGGGTTAAATTTTGAAGGAAAGGCTGAAAATAATTGTTAAAGTATCGTGCTTGATTAGTAACAATAACTGGAAAGGATAACTTTTTAGAGATTGAACAGATTAAACTTGCAATATATGAGTTTAGATGTATTTCTTCCCTTCGATTTAAGTTTGAATGGCGAAAAACATCATCAATGAATAGAATTGATCTTTCATCTAATACTTGAACGAAGAGATCATCCAGTAGAAGAGCTTCTTCCTTAAGTGTTTTGGGCTGAAATATAACCATATTCTTTAAAAGGTGTTTAATTGGTTGAAAACGGATGACTGGAAATTTTCCAGTTAGATCGATTAAATATATTTTGTTATTTCCATTTTTAAGCTTAATTTGCATAATTTGAACTAAAAAAGTTGTTTTAAATGTTCCTGGCTGGCCATAGAATTGAACTACTATATTTTTCCAAGTAAATATCTCACTTAGAGGGTCTTTCATATGTTGAATTTCATAAAAGAGATGACATCTTAAATTATTACTGATTTAATATTTTTGAAGAAATCAATAGAGATCTTTCAAGGATATACTTGGAAAATGCCCCGAAAATTCAAAATCGCAATTCAAACCGAGGATATGCGGTTGTACTATAAACTTATGAAATACTTAAAAGCACCTCGGTTGATTACACGATTTTTTGCTACGGATCAAACTATTCCAATTGAAGATTTCGATTTAATCATTACTACAACCGTATCTGCAGAAACTATTGAACCAAATATTAAAATAATTAGTTTAAAGTCAGATGAAATTGAGCCAAGCATTGTTCCTAGAATTATTGGGTTAATAGCTCGTAAAAAAACTTCGATATTTAGAAAATTAATAATAGGGATAGATCCAGGAAAAACAATAGGATTAGCAGCAGTTTGTGATGGGATGTTATTATATGCTACAACAGCAAAGCTAAATACACTCATAAATAAACTTAAGGATGTAGTGGTCACCTTTCCAAGTGAGGAAATTGTAATTAGAATCGGAAACCGACCACCTTATGTCTCAAATATCATATTCAATAAACTGTTCTCCTTTTTAGGAAAAGAACCCAAATTTACTCTTGAAATTGTTGAAGAATCATTTACAACGTCTAAAAATGCTAAATTAAAGCATCAGTTAGGAATAAATGAAGGGGCAGCATTTTCTATTGCACAGAGGTCTGGAAAGCAATACAATGATATGGTAAGAAATTTCATTCCCAAAGGTCACATTAAAGAAATAAAGAATTGGAGTAGACAAAGATCAGATAACCGTTTAACTGTTGATTCTCAACTGGCTGAAGCTGTAGCTTTTGGTGATATTACCCTTGATGATGCAATTTTGGAGAAGAAAAAAAAATTAAATAGTGATAAAAAGGAAAAACCCAATGATGGGGATAAATTATGACGAATCAATGTGGAATTTTTGTTGGAAGGTTCAATCCTTTTCATAATGGTCATTTACAAGCAACAAAACAAATTTTAGCTCAGGGGGATGAGCTTATTGTGGCAATTGGAAGCACTCAAGAATCTCATACCTTTCAAAACCCTTTTACCGCAGGGGAACGGATTTTAATGATTCACAACTCTCTTATTGAGGCTAATCTTCCTCTTTCTAAAATTATTATTACATCGGTTCCTGATATTCACAGATACTCTATTTGGGTAAAACACCTTAAAAGTTATTGTCCTCCTTTTACTTATGCTATCACTAATAATGAATTGACAAAAAGGTTATTTTTTGAGGCAGGAGTCACGGTTAAACCTATTGGGCCTTTTAATCGATCTGAATTAAATGGAACTAGAATTCGTAAATTAATGCTTGAAGGGAATCAATGGAAAGAACTTGTTCCTCTTGCTGTTACTAAAATTATTGAATCCATTGATGGTATCAGTAGAATTCGTTCAATCTCTGATTCAAAAATTAAGTGCTAATAAGTGATGTTTGATGCCTTCTTTTAATCCATTCCGTGAAATAATCCCAATTCCTAAAGCGGAAAAATTATTCCAGATGGCCCAAACAGCTGTAATGAAAACATCTATTAGAGGAACATCTGAAAATGTTCCTCCTCTTCTTAGAATGAGACGAAAAGAAGCTACTAGAATTGAACTTCTTTCAAAAGAGTTAAGATCTCGATTATTTCGTATTGTTGAAGAATTTCCTCAACTGGATTCGGATACTATAAATGCTTATTATGTTGAAATCTTAGATTTAAGCTATGATATTAATGAGCTAAAAAAAACCCTAGGTTCTATTACTGGAACAGCAGAGGTTGTATGGAAAATAAAACGTGAACATTTAGGAAATGCTTGGAGGGCAGCTTCTGTTATAGATGCAAAATTTATTCGAAGATCTGCATTCGGACGTATGAAATCTGTAATTATACGACTTGACGAGAGATTACAATTTCTTGAAAAAGTACGCCAAGAAATGCGTTTATTACCAGGAATTGATTTAACCCAACCAATATTTTGTATAGCTGGGTATCCCAATGTCGGAAAGAGTTCCTTAGTGAATACAATAACTGATGCGACTCCAGAAATTGGTGTTTACCCCTTTACAACAAAAGAAGTAACACTAGGACACCTTAAAATACCAATTTTCGGATCTAAAGACGCAATTAAACCTTTGACTAATATAATAGTTCAGATTGTTGATACACCAGGAATTTTGGATCGTCTACTCACGGAACGAAATCAAATTGAGCTTCGAGCTCTTGCAGCAATTAAAACTCTAGCAACTGCTATAGTCTTCATCTTTGATTTTACCCAGTATGAGGCTCTTCAAGCACAAATAAATCTTTTAAAACAAATAATAAATGAATTTAGTAATGTTCCGTTACTTTTGATTGGAAGTAAGTCAGATATATTCACAAAAGAGCAAGAAACAGATTTTTCTAAGTTTTGGGTTAAGAATTTTCCTCAAAAAGAAATTAAACTTCTATCCATGAGAGATAAAAAGACTATAATTGATATATTCACAAAATTTTTTTATTCCAATGAAATCAAAATTGCTAAAGTCATCACTCAAAGAACAGAATCTCGGATTGATTCTAAATGAATAATTATGCTTTTCTTTTATCATATCTTCCATCATTAAAATACAGTGGCTTTAGTAAACAATTCCACGATTCTACAAACATTCTAACAAAAGTTGCCATGTCCCTTAAGGAGTCACGATTACTAAATTCTATTAATAATTCAAATATAAAGATAGCTAGCAGAACAGATCGGGGTGTTGGAGCATTGAGACAAGTTTTTTCTCTAAAATGTTCTCAATTTCCCATTTTAACGGAAATTAATTCATATCTCCCAGATGATATCTGTATCCTTGGAGTAAGGGAAGTTTCTTCAGCTTTTAATCCAAGATATGATGCGAATTCTAGAAGATATTCCTACTTTCTTATAATGGAAAATTTTAATATTGATGAATCCAAAAAAGCTCTTCAATATCTTCAAGGCACCCACGATTTTCAATTTTTCTCTAAAGAAGACTTAAAAAATCCAACTAAAACTATTAGAAATCTTAAAAGTATTGAATTAATATCTCATGGAGATAATACCTACCAAATTAGAATTGAATCCAGATCTTTTTTATGGCATCAAGTAAGGAGAATTGTTGGGCATTTAATAGAGATATCTGAAGGTCGATATAATTCTGATCATACTCTGAATCTATTGAATAAAACAGCTGATTGGCCAAGGCCCCCCATCGCTCCCTCTGTAGGATTAATACTTGAAGATATTTCTTATCCTGATTTATCTTTTAAAATTGACCAAAAATCACTTAATAATTTTTTCAAGACTATTAAGGGCATTCTAATTGACCTTAAAAGAAATGAGCATGTTTATTCATTTTTCTATGCTAATATAGAATAATAGTTTCTATTTTCCATTTATCTCATTGATGGTGGATTCCTTTTTCTTCTCTGTAATTTGGAGATAATATGGTCCGAGAATTGTATATAATATTGCAATAAATAGAACTCCACTAAGGGTTATTAATGAGGGGAGGAAAAAAAAGACAATCACCACAATACCAGCAATTATTATAAAAGTGGTATCAGATGTCATTTGACGCTTGGGTGTAGGATAAGGAATACGTAAAACCATTAAAATCGCTGCTATAACAGCAATGAAGGTTAATAATTCGCCAGTAGGCCAAAAAATCCAATTCAATTCTCTAAATCGTGCCAGAACCGCACTAGAACCGACTAATAATGCTGCTGCTGGGGAAGGGAACCCTTCGAAATAAATTTTTGTTGGATAAAATGTAAAACGAACTAATCTTGCCCATCCTGCTAGAGAATAGAACATAGCAATTAAAAGACTAAAGAAATTTGAAAATAATGCGTTTTCATTGAATATAAGCGGAGCTTTAATTAGTAAAATTCCAGGAAGAACAGCAAAAGTTAGGATATCACAAACTGAATCAGCATAGAGCCCAATTGTAGATTCAGAATCAGCCATCTTAGCAATTTTTCCATCTAAGAAATCAAAGATAGCACCAAGAATTATTAATTGGACAGGGGCAAATGGTGTGGTTTGTAAGAATTTTGAATTCAGAGCTAAACTAATACCTAATAAACCGCATAATCCATTAAACAAGGTAAAGCTTAAGGCAATAAAAAAGAATTTATTTGTTCTTACCATAACTAGCTTTCCTCGACCAGATTATTTTAGTTTTCAATCTTTTTTGCTATTTTTGTAACTCCAGCAATGCTTTTGTTTCCTTTGTGGACAAGCACTTGAAATGTTTCTGGAGGATAATGTAGATCTACTTCACTTCCATAATGAATAATACCTAAACGTTGGCCTTGCTCAATATGCGTTTTTATAGGATAAAAAATACTACATTTTCGTGCAATCATTCCAGCAATCTGAGTCACTCTTATTCTTCCATTAATGCTATCAATTTCAATATTTTGTCTTTGATTTTCTTTTGTGCCTCGAGAAAGGAAGGAAAAGAAAGGCCAATGTTTCCCATTTTGCTCTGTTATATTTGTAATTACTCCAGAAACTGGCATACGAGTAACATGAACATTCAGGAGGGACATTCTGATACGTACAACCCCAAGTTTTGGATCTACTTCATAAATTATTCCGTCAGCAGGAGAAAATAAATAGGAATCCTCAGGGGTGATTATTCGGTTTGGATCTCTATAGAAAAACAAATGAAATACTAAGATCACAAAAATTATTGGGATTGATAGTATTAAAATTGAATGGACTAGTCCATAGAAGAACAATAATGGGATTATTGTGAGAAGTGCAAGAGTTCCCTTTTCATGACCTTTTGCTAATTGAAGCATTTAAGCTGTCTCATATTATATTAGTTAAATTTTTTTGGAGGAAAACTTAAACAATCATCAGGAAGCCTTTAAAGTTTTGTTCCAAGATTCTAAATTTCAGTAATTTTATTAATCTGAATATCTGGTTTCAATATATAATACTTTCTTTAAGTAGAATACAGTTTATTTTTCTAGAAACCTTGAAATAACTAACCTTTTTTATTTTCGGTTTCATAAGACCTATACAAGTCAACTAATGGCATTTAAATCTTTAATAATTTCCCCCAAAAGAATCTTTAAAATATGAATAAACCAAAATATCGTGAATAATGAGAATACTCTGAAAATGGAGTCAAGACAATTATGATTATAGATGAACAAAATCTTTCATCTGAGGAAATAATTAAGCTCGCATCTCTATTGAAGGTGAAAAAGCGTAAATCTGAGCTTGAAGTTAAGCTTGAGAAATTAAAACTAAGAGCTATGATTGAAGAGCATGACCTTGGTAAAGAAATTGATGAAATAAGCCATGAATTAAAAAATATTGAAGAAAAAGCAGATAATGAAGAAGAAAAACCACATGGTCTATTAATCCTCATACAGGAGAAAGAAAGAGTGGTTAATAGCCTTCAAAAACTTCACGAAAAACGAGATAAAATTCAAGATCATGTTTATAACTCATTAAAAGAAGAATATATGAATGAAGATAATTCAATTCAAATAAAGTTAGAAAAAATCAGGGTGCACTTTCGTTCATTAATTAATGAGTTGCAAGATCAGAAAAAATCATTAGATCGAAAACTCGAGGAAATAAATCTCCGTCAGAAAATTGAAGAGCTTCCAGATGAAGTTTATAATCAAAAATTATCTGAATTGAATACTGAAGCGGATCGTTCAACAGATCTCTTCGAAGCAACAACCTATCTACTCTCCTTGGTGGAAAAATCGTGACTACAGAGTTTAAAGATAGAAAAAATGAAGCAAATAGATTAGTAAGTGAGAATAGAGTTAAAAAGTATCTTATTAATGGTATTATTGAACGATGGGTTGTAGTGGGAAATGAAAGGAATTATTTAGTGATAGTTAATCCTTTTTGGTGTCGATGTTACGATTTTCAAAATGAAGTACTAAATGAAAGAATCATTCAATGTAAACATAATTTAGCAGTTCTAATTGCCCAAAAAGAAATGAAATATGATACTTTCGAAGTGGATAAAGAGGAATATGATTTAATCCGTGAAGAATTGATATTATAATAAAAAAATCACTTATCACTTATATGAAAAATAAATTATTCAATAGTGGTACAAACCTCCTTAAACAGATTTATAATTTTTGTTTTTACCTCATTTATCCCTAATTTTTTCTTATTGTTATAACCAGCAGCTCCATCATGACCCCCTCCTATTCCTCCATAATCTGAGACTAATACTGGAATAATATCCTTACCTAAAGAAATCCCTGTTTCTAAGATGAATTGGGATGAAGCTCGAAGACTAATTCGAGTTTCATACTTACGTATTGAAATAACAATTGCTACATCACCTCCCAATCGTAGAAGAGCTCTTGCCACAGCTGCTTCGAATGAACTTACGTGGGTAAATAAAAAATCGAAATTAGATATTTTTACTAGCTTCATTCGTTGAGCACCCCTGATACAGGCTCTTTTTTCAGAGAATTCTCTATCAAACAATAATAAATTCAGAGTTTCTTGATATATCTTAAAATTTTCTTGAATTAAAAACATAACTGCGTGAAAAACATTTGAATCAGCATGGAGAAATCTTTGTGTATCAAAAAGTAAGCCTGCAAGCAAAGCTTTCCTAACAGAAGCATTCAATGGTATTTTATCATGATAAAAAATGGAGGTGATAATTTCTGTCGTTGAATAAAATGATTCAGCTCTAAAATCAAATTCAATCGGAAATAATAGGTCTTGTTTGATATGGTGATCAATAATTATCAATTTATTTTTGGGATCGATTGTCTCTGGAATGATTTGAGGAGTATCAAGAAGAATGATTAAACCTTGTAACGGAGTTTCATTCTCAAAAATTAAATCAATTTTTAATTCAGATTCATGAAATATTCTTTCTCCCAGATGATTAAATGAATTTTTTAACAAAAAGATCTTTACCTTAGGATTATAATATCTTATCAAAGCATTTATCCCAATAACAGCTCCTATTGCGTCAGGATCAGCTTGAGGATGTATAATTAAAAAAATATCATCAAAATTCTGTTGCAAGTATTTTGTTAAGGAATCTAGATTTGGTAATAATCTCATAGTCTTATTCACTTCTTGAAATCTTTAAATATGTTTCAATTTCTTCATGGAGTTCATTGATTCTTCTCATAACAGGATGATTCATGCTTAAATATTTTGAAAAATAATTCAAGACTTCTTCGCGACTTAAAATTTGAAGGTTTTTGGATATATTATCAGAATAGGCTACTATTTTTTCTTCGATAGTACTTGGTAAATATTCTTTTGTTGGAAGACCAAATTCGTAAGCTTCATCCTTTAAAATACCTGCAAAAATATGGTTTTCAACAATATATACTAATTCGGCTGGGAATCCATGTTGTTTAATAATTTCTCCTCCAATGATCCCATGATCTATATTATGAGATTGACTTCTTCCAATATCGTGTAACATTCCACCTGCTAAAACTAATTGACAATTTAAAGTTGGAAAAAGAGCTTTGAGTTCTTTAGCAATGGATAATGCTGTTTGTGTCGTAAAAATGACGTGATCAATAACTTGAGGTAGTGAATGATGTTGAAGGTGAAGCTCAATACATGTTAAATAATTTGGTAGTATATTCATTTAGTTCACCATTATTACTTTCAAAAATCCATATATGAATACTACAATTATTGACAACCTGATTGAGCGAGATAATTTTGATAAGAAATAATAGAACTATAAACAAAGAATGACTTCGTTCTTCTGAACCACTTAATTCATACTGGAATTAAGTAAATATCCTAAAAACCAAGTTTTAATTTTCAACAAATTTAAAGTATATTATTTATTTCACCTATTAATAGAGGTTAGATATGGATGGGCAGGGTGAGATTTGAACTCACGACCTCTAATTCCCGAAACTAGGATCATACCAAGCTAGACTACCTGCCCAAGTAAGATTAAAACTTTGATTACTATAAAAGATGGTTGATTTTGAGAAGACGTATAAAAGGGAAGTTATAGATCTTCAAACCCTTCTCCTGTATCTTTTTCTAATTCAGATTCTTCTTCTTCAGTTTTACTGGGAGGTGCAGATGATAAGAGTTTAGTTACAAATTCTGAATAACGTTCAAGCAATTTTTCGATTTCATCATTAGATAATCGATCCCCTACCACTGATTTAACATCCTTTGTTGTTTTCGGATTAAGATTGACAAGTTGGACGGCAAGTAGACGAGATAGATTAAAATCTTTTTGAAATGATTCAATGACTTGTTCTGAATAAGCTGCATTACGAGACAATTTTTCTGCATGCTGAGCAGTTACTCGCTGGACGTAATTAATTCCAGCTTCCTCTCGTACCTGGAGTAGTTCAAAAACTTGGCCTAGAGGAATTGGCTTTTCCTCTGTGATTTTTCTAACCATATATTCCCCAATCCTGTAGAATGGTCTTAGATAGACTGAATTATTCAGATTGAGCTCTTAAATGTTCAGGACGGGTGGTTATTTTCTTTTGAGAATTTCCATCCGTGACTTGAACAAGGTATGCTTGGCCCCGTTTTTCAAGAATAACACCTGTTTTTCCATGAAATCGCCTGTGTGGTTGTCCTTTTTGAATACTTGGTTCTATAATTATGTTAACCTTAGAATCAACTTCATATTCAGTAAGAACACGGGATAAGGAGGGTACTCCTCGCTTTCTGGGATGTTTATGTAACAAATTCCTAGTCCTGAAGCTGCTACCCTTAGATTTTTTAACCATATTAAGATCCTCGGTGTTATTATACTATATGTAGGGGCTTGTGAATAATTACACGTATTAATGTATCATAACGTCATTTAGATGGAGAAATTGAATATCAAAAATAGTTTTCTTATATAAAAAATCGTTCAAAAATAATTAATCTGACTGAGCAGGATTTGTTGAAAGTAATGAGTTTGAAGGTTCAAGAACCTCGATCACATCTAGTTTAGTTACTATAGCTTGCGTATTAAGTAGCATAGATAAACTAGGGGTAGTTCTCCCCTCATCACCAGAAATTAATTCTTTAACATATAAACCCCCCTCACATAAAATAAAAACTGTAATTTCCTGAGGTGATATATGTTCGAATCTAAACGTGATTACTCTTCTATCGCGAATTTTGTCAGCTCTACGATGAACAACTCGGTGAGGAGTACGTTGTTTAATGATACTTTCTTGAAAATTCTTTATAATCCCTTTCTTTAATGTTTCCGTTATTTCTATAGGAGGATTCAATGAGATCTGAGCTCGGTAAGCCTTTGCAGTTTTAGTAGACCTTGTTTTTAATTCTCGAACCTTAGCTCGATTAGTGAACCCCTTAAACTCTACTTCTACTTTTCCCAAAGCTTTTTCCTCAATCTGAATCTTTAGCTGATCTAAATTCACATTTCTAATACGTGGTTCTGAGATTTCGAGAACAAATGGTCTACCTGTTCCAACCATTCGTGCATCAATATCCTCACGTCCAGCTCCATGAAATTTACTTGAGGAAGCATTTGTAGCTAAAAGAAATGGTTCTGATATGAATTCTTCAACAGAATCTTGATACATTTTTCCAGTAAAATTACATCTTTCACAGCCTTTTCCTCTGCACTTTCGACAAAACCATCGTGATTGGGGAATGCCCCGCTCAAGTTTCCGATATCGTCCTAAAATAAAAAGGGGATTGCTCTTTATGAGTACTTTATCTTCAATGAGATCATAAGTAACCACAATATCAGGTGCTTTGAATTCTACAATCACATTAGGTACAAGGCTTTGTAAACGTTTGCCAATTTCACGATTGAATTCTGCTTTAATAGATTCACCAAATTCCAAGTTATAGGAACTTCGAATATTATCTTCTGAATCAAGTATAACAGGTGGAAATATACTACCTACGAGGAATGTCGAATATTCATACTCCTTTAACGAAATGAAAGCTTTTTGAGTAAGTTGATCTAAATTATCTGCTAAAAGAAGGTCGTGACAAATATCACATGGTTTTGATGAACTAATAACATCTGGGAAATGTCTTTGGAGCGATTTAATCCCTATATCAAAATCTTTAGAAAGAAGAGAGCTGAAAATAGTTGCTTTAACATCTTGTATTCTATAACGATGTTCCCATTCCATCAATACTATTATTTTTAGTGCAATCCCTCGTGAATAATTAGTGAGTCCTGATAATAGGTTACCAAATTGTCGACCTAGGCAAGCATTACAACAATGGATGTCTGTAATTACCTTTTCAACTTTCTCTAGAATTTTGGAGTCCATTAACTATGCCTTCATCTTAAAGAAGAAAATCTAAAATCTAAAGTTTCTATTCAACAAATTGTCTTATTTGAGGCAAAATTTCTTACGATAATAAACTATTTCCACTTCTCTGTTTTACTGATTTTTATAAAAGATTAATATATTAAGGATGATTATTAGAATCTCTAATGAACACTAAGTTCAATGAAAATCAAAAAAGATATTTTTTTAATCTTATCCTCCCTTTTACATTACTTTTATTGTTATAATCAGGTACGAGAAAAAATGCGTAAATTCCTAATTATCTCCAATACTGTTGATACATCTCAACCATTATCCCTTAATTCTTTAACAGCTTATGGACGATTGGATGTTATTTGTCGATGTATTTCTTCAGCATTTTATCTCTCGAATGATTTTCGAAAAGATGTGTTTTTGAGTATTTTTTTCCAGAAAAATCAAAAAATTATGGAAATAGATGGAAATAAGGTACGAGGATTGAATCCAGATGAACGGGCAATTGCTGGTGTCCTTAAAAAGATATTTGTAGGTAAAGAATTTCCAGGTATCAATATTCAATCACAAGATTTAGACGTGATCCTAAACGATCAATCAATCCTTTTGCTGGATAAAAATGGTACTAAATTAGATTCAGCGATTTCAGAGTCTAATACTTTTGTTATTGGGGATCATCTAGGGTTTCAAATCGAGAATAAAGAATTATTACAAAATTCAAGAAAAATATCTCTAGGTAAAACTGAATATATGAGTTCACAAGTCATAACAATCCTTCATTTTCTATTGGACAGTTAAAAGACAAAATTAGTTATTGTATTTGAATCAAAATAGCTGGAATAACATAAAGATAGTCAATTAAAAAGAATCATAATATTCTCCCCTTAATCTCTTGGTTTTCTAGATTAAGAAGTAAAAATAAATTACCTTCATATTTAAAAAAGTAATAGCGAATGTTAAATCAATTGTCAAAAAGAGGAATTGTTAAACATGCTAGAATCATTGAGCTCTTCCTTAAGAAAAACTATATTGAAAGTCAGAGGAGCTCCTATTGTTGATGAAAAGTTAATCAATGAGCTCATCCAAGACCTTGAAAATGCATTATTAGGAACTGATGTTAATTTAGACTTAGTTTTAGATATAAGTCAAAAAGTTAAGAAACGAGCCTTGCAAGATCAGATTCCAATGGCTGTAAGTCGAAAAAATTATACGATTAAAGTTATTTATGATGAATTAACGGATTTACTTGGAAAAAGATATGCTCCTTTAAGATTAAATCCCAATGAACTAAATATCCTAATGTTTATTGGTATTCAAGGATCAGGAAAAACAACCTCAATCGGAAAATTTGCAAATTACTATCAAAAACGCGGGTTTAAGGTTGGAGTAATTGGAGGAGATACATTTCGTCCTGGAGCTTTAGCACAACTTAAACAGTATATAGAACCAATTGGAATAGAGGTATATGGGGAAGAAAAAGAAAAAAAGGCAATAAATGTTATTAAAAATGGATTAAAGCACTTTAAGGAAAAGAAAAGCATAAACTTAATATTAATTGATACTACAGGGCGTCATAAAGAGGAAAAAGCCTTAATTAAAGAAATGGAAGAAATTGCTAAAACTGCTAAACCTACTGAGATTATCCTTATCATCGATGCATCCATAGGACAACAAGCTCAAGCTCAAGCTGATGCTTTTAATCGAGCAACCCCTATTGGATCTATAATTTTAACTAAAATGGATGGCTCAGCAAAAGGAGGAGGAGCGTTATCAGCAGTTGCTATTACTGGTGGAGTCATTCGTTTTTATGGAGAAGGTGAAAAAATACAAGATCTAGTTGAATTCAATCCAACACGATTTGTAGGTTCGTTGCTGGGAATGGGAGATATAGAGGGATTAGTTGAAAGTGTAAATGAAGCTTTTGGAGTGGAAGACACAGCTGAGTTACGAGATGCCTTTAAAAAAGGAAAATTAACACTAAGACATTTTAAAACCCAAATGGAAACTGCAAATAAACAATCATCTCTTGGAAAAATTGTCTCAAAAATTCCAGGAGTTGGGGGTTTAATGGCCGGACATACTGATCTAGAAGCAGAGAGTAAAGAAAGTGTAAAACGGTTTATAGCAATTTGTTCAGCTATGACTGATGAGGAACTTGATAATGCTCGTATTATCAAAGGAAGTCGAATCCAAAGAATTGCTCGTGGTTCTGGTACTTCACCTCAAGAGGTCAAACTGTTATTACAACAATTCAACCAAATGTCAAAGCAACTCAAAGTAATGCGAAAGATGCGGGGGCGACGTGGTCCTCAAGGAGGGCTACCTCCAGGTATGGAAGGGCTTCTAGGCGGATAGAGAAGTTATAGACTTGATATTTGTTCATACCTTAAATAAAAATTGAAGATTAAGAACAAAGTTCAGTTTTTTAAAAGTAAGCTAATTAAGATGCTCCGACCGGGAATTTCAGTCTGTTTCCTCGGAAAAAGACATTTGAACCCGGGTCTCAGGGGGTCTCCTGAGAGACCACCTGGTATTCTCATTGAGAGCCCTGAATGATGGGCCAAGCTACACTATCGGAGCAAGAGGAGTAGCAAATAGAAATAAAGAAAGTGCTGGGGGAGGGCTTTGAACCCTCGACTTCGGGATTTCTCATCCTAGCGCGAATCATTGCCCTTTTACTCATGTGAGAATGGTTCTCAGATTATGAGTCCCGCGCTATACCAGGCTAAGCCACCCCAGCAGGAAATTCTTTATTTATATGTTAAATAGATGTTAATTCTGACAATGGGAGGTGGAGAGAGTAGACTATTATAAATTTGCCTAAAGAAACGATTGTTTCAAAGGTATTTGTAAAAACTCTTTAGGTTTAATGAATCGGAAAATTTTCTCTATAATAGACCAAACGGTTCTTGCATTACTTTTGATCCTTTCTTTTTAATTAAAATGGGTACTAATGGACGAGTAATATTCAGGACTAAATTGGATATTAGGTCAAATAGAATAATAATTGTTCTTATCAATAATTGGTATTTCTGAAGAGCTATAAAAATAAATAACGGGCGCAGGGGGATTCGAACCCTCGGCCAACAGGTTTCTTCTGATTGTTATAATTCCAATCAATAAAAGCCTGTCGCTCTACCTGGCTGAGCTATGCGCCCTATTAAAGGAATGGCGCCCCGATCGGGATTTGAACCCGAGTCGGATGGGCTCTGCGGGGCTATCTTAATGCACAAACCTCTTGACAGCCATCAATGCTAGGCCAGGCTACACCATCGGGGCTATTTTCCTTAATCCGATTCAGAAAATTTAATTTCCAACCAATAAGATTGGATTGTGCGGTTTAATCCTGATCGTCAGCAATTATTTCTCCCCTCTTCAAAATTTTTAAGCTTAATTGCTGGAGTGTCCAATTATCAAGAAAGACTTTTTAAAAGATTAATTTATTGAATGTTAGGAAATTAATCAGTTTTAGTTATTCTTTCCATTTTAAAAAGGTATATATTATAATTATTTACTTAATGGTATATTACTAACTGTTAATTCAAATTATGAACCCTTTATTCAATTCATTTTTCTATAAAATTTGATCATCTATACGAAATTCATGTATAAAGATTGAAATTTGATGCTTAAGAGGAAGGAAAAGGAACTAATATTTTTCATTAACTTTTAAGCTCAATCTTTCTCAAGCGATTCGAAATCCCATATATTGAGTAAAAATAGCGCGATTATGGCAACCAACCCTCCATAGAAAAATGCAAACGATGGTTTGATGTCATACAAGGCTCCAGCAATAATTCCTCCTCCTATACTTGCCAATCCCATAATAGTTTGTAATAATCCAATTCCTGTTCCTGTATATTTTGAAGGAAGTAAATCTACTGCAAATGCTTTTTGTATCCCATCAGTAGCAGCATTAAAAGCACCATATATTCCAAAAATTACAATAAAAATAAATAGATTATTTGATAAAGCCATTCCGACCGTTGTTATTATATAAAGTATAAGTCCAAATCCAAAAATCCTTTTACGACCATATTTATCTGAAAAACTTCCAAATGGAATGGAAAGGACGGTATAAGTGATATTAAACACAATAAATAGAAAGATCGGTACTGCTGTTTGCAAAAATAATGATGTTGTTTCATCAATACCTAAAATTACAGTCTTAGTATGAATGATAAAGATTAATATTGTGAAATTTGCAAAACCAAAGATTGTTGAGATAAGTAGGAATTTAAAAAATGGTTTTGGGAGTTTAAATATTGATTCAAGTAGCGTAGAATCTTTTCCTTTGTTTTCTTTCCTTTCTTTTGGCGAATCTGTTAAAAATACTATTGGAATGACTGCAAAAAGAGCTATAAAAGCTGAAATTATAATAATTAGCTGTAGGATATTTAAACTGCTATGAAAAGAGTCAAAAAAATCAATTACAATCACTAAAGCCAAAAATGACCCCATTATAGCTCCAGCAGTGTCCATCATTCTATGAAATCCAAAAGCTTTTCCCCTAAGTTCATAAGAAACTAAATCAGCTAATAATGCGTCTCGGGGTGGACCACGTATTCCTTTCCCTAATCGTTCTATCGGTTTTAATATTAATATTTGTACCCAAGAGGAAGAAATTCCAATACCAAATTTTGCAAAAAATGGGATCCCATATCCTATTGAGATAATGAGTTTACGACGCCCAGTAATATCAGCCCAATAACCAGAGAATACTTTAACTATGTTTGCAACAGCATCTCCGAATCCTCCAATGAAACCAATGATTAAATTTGATCCACCCAACTCTGCAATAAGAAGAGGTAAAACAGGGGTCATCATTTCTCCTGAAACATCAGCAAAAAATGATATTAACCCTAATAACAGCATATTTCCCGTAAACCATGCGTTTGACTTATCTTTGTTCATCAATGTATCAGTCCCTGTTTTAATCTGAAAATCTAAAAGAAAAAAATGATATTTTAAAATTCCTCAATTAGATTAAAAAGAAAAACAAATTTTTTTATTTACTAATTTTCTGCTAAGAAACATCTTATTATTTGAGGAAAAATTATGGGACTTATTATTTTTGGCCATCCTGATTTTGCTAGATTACTAGCTGATAGAATCCCCAACGCTACCTTTATAGCCATTGAAGAACGTATTTTTCCTGATGGGGAAATATGTCCTAGATTGGTATTTTCAAATGAGAACCAAATTAGTGAATCACACGTGGTGGTGGTTGTACAACTGGAAGCTGATCAAAATAAGAATGATTATTTAATTTCTCTTTTATGGACGATTTATAACATAAAACAGTATAATCCAGCTCGAATATCTTGTATTTTTCCATATCATATTTATTCAAGACAAGATCGTGAAACACGAAGAGGAGACCCTATTTCTATACAATATCTAGCTGAAATGTTAGAAAGTGCGGGACTAGATGATTTCTTAACTATAAATTCTCATATATTTGGAAAAAGTGATATTCAAAAGATATTTACTCATTCTAAAGCTTATGATATCTCTGCAATTCCCATTTTAATTAAGGGTCTACAAAATCACTTATCTCTAAAAGGTGAGGAGTTAATTTGTTTATCACCAGATGTTGGAGCAATTTCCTTAGCCTATGCAGCTGCAACAGCAATTAGATCGCCTTTCCATGGAGCGATTCACAAAGAAAGGGATCCAAATACTGGAGAAGTGACTCAAACAATCTCAAAATTAAATCTAGAAATAAAAGGAAAGAATATAGTTGTTGTTGATGATCTTGTAAGTTCAGGAGGTACAATGATTGGTGCAGCTAAACTTTTAAAACAACAGGGAGCAAAACAAGTGTTTTTTGCATATGTTCATGCTGTTCATTCACCATCCAATTTTCAAAAGTTGTTAGCGGTTAATTCTGGAGGCATATTTAGTACAGATACTATCCGATGTAACATGGAAGGTTTGACTACTATTAGCATTATTCCTTTACTTGCTGAATGGATTCAAAAATTACATTCTTGGATGAATTAAGCCATTTAGAATATATTATTTAAAATAAGAGGGATTTTAACCACGATGTTTGTCTATCAGTTCACGAATGGCAGCTCTGACTAATTCTGATCGGTTGGGGTATTTTCCATTACGAACTAATTCTGCCATTGCGTCAATGTCTTTTTCATCAACATACATGGTTACTGTTCGCAAGATTCTCACGGATGACTGAAGGATTGGCAGGTTTTCCAAGTAATCAGATCTTAAAAAAAGATTACGTAGTTGTACCAGTTGTGGCTTCTAAAATTATGAAAGACCCCAAAATGACAAATCATGTAATTCATGTCTTAAATTTCGGATGTAGTGCTAATCAAGCAATAGCAGAGGGATTAATAGGCACTTTAAAACAACATCAATATCAAATTACAGAATCCTTTGAAGAAGCAAACACAGTTATAGTAAATACTTGTGTAGTCAAACAAAATACTGAGCATCGAATGAAAAGTTTACTTTTAAATTTAGCATTTGAAAAAGAGGTAATAATTACTGGGTGTCTACCCGTTGTCATGCGGGATTGGATCACAGAAAATATCCCAAATGCTAAAGTGCTATTTCCTGAAGTAGCCAAAGACATCATATTGCTCTTGAATAATAATTATGTCCCCGAAGTTAAATATACCGATTCAGACGTCTGGTCACAACTTTATTTAAAAGGACGAAGTCAATATAATCCAGTGATTACCATAATTGAAATATCTCGCGGTTGTTTAGGAAAATGTTCCTTCTGTATAGTTCAAAAAGCTAAAGGAAGTCTTCGTTCTCGTGCTAAAGAAAATGTTCTAACAGAGATAAAGCAAGCATTATTTTCAGGTTCGCGTGAAATCTGGTTAACTTCACAAGATACTGGGACATATGGGATAGATCTAAAACCCCAAGTTAATTTAACTGATTTAATAGAATCAATTAATCACTTCAAACAGGAATTCTTTGTTAGAATAGGCATGATGACTCCTTATATGGTACAAAACTTCCTTCAACCACTAATACAGAATTTTCAGTCTCCTAACATTTTTAAATTCCTTCACCTTCCTATCCAATCAGGATCAAATAAAATACTTCGTTCCATGCAAAGAAAAGAAGATATGAAGTATTTTATCGACCTAATAGCAAAATTGAAGAAAAATATTCCAGATTTAGTATTAGCAACTGATATCATTGTCGGATTCCCAGGGGAAACCGAACAGGATTATCAAAACACAGTTGACTTATTACACAAAATCCAATTTGAAATTGTCAATATTTCAAAGTACACTGATCGTCCTGGAACTGAAGCTAGTGGATTACCAGAAAAGGTCCCAACTCATATTAAGTCACAACGAAGTCGAGAGTTATCAAAGATTTGTAGAAATATTACGCAAAAAAAGCTTGAACAATGGATCGATTGGGAGGGGAAAGTGATAATAGATGAATATGGTACAAAGAAAGGACAATTCTTAGGTCGAAACACTTCTTATTTACCAATTCTTTTTAATAATCCCAATTTAAGTCTCGGGGTGATAGTTAGAGCTAAAATAATTGAAACTAAAACCATATATTTAATAGGAGAAGTAAAGGAATGATAAATGGAATTTTCTTTCCCCCTATAACTTGATCTTCTATTATTAAGTATAAAAAGAGACTATCGTGTGTATTATGGTATTTTTAATATATAAGAATTATTCTTGTCCTTTTGAGGATAAATAAAGAATTGAGTATGCTTTTTCTGGATTACTATTCAGAAATTCTATAATTGATAGTTTAAATTGATTCAATATAGATTGTCCTAGTAGATGAAAGGTAACATCATGTAATAGGTTATAATCATCTTTGTTAATTCTAAGAGAAATTTCCTTTTTATCATAATTTATAGATACATAGGTAAGCTCTACCTTTCGGATCATTTTTTTCAGAATACTCCACAGATAAGTAATTCCTAATCCTAGATCAGGTTTTCCAATAAGAACTCTTGGGTATAGTTTTATGACATCTTTCTCAGAGTCCCATCCAACTAATTCACTTCTTTCGGTCAGAAATGAGGCATAATCTTTAATTTTTTCTTTAAAATGTTTTAATGTAGGACAAAACTGAATTATTTCTGAAAAATTAAGAAAAAAAGGTCTTTGGGAATAACCATCATTTTCTTCCTCAATTGATAAAGAATGCTGTGTAATGATGGTTCCTTGGAAAGCGAAAAATGGATCTTGATAAAAACTCCATAAAAATAAGGGTTTCGTATTTTGTCTTGCCCCCTGAATGACAGAACGAAGAAAAATAGATTCAAGGATAATTAATAATAGCATAAATCCCGTAAATATGATTGTAATAACGTCATCTTCTTTCAATTCAATGAAAGGACTAAGAGCTACAAATGTTATGACTATTAAAAGACCAAAATTAGGAATTAATTGATTTAGATAGTTTTTACTTCGTGTTCGAAGAATTATGACAATTAAAATTCCAATAAATGGAATGTAGCTGATCCAACTCAGAAAAACAACAACTATCACAAATGATGTAATCAAATTTCTTAATGGTGACTCATAGATCTGAAATATTGGTGTTATAACAACCGTTAATCCCATTGCTAATAACAACCATATAGAAGTAGCAAAGATAGCTTGCTTTTTTTGTCTTGATCGAAATTCTGCAATTCTGGTATGGATTTTATTACTATTCGACATCAACATCTTATTCATTAAAATCGCCTCATATTTGTTTTATTTCTACGATATTATATCTCTCTAATTTTTTAAGAAAGGGGAGAAGAGTTTTTATGGTTATTATATCATAAATCCCCGCGTTGTTGCATATGTCTGTGAAAGACTGAAACTCCATTGTAGGATAAGGGAGATATTTCATAAAATTACTTTCAATATTAGAAAGTACAATATTTCTTCGAATGATACGTTTTGCTTTTGTTTTTTGCTGTACAATCAATTTTTTAATAGTACCATCATTTTTAAAAAGGTATTCTACTCGTGGGGAGAGATTAGGTTTTTCACGAATTAATACGTTTTGAAATTTTGGTTTTTGAATCATTTTATCAAGTTTTTTAGCCATCAATGAGAATTCAAGATTAATTGTTAAATCATCAATTTGAGTTTTGTAATATGATGGCTTTCCTGGCTTATTGAATATTTGATCTTTGTTAATAAAATGAAATTTGGTTAATAATTCTAAATACTTGCTTACAGTAGTAATATGTATGTCTAGGATTTTAGAAACATCAGCTGCACAAGGAAATATATTTTTTTGGTTTTGTTGATAGATTATTAGTAAAATCTTCAAGCAATAGTCATTTGCAAACATTTCTTGGAACTCTTGATAGTTAGGTCTCCATGTAAGCAAAATTTACACCATTTAATATTTATCTATTTCAGATAGACTAATATCAAATATGATTTAAAAAGCTAATTATTAAGGAAGTAAACACTAAAATCCAAATTTTCCTCTTAAAAATTTTGTATGGAAGAATAAACAACTTTCTCATATTTTTCGGGTTTTAAGAGTCAAAAAATGTTTTGAATCATCCATTATTCTAGGATATTTTAGTTTCACTAGTTTCAAAGGCTTAACTCAGGAAGAATGATGTATTCAAAGTTTATTCATTCCTTGAAAGTTTAAAAAAATGCGGGGGATGGGATTTGAACCCACGCACACCTATGTGACTGGATATCTAATCAAAAGTTGATCTTAAGTCCAGCGCCTTTGGTCAGCGCATGAAGACAAGAAACTCGTCATCTAGCCCTAGATGCATTTTAACTTTTGACCTGGCTCGGCTACCCCCGCATAAAAGGGGTAAGACCATGTAAATGCCATTTTTTCTCAACGAGAATATTTTAATGATCTCGATGGAACAACTCACCTTTCAGAAAGTTATCCTTATTTATTTTTTTCAAATGTTTTGGCTTAAATCCTGACAGTGAAGATTCTTTAACTCACCCAAACTAGCGAAATTAGAGATGAAAAAGCGTGAACACAAAGATACCAGAAGTACCAATTGAATATGAGGATTTTCCAGCTATCATCTTAATTGAGCCTAGTAAACCTCAAAATTTGGGGAGTATTGCTCGTGTCATGATGAATTTTGGTTACTCTAGATTAATCCTCTTAAACCCTCAAGTGGATTTATCTGATTCCGAGATTTCCATTGTATCTCGAAAAGCTCATTTAGTTCTAAATCAAGCAATATTAAAGTATCAATTTACAGAGATCAGAGAAGAATTTGATTATCTTGTTGGAACAACTGCTCGAATAGGTCATGATTATAATTTGTCTCGTGTATCGTTAGATTTAGATAAACTCAAAAAATCTGATCTACCCCAGGGCAACTTTGGTCTCATCTTCGGGAGGGAACAATTTGGTTTAAAAAATGAAGAAATAAGCCAATGTGATTTACTGATAACTATTCCTACTGAAACTACTTATTCAGTAATGAATTTATCCCATGCAGTAGCCATAGTTTTGTATATTGTTAGGGAACTGCTTATTGAACGAGGGGAGACCAACGAAGTGAAAAAATATTATCATCGTGCCTCAACTTATGATGAACGACGTCATTTAGTCAATTATTTTGAAAATTTACTCTCGACTGTACAATATCATCCCGAAAAACATCGAATGGCGATTCAAGCGTTTGAAAATATCCTTTCACGGGGTTATGTAACAGGTCGAGAAGTAACTACATTAATGGGTGTTTTTAAATGGATTAATCTTAATTTAAAATCTTAAAATTTAAGAATCTGAAGTAATAAATATTAAGAAATTTAGTGTCATAATTCAGAGAGATATTTTGAGATAAGTAATGATATGCGCCGACCGGGACTTTCATGATATTTCTCTAAAGAAATACGCATTTTGAACCCAGGTCACCTGTGTGGCAGACAGGAGTCTTACCAGACTGGACTATCGGCGCTTCAAAGTCGTATTACCATTGTTTTCTCATTATTGATTAAACTAATATCTATATCTTTGATTTCGATCTGTTTTTTTAAATTTCGTGGTAGAGCGATTTAGAAAAGCTATCCCATCCTTTTCTAGGAATTGAAGTTAATTCTCCTAGGTAATTTGTAAACACCCCTTCAGTGTTAATAATTTGTCCGATTTTTTTCACGAAGATATTATTTTTTGATAATCGTTTTATTAATTCTTCTTCTTTTGGGATTGGTACAGTAAATACTAATTCAAATTCCTCCCCCCCAAACATGGTTAAATGTAGCTTTTGTTCTTTCGATTTTATCTGAGTGTCTAATAATGGATCTATTGGTACTTCTTCAATGAGAATCCCTTTTTGTGATAACTGAGCTAACCAATGTAAAGATATTGCCAATCCATCTGAGCTATCAATACAAGAACTAGCTAAGGAATACTTACTAAGCAATTGTCCTGTTTTTATCTGTGCTTCTGGTTCATAAAGCGCTTTTAGTGCCAATATCCCAATTTCTTCAGTGATTTTTATTTGATTCTTGTAATTATTCGTTTTTAATAATTGTGATAGTCCTATTGAGGTCAATCCGAATGAATTGGTTACATAAAGTAAATCTCCTACTTGTGCTCCATTACGAGGAATTGGTGTACCTTTTCTGATTGTACCTAGGCCTATCCCTGTAAACACTGCTTCTTCTGCTGCCCCTAAATCCCCCCCTAAATATTTTGTTCTATATCTTTGAGTTGCTTTTTTTATCCCTTTGGCTATTTCCTCTAGTTCAAACGTTGTTATTAACTCATCAGTTACTAGTGATGATAAAAAAAAATCAGGGGTCGCTCCTTTTGCAGCTAAATCCGAAAAAGTTAAGGTAACGAGTTTCGCTCCAATTTGAAAATAAGTTTGTCTCGGAAGGAAATCTGAATAACGAGACATTGTATCGACATTAATCATTCTATATGGGGGTCGTGAAGTATATAGAAAAGCATCTTCATTCTTTTCACTATCTTTTACTGATTCTAAATATGGTTGTAGCAGTTTTATTATATTTTTCTCACCAATTTGATTAAGACTTCCCATATTTTATCTCCACAATATATTGTTATCGTTCCAGTATTTTTATTTTCACCTTTCCTTTTTAGGTTAAATTGATTATAAGATGAGCGATCTAACCCAAGGTGCTTCTCAACTTGATTCCATTTCAATAGATGACTCTAGAGCTCGTTTTCGTGCTTTTATAAAGCCCATTGTTATTGTACTTGTTCTTGCTATTATTCTCTCTTTGCTGACTCTTGATTATTACAACATTCTTCAAGATACGTTTCCAGATTTTACTCCTCCTGATATTTCTCCAATACCTGAGAATCCCGAGGATCCAGGTGGTATTGCATGGGGAGCTTTTCTAAATATGTTATATTATGTCTTAATAGCCTTTATTGGAGGGATTATAGTTCTTTTTATTATTAAAAAAGGATTTATGAGGTTTTTGACCTACTTTTTTGCGTTATTAATGGGTTTTTCATGGTTTACTTTTGGACTATTCTTTGGTGGTATTATATCCACAAAAATATTAGATTTAATTTGGAGATTCTTGCCTAGTATTATACAGCAAACGATTAACGATGTCTATAATCCAATTTTGTATCTTTTTGCTATTCTGATTGCGATTCTAGGTTTCCTTACTTTTGGTATACAATCTTTTGATAAAATTTGGTTAAGAAATACTATGATGATATTTTTTGGTGCAATGATCGGTTCCCTCTTTGCCCTGCATCTCCCCTTACTCACAGCATTCTTGATACTCATTGGATTATCGTTTTATGATATCTATGCCGTTTTTCGTGGCCCATTAAAAGGGATTATAGATCATGGTCGAAAAACAGCTGGAGAAGTCGAAGATCTCTCCAGTTTAGGGGATGATCAAGATGTAGTTTATGAACCTGTTCCACTATTTCCCGCTTTACCGGTTTATTCTACTCCTTTAATTAATATAGGCCTAGGAGATTTCGCTTTTTTCAGTATGCTTATAAGTGTAGCCGTTGTGATAGGTATTTCCTTAGCTAGTCCTTTTCCTCTCGTTCTATCATTTATTGGATTACTTATTGGTGTTTTGTACACTTTTAAACTTCTCCAAAAGGAACGAGCTTTACCTGGTCTCCCCTTACCTATATTTGGAGGAATTAGTTCTTTAATTCTAGGAGTGGTTTTAAGTTGGGCATTAGGTTTGACTGATTTAAGTACAATCGTTAGTTTATTTATATGATTATTAAAAAATTTGAAATTAACCTTCCAAGGTGGATAAATTTACAAGAATAAAGATTTTTCTATTTTACATCGCGAAAATGGCTTCTCTTTCTAATTGAATAAGGTATTCATTAATTTTTGATTCAATGTCGATTCCTAATTGCCCTGCAAGAATGATTGCGTTTAGAAAGGTAGTGATTATCTCATCAGCTACTTTTTCATTATTTAATAAATTTGGATCTACCATTTTTCTGATTGAACGGACTAATTCAGGATTAAAGAATGGTGACTTCATATTGGGATTTGCAGTAAAGTGGGTAATTAATGTCTTGATTCGATCTTGTATTTCTGACACACTCATGTAGTATTGCATTAGTTTTTCCACCGTTGTTATCTATATTCTTCATGTAATTACTTGTTTTTAATCCTTTATTAATATTTTCTGGAAAAGTTTTTGCCAGTATAATTACTTAATTTTTAATTGATTCTTGTTTAAATTAGTTTTTTGTCGTATTTTTTCAAATATACACTCGAAGTCTAGGTGTGGGGGGGAAATGGAATTATCTAAAACCCGACAATATTATTCATCTGATATTTTCATAAAAACAATGAGCTGCGTTTTCTAAATAATTATCAAAAACAACTGAAATAAACTATTATTAGGTGCATAATTAAGTGAAATAATAAATTTTTAGTGAAGAGATTGATATTCATTCAAATAATATCTGCTAAAGCTAATGCTTATTTTATCTATGATATTTTTTTGACCAAATTTTATAATTTATTTCTCTAATTCCATAAAGAATATCGAATTATGCTTCTGATGAAATAAATAATCCTTTCTTTATATGAAAAAGTTAATTTAAACTTATAAAATTTCCATAAATTAGTTATAAATAATTCTTTAAAAGAATAAATAGTCTTGAAAGAAAAACACTGTTATGGAAATCTACACAATGCCTATTACTGATCCTGAGAAACGAGAAGTTGTGCGAAAAGCTCTTTTAGAGATGACTATTTGCCGTAAGTGCTATGCACGAAATCCACCGAATGCTACCAAATGCCGACGTTGCCGATCGACAAGACTTCGCCCAAAGCGTAGAGAACGAGCTGGTTAAAACTCATATTTTATTCTACTATCTTGGTATTACCCAAAGATAAGAATTTTTTTCTTATCAAAATATTTCTTTACTAATCATTTTTATTTTTTAATAATCACTATTTCTTGTGGGTTTATCTTGCAAACTTTTGATGGTAGTAAAGGTGAAGGAGGCGGTGCAATATTACGCTTAGTTTCCGCTCTTGCACTAGTTACTCAAGAACCGATCAAAATAATTAACATTCGAAAAAATCGTCCTAATCCTGGCTTACAAACTCAGCATCTTATGGGTATTCAGGCAATAGCTTTACTTTGTGGTGGAGAATTAGAAGGGGATCGATTAGGATCCGAAACACTTTTTTTTCGTCCATCAAATAATTGGAAATCAGAATTAACAATCTCTATCTCTACTGCGGGGAGCATTGGATTGATCCTTCAATCGTTTCAGCTCGCTCTCATTGCTTCTAAAAATTCCGTTACTAAATTACATTTTAAAGGAGGAGCAACGTTTGGTAAATGGGCTCCTACTCTCCCTTATATAAAATATGTTACTTGGGAGGTTTTTCGAAATTTAGGTCTATCCTATGAATTGGAAATTAATCGTCATGGATTTTTCCCACGTGGAGGAGCAGAGGTGATTGCTGCTCTCCAAGTTCCATCTAAAATTTCTGGGGCCTCTCTAATTGATTTTGAGGATCCGAAAGAAATTTTTATTAAATCATATTCAACCAATCATCTCCGGAATGCGAGAGTTGGAGAACGTCAAATTCAATCCATTAAAAAGTCTCTCAATAACTTGAATATTCCTCTAAATGAAACATTAAATTATATTGACGCATGGAACCCTGGATCTGGGGTGTTAATCTATTCCAATCTTACGAATGGTGTGATTGGAGCTGATTATATAGGTGAAAGACATGTTTCGTCTGAAAAAGTAGGACAAGAAGCTGGAAACCGTTTTCTTTTTACCTTCAATCGGAGATGCGTTGTAGATCCTTATTTAGCTGATCAAATTCTTCCTGTTATGGCGTTAGCAGATCAGAACAGTTCTTTTACCACTCCAATAATTACAAACCATACTAAAACCAATATGGAATTATTAATGGAAATATTAGGAGTAACTATAATTGTTGAAGAAAAAAATCAACATTATAATGTCTCTATCGATGTCTAAGGTGAAGTTTCCGCTATTAACCAACTCAAATAGGGCTCTGAACCTGATTTGATAGGATAAATTACAAATGCAGGAAGTTCATAAGGATGATGAATTTTCAGTAATTCATAAATTGGTTCAATCTTTGTCTCTTGCGTTTTTGCCCAGAAAATTACCTCTGAATCTTCTTCAATGGTTTCTTGCCATCTATAAATTGAAAAAATATTGCCAATAAGATTAACACAAGCAACTAGTTTCTGTTCAACCAAAATTTTACCAAAATGTTTCGCACTTTCCATATTAGGAAAAGTAGAGTATATAGCTACAAAAACCGTCAACATTATCATCCTTATAATTTTTTTCCAAAACCAAATCTTTTTTCTTGATGACAAATCAAGCAGTAATAATGGATTTGTTGTTTTTTGCTATTTATCCGAATTCTAACAGTATTTACATTAAATGGGGTAGAACATGAATGGCAAAATAACATATGATACTTTCGTGGTAGATGCATCCGACCTCTTTGTCCCATTTTACGTGCAGAGAGATATAGATCTTTTGCATATTCTGGATTCTTTATTCGATTTTCTAGGCTTCTTTCTAAAAGAAATGTTATTGCTTCGCCAAAAAATTGTCGGTTAATAGAACGTTCTGAGTTTTTTTTACGTTTTTTACGTTTTTTTGACGACGCCACTCATTCTTACCTCGATTTATATCAATTGACCATTTTTTACGAAGTTTAATAAAGATTCGCTGTATATGACCGATTATCAGGTATAGCAACTGGAAATTATTCCAATGAAGCCCACCCAGAGTAGTGCAACAAGGTTTTTTAATTTTTTAATATTCTTCCCCTCCTGCCTACTCACATAAGATATAGAGGAAATTTTGCTCCGATGGTGTAGCTCGGCCCAAGAGATGTCGTGCTGTCTTTCTCGGCCAATCATTCCGGGCTTTCGCCCCGAAGACCCGGGTTCAAATGTCTTTTTCGGAGGAAACAGACTGAAATTCCCGGTCGGAGCATTCTTTTCTTTAAAAACCTATTATTGTTTTTATCAAGAATATTTTAAAAAAATGAGTATATAATCTAAATTAGACCCATTTATACTGATTTTAGGCAATAAGTGCTTTAAACCAAGAGAAATAAGTATTTAATTTTTCAGAATGAAAATATTTTGTACAACTCCCCAAGTTGCTATTTCTCATTTTTCAATTTTAAGTACTAAAGAATCTAAATTTTATATTCATTGGGTCTTTTTTATCACAATTTTCCTCAGAATCATTTCATCTCACACCATAAATCTATTTAAAAATTTTAAGAAGAAGGGTTTCTTACAGTGTAGTTTTTTATTAAACTTCACTAGAGATTAAAATTTCATGAATTATTTCATTTATATCTGAATTCAAAGTAATGTGATTGAAAATGAGTAGACCTTTAGATGTGTTGACATCAGCCCTGAATAAAAAAGTTATTCTTAAAGTTCGTGGTCGACGTGAGGTCCGTGGAATCCTGCGGAGTTATGATCCTCACTTAAATCTCTATTTAGAAGAGGCTGAATTAATCCACCCTGCTGATGAGGAAGAAGGAACCGAATCAGTCACAGAACAACTAGGAAGCATTATTCTTCGTGGTGATAATGTAATCCTTATTTCGCCCCCATAAAGCGAGATCCTCTTTCACTAAAACATAAATAAAGTTGGTTGATAAAAATGGTTAAAGGAACTGCTTCACGAGGTAAACATACCTCCCAACGAACTCATATGCCATGTAGACGGTGTGGTAATAGATCATATCATAAGAGGAAGCGAAAGTGTTCATATTGTGGATTTCCTAGTCCAAAAATACGCCGATTTGCCTGGCAACAGAAAACATTCAATAATCGACGTCGTAATAATTAATTGGATATATTACTCAAAAGTGAATTCTTGGGTAAAAATATTTAACCCTTTGATTGGGATTCTCGTAATGTTCATTATATATTGAAGCCGCGGTAGCTTAGCCCGGGAGAGCCCTTTTGGTACCCGTAAGCGCTGGACTGAAGATCCAGTTGCCGTGCGTTCAAATAACATAATCAAAATAGTTTATGTTTGAAAGTCGCACCCGCGGCACTATCTTTATTTGCTTTTTGGATTACTTTCCGTGATTTTTTTGCTATTTATCAGTTGTCAAAATATAAAATTTTAGATTTCCATGAAAATCTTTAAATCTTAACTAGATAAGAAATTAATAATTTCTTACAAAAATTAATGGAGATAGTGAGAAGAATATGAAACCAGTTATTACAATCTCCTTGGGCGGATCTATTATTAATCCTGGCGAAATTGATACTGAATTTTTGAATAACTTTTCTGTAATGCTCAAGAAATTTATTCCTAGATTTAAATTTATGATTGTATGTGGTGGCGGAAAGATTGCTCGTCAATATATTCAAGGGTTACCTGCTGGATTAACAGAGGGAGAGAAAGATTATATGGGCATTGCAGCAACTTGGTTAAATGCCCAGCTTCTTACATATTATTTTAAAGGTCTTTGCTCACCTATTTTACCTACTACAGTTAAAGAAATGAGTAAACTCTTGCAACAATATGATATAGGAATATCTGGAGGTTTTTTACCAGCTATCAAGACAGATGAAGATGCTGCAATATTAGCTGACCTCTATGGATCCCCGATTTTAATTAATGTCACAAACGTAGAGGGAATTTATGATAAAGATCCATACAAACATTCTGATGCAAAAAAGTATGATCATTTAACCTATCAAGAGTTTTATAAAGTCATATCTCCCCTTTCATTAGAAGCAGGTTCCAATGCTCCATTTACACTCATCGCTGCCAAAATTTGTGAAAGAACCAACATTAGAATCGTTATTTGCTCTAAAAAAGTTTTTAAAATCGAGCAAGCGATTGATGGAAAGAATATAGGAACTATAATTCAGAATCCATTGTTCTGAAAAATAAGATCAAGAGAAAAGATGCCTTCACAGAATTATTACCCTACATGTATTCCCCCTCATACTTATGGATATAGTCGCTTTTGGATAGAAGAATTTTGGGCTTTTACAAAGTTTCTGCAATTAAAACACAATTTTCCAAAATTTTCGTTTGATGGATTAATTGATGAATCATTTATCTCTGAAATGAGATCTCATTTTTTAGGCTATCCATACAATCAATTACAAGGAATAAATACCTTTTTAGGTTTAAATGACAGCTTCTATATATATAACAGGAAATTCATAAACCTTGCTACTTCACATGCTCCTTCTCGTTACATTGCAGAATCAAATTTGATTAAATATAAGAAAAATTTTGCTGTCATCTCATTTGATGCTCACTTTGATTTTGAGAATCGTACTATAATCAATAATGTGTGGATCACAGAGAAACTAGCATCTAGTGTTATATTGATAGGTGGTTGGGCCGAAACAAACTCTGATCTTATCCATGTTTCTAATATATTTCCATTTATTTTTCAAAATCCTGATGAACTGTTAACAACTCCAAAATTTATATCATGGATCCGAGGTAAACAAATATATGTAACTATTGATTTAGATTTCTTTCCACTCTCACAGCATGATTATTTAGGATATTCCAATTATTGGCATCGAGAATATCTAATTGGTCATGCAAATACTTTCGAACAGCGGTTATCGAAAGTCCTTATGGATGCAAGTAGACTTAATCAAAGTAAAGATAAGCCTAACCAATATTTAGTGGGTAAAATACTAAATTTTTTCCCTGATTTGAAAAAATTTCAAGAAAATAAATTAAGAAGTTTAGAAAAACAAAGTTTAGATTTGCTATATCTTTTCAAAACACTAAAAAGGATTATCAAAGAGAGTTCAGCTAATTTGATTTGTATTGATTTGGTTGAATATTGTCCAATATGTGATTGGAACCAATTGTCCCTTAAAGAACTGATAATGTTATATCCCCACTTAATTTCAATTTTTAAAGACAGAGGGAAATAAATCAAAAAGATATAGAAAATTAGTTTATAATATCTCCATTTGGAATATTCATCGAATTAGTGCATTAAGATTGAAAAATTCACCCATTCTTGATACAATGAAAAGAATTGAAAGTATAAATTTGAAAATAGAGGAATCAAAATGAGCTATAGACAGTATAAATTAGGCAAGGAATTAACTGAGTTACAGCAAAAACAATCACAAGATGGTAGTACCTGTTTAGTCTCACTCTACATTCCCCCAAATCGTGCTGTTTCCGATTTTATTCAAGAATTAAGCGATGAAATGGGTACTGCAACCAATATTCGGAGTAAAACGACTCAAAAAAATGTCATTTCAGCGTTAAAAAATGTAATTCAAACACTCAAAAATTACGGACAAAAATCTCCTGATTCTGGTATAGCTCTATTTTCAGGCGTTACTGAATCTGGAAAGCTTGAATCATTCGTTTTTGAACCTAAGGAACCAATATCTAGGAAGCTTTATGTCTGTGATAATCGTTTTCATGTTGAACATATTTTAGACAAGTATATTGAGAAAGATGTTTATGCCTTATTAGCTATAGATTCAGCCAAAGCTACAATTGCAACTCTCAGAGGTGATCAAGTAAAGATCCTTAAAACTACTCGAAGTGGAGCAGCTAAAAAACATCGAAAAGGAGGTCAAAGTAGTGTTCGATTCTCACGATTACGTGAGGAGGCTGTAGCACGATTTTTAAAACGAGTTGCAGATGATATGAAGACATTTTTTATTGAGGATGCAGATATTATTTTAAAAGGAGTAATTATTGGAGGCCCTGGACAAATTAAAGACCAAATTATTGATCACTTTGACAATAGATTACGAGCAAAGATTGTTGGAATGAAAGATTTAGGTTATGGAGGAGATCAAAGCGGGATAAATGAATTAGTTGCGAGTTCTGCTGATGTACTCGAGGGAGTAGCTATAATGGAGGAAAAACACCTTGTAAAAAAGTTTATGGATGCATTACTTGAAGGAAAAGCTAATTATGGTGAGAATGAAATTCGAAAAAACCTTGAAATGGGAGCAGTAGAGTTACTTTTAATTTCAGGTGGATTAGAAAAACTTCGAATGAAATCAAAGTGTAGAAACTGCGATTATGTTCAAGAAAAGACTATTAATCCTTCCGAATTTGATGAATATAAATTAAATGTTCAAAAAATACAATGTCCAGATTGTCGGGCATCAAATTGGGAAATCGAGGAAAAAGATTTAATAATGGACTTAGGAGAGCTTGCTGAACAGATTGGAGCTCGAGTAGAGATAATCAATCCACAAACTGAAGAAGGGCGTCAAATTCAAAGTTTTGGAGGGATATGTGCTGTATTACGTTACTCTCCAGTTTAGAAATTATAATGGATTAATTCAAATATACTAAATAAAATAGAATGCGCCGATCGGGATTTGAACCCGAATAGCCAGCTTGGAAGGCTGGAGTCCTAGCCAGATTAGACTATCGGCGCTTTTCAATTGTTTCAAAGAATCCAATTATGATATGATATTATTTGTAACTTAATTGAATCCATTTCACTGATTCAAGGTGCTTACCTTTCATTTCTTAAGCCTTATCAGAAATATATACTATTAAATTTCTTTAAAGAGAAATTTCTAGTATTGGATCACTTAAAGGAACTTTTATTAAACTCCCTTTTTCAAGCAAGAATTGATAAAATACCCTAATTTCACAGTCCATTTCTTGGAGTAACGATGAAACATGATCTCTAAGATTTTTAAACGCCATTTAATTACATTAATTGCTCTGAGTGCATTTTTGAGCTTCTTAGTTACCCCTCTTTCTCAATGTCTTTTCATTTCTATCAATGAAAGCATAGAATACAATAATTCATCTTCCTTAGAGGATTCCCAATTAGCTTCATTAGAAATAAACATTCCCTTAGCAGTTAATCAAAACGAAACCACAACTACAGAAAATACTACTACTACTCAAACTCCAACAACAACCGAGGATACTAATACCACAACCACTCCTGGATTCAAATCATGGAACAGTTTGATAGATGAGGGGTTATATTATCCATTTGCTCTTCTCTTCTCTCTTTTAGGGATTTCTTCAACTATCTGGTTAATTTTCTTTGTGGAGACAAGTAAAGATCGTACTATAAGAGAACGTCTCATTGGAACATCTATTCGTTTAGTTATTATGGCAATTTGTATAGGTCTTGGAATTCACTTTTGGTTATTATTTGAACCAATATAAACTCTCAGTTTTCTCTCCTTTTACTGTTTCTTCTTCTCTCGATTTATATTCATATAATATCTTTGACTTTTTCGAATGTTTATTTCAGAGGAGTTATATTTAAAGTTATTTGTCTCTTCTAATCTCATTCTGGGCTTTTCAAATATTGAATATCCTACCAACAAAAAGCTTTTTTAACCCATTTGTGAAGTATAAACATGGTTCTTAAGTTTTAAATACATATTTTAAGAACAAAGTGGAAGTAGGTAGTTGACTCTCTTAGATCACTTTCTACGAGAAGAACAATCTTATTGGAGCATTCAAGAACTTCTACGTAAGGCTATCTGCAAAGGAAAATGGGTATTACTTTATGGGAGTCAGGTGATAGCAGTTTCAGAAACACGAGATGAAATCGTTAAACATTTCCATGATTTTTCTAAACATCTTGATCCGAGTCATCACTTACCTGGAGCTATTTGTGTACAGGTAGGAAATGAACATAAATTTTATAGGATACCTGTTCAGAATGAGTCTCATGTATCAAAGGAAACTCCAGTATTTACTAGTGTAATTAGTAATGAAAAATAATTAGCTTGGCTTTTTTGATTAATTCCATAATATGAATTTTGAACCACTCTCATTCGACTGTTACGGTTTTTGCTAAATTTTTGGGTTTATCAGGATCATACCCTCGGCGAACAGCTGTGTAATATGCTAACATCTGTAAGGGAACGACATAGGAGATCGGATTAATAATAGGTGAAAAAGCCTTTGGTATAAAAAAAGAATAATCTGATCGTTCCGTTATTCTATGATCTTTTTCCGTTACAGAAATTATGTATCCACCTCTAGCTTTCATTTCTTCAGCATTCCCTAGCATTTTCTTTGTGGTCCAATCATCGGGAGCTATCATAACAATAGGAAAATTGGTTTCCACTATAGCTATTGGTCCATGTTTACTTTCACCTGCTGGAAAAGCTTCTGCATGAATATATGAGATTTCTTTTAGTTTTAAGGCCCCTTCTAAAGCAACAGGCATATTAAGACCACGTGCTAAGAAATAAGAATGGTTTTGGTTTTGAATTATTGAAGCCAATTTTTTAGCTTTGAGTTCATTTTGATTTATTACAGTCCTAACAATTTGAGGTGTTTGTTGTACTAAATTATCAACCTGAACTGAATAATCATCTTTTGATAATTCTCCAGCTTCAAATTCGAGTTGTATTGCTAGACGAGCGAGGAGTGCTACCTGTGCGGTATGAGTTTTGGTAGCAGCTACCCCAATTTCTGGGCCAGCTTTTGTATATAATGAAATATGACTTAATCTGGGAATAGATGAGTCTGTTACGTTTGCTAAAGATATAACCTGTGCTTTATTCTTTCTTGCAGCGCTTAACGCTTTCATTACATCTAGTGTTTCTCCTGACTGACTAATAGCTATGATCAATGTTTCTTCATCAATTAGATGGGAGTAAGTTTCATACTCTGAAGCTATAATGGGATAAATCGGTTTTTTTGGAAGTATCCTTTGAATTTGATGGAATCCCGAAAGCCCTGCATGATAGCTAGTACCACATGCTAAGAATACTATCCGTGTAGACTCAAGTATTTTTTTCGAAGCTTTGGATAATTCCTCACTATCAATATTTATGGTATTTTTCAAGGCTATTGGTTGTTCATGAATTTCTTTAAGCATGAAATGAGGGTAACCACTCTTTTGTGCACTTTCTGCAGTCCAAGAAACAATGAACGGTTTAGGTTGAACCCGAAAACCGTTTTTCTCAATATAAACAGTTTTTGGGGTAATTACTCCTATTTCACCATTCTTTAATATTATAACTTTCTTAGTATGCTCAAGAAATGCAGGTATATCGCTAGCTGCAAATTTAGTATCCTCCTGTACACCTATTACAAGCGGACTATCTTTTCGTGCTAGAAATATTGTTTCAGGTTCATCAGTATGGATTAAGGTTATTGCATATGCTCCTTCTAATTTTGTTATCGTATTTTTAAAAGCCTGAATAACTGACTTAGGAGGATTTGCTAATTTCAATTCTTCTTCTACTAAATGAACAATTACCTCCGAATCCGTTTGAGAAGTAAAAATATGCCCTTTTCTCTCCAAATCTGATTTTATTTCTAAATAATTTTCAATGATACCATTATGGACTACCATAATTTTTTTTGTGCAATCAGCATGTGGATGAGCATTAATTTGATTTGGAGGACCATGTGTTGCCCATCTGGTATGTCCAATACCAATTGATCCTTCTAAATTTTCAAAATTTAGTTTTTGGTTTACTCTATCAATCGTTCCTGCATCTTTAAGGGTTTCAATTTTTCCTTGGTTTATCGTAGCAATTCCTACACTATCATAACCTCGGTATTCTAGTCGCTTGAGCCCTGTTGTTATCAATTTTGAAACTTTAGTGTTTGAACTTGTTGTGATTGCGATGATTCCGCACATAAGATTAATTTCCACCTAGCAGGTTATCAAACTGAATTGAAAATAATTACTTCTCCCAAGTTATCCAGATAAAATCAATCTTTTGTGGTTTAAATGTATTGCCTTTAGATTTAGTTGAAATAATAAATCATAAAATCCGATTAATGTAGATTTCCATTAAATTGAAGGAAGAAGGAAACATGAGAAATCTAGAATATACACAGAATATGAAGTAACCTTGAGGAGAGGTCAGTAGGAGGGAAAAAAGTTATAACCACTCTAGAATAATTTGAAGTAGTCAAAAAGATTGATCACTTAAATTGATTTTAATAAGTTGGTTTTGCTATTGACACGTGAATATTCCCTTATTCCTGCAGAAAATTTTATTGTTCTTGCCCATAAAACTCGTTGGCAAATACTACAACTGATTGCTCAAGAAGGTCAGATGTATGCAAAACAAATTGCTTTGGAATTGAATCTTTCCGAATCCAAAGTTCATTATCATCTAAATTTATTACGTAATGCTGGTTTAATAATCTCACAAGGTGAGAAAAAGGTCAATCGTGGGAAAGTAAAATTATTTGGTTTATTAGCTCAAAACTTCACCTTTTCAATAAAACAAAATGCACTTCTCCAGAAAACAAGTGTCTTTAATGAGATTATGCGAGACAAATATTGCCTCAATGAGATTTTTATTGGAAAAATCATAGTAGGAGCAGCTGAACCTCATGGTAAATTTGATGCGTTATCTCGTGATGGGTATTTAGCAGGAGATATCTGTTGGTATTTAGGAAGCCATCTTCCAATTCAACAAATCCCCTATTCCCCATTTTTTGTTATGACTGATAGTAATTATAGGATGAAATCACCTCAAATTACTGATAACCTTATCCTTATAGGTGGTCCTATAACAAATATCCTAACAGAATATTTGAATTCCCATCTAAAGCAAAAATTTGGAGTATATTTTTTAGAAAATCGAATTATAGCCCAAAATAAAGAGTTTGCAGAACCTTCTCACGGAATTATATCAATAATTCGTGAAAACGAAAAATGGGTACTTATTCTCGCAGGTGTGAGAAGTTTAGGAACACAAGCAGCTGTTCATGCCATAATTACTGATTCCTATCATCTGTTAGTTAAGGATGCTGAATTCATTACTGTTATAAAGGGAAAAAGCTCAAATGGAAAAGAAATTAGTGAGGTAGAAAAGATCATGATACAAAGAGCAGAAACTAATATTAAAGGTAACTAGTCATGGAATCCTTAGATTTCAATTGACTTCAGACTTTAACAATATCCATTAAAAATGGAAAAGAGATGTGAAGAATATGTCAAAAACCGAACAGGTTATAAAAAAGGCCATGCAACAAAAACGAAATGTTCTTACTGTTCAAGAATCGAAGTCATTATTATTTAATGAAGGATTTCCTGTAAATCCAACAGGTTTTGGTACAAATCTAGAAGAACTACTTTCAGAAGCTGATAGAATAGGATATCCAGTAGTAATAAAGGTTAGCTCTGAAGAGATCGTTCATAAATCTGATGTTGGAGGAGTAATTACTGGAATTCGGAATAAGACGGATTTAAAAGAACAATTTAAAGTTATGCAAGAAAAGATTAAAGAAAAGCATCCAAAAGTGAAGATAGACGGATATATTGTGGAAAAAATGGAGTCAGGAGTCGAGCTTCTTATTGGATCAACACAAGATCCAATGTTTGGTCCAATCTTGGCTTTTGGATTAGGAGGGATATACGTTGAGGTGTTAAAAGACGTTGTTTTTCGGTTGATTCCAATTGAACGGGAGGATGCAACAGAAATGATATCTGAAATAAAGGCAGCTAAAATTTTAGATGGTATTCGTGGTCAACCTCCTGTTGACAAAAAGGCATTAATTGATCTTTTGATTAAAACTTCCCAATTTATTGACCAAAATCCCGAAATAGAGGAATTAGATTTAAATCCTGTTTTTGCTAGCGATAAAGGTGTATCTGTAGTCGATGCTCGGATTATTCTGAAAAGTTTTGCATGACTGAAAAGCGCCAAAGAAGTAAAATACAAAGGAAACTAAGAATTCCCCCAAGTAAAGCAAAAATTAATGCTAACACCGAAAATATCGAAAATATTGGAATTATCTTAAAATTCTGACTTAAAATAATTGGAATAAGTATAAAACCTCCCAATAAAACTAATGATCTAACGATTCGTTCAACTTGAAGAAAATTTCGAATCTGCTGTTTTCTGTCCAAAATATATACAACGATGACTCCCAATAAATAACCAAAAATGCTTGGGAGTCCTATAATATTTATAATATTCTCCCCTATTATACTTAGTCCGAATAAAACAATGAAAACTTGGCTTATAAGAACTGTAATTGGAATGATTATCAATTCAAACCGTTGAAAGGGAGTCAAATTCATTATTCGTTTCGTTCCTCTGATAATCTAGCTGTTTCTAGAGATATTAGTTTATATCTCAGACTAACACAAAATTACTTATTTTATTTGTGTATCAAATAGAATTGATAATAATGACGAAGGAAACTCTGAATTCACTAGAATTTATCCGAAAAGAACTAAATTTAAGAACAATAGTAAGATTTAATAAGAATTTTGAGGTTGTAGAAAGAATTGGGGATTTAGATATTTCAGACGCTCTTATAAAATCAAATCTTATTCCCGTTTTAGAATCCGATATAGCAATGCCGATCCGATTACCTAATAATGAGATATATGAGATGGTTATGAAAAACCAGAGAGGGATTGTAGCAAAAGAAGGACGAAAAAATCGATATCTAGTTGTTCTTTGGATGGATTCAGACTCTATCATTGCTGCAATAGGAGATAATCTCGACCCCGGTATGATTTTATTCGAATTTATGAGCTATAATAACAAAATAAAATCTTAATCAATCGGGATAGAAGAATTGATCACCTAGAATTCATGGAGATACAAACATGGAAGTAGAAATGAGTACTGATCAAATTTCAAATCTAATACGATTAAAAGGCATTGTAAGATTGTTACGACCTCATCAATACTATAAAAACTTATTGGTTTTTTTCGGTTTGTTTTTCTCTCGTAATATTTTCCGAATTGACACTTGGATTCCTGTTCTAATCGGTTTTATAGCCCTCTGTTTAATCTCATCATTAAATTATATTGTCAATGACTTTAAAGATCGTGAAAAGGATAAATCCCATCCCGACAAAAAAAATAGACCTTTTTCTTCTGGAGTTATCACTATTCAAATGGGACTTTTACTAATGATAGTAATATTAGCATCAACGACTTTATTAGTCGTTTTCATACCCGAAACATATGATCCTATCTATTTATTTTCAAGAATATCTGAAGAAGGTGATTATGAATCAGCTCAAGTAACTGTTGATTCTAAAATAGCCTTTATTTTAATCTTAGGAGCTTTATTCATTACTAGTCAACTTTATTCTTTCTTTTTGAGAGATTATGTTTTTGTTGATATTATTACTATTTCCGTAAATTATGTTTGGCGAGCTGTGGCTGGCGTCGTTCTAATTTCAGTTACTATTTCCCCTTGGTTAATAACTTTATGCTTTACATCAGCTATGCTCTTAGCATTAGCAAAACGTAAAGGAGATATGACTGTCCTTGGAGAAAACGCCAAAGAACATAAACGAGTATTTAAATTATATACAGAAGATCTAATTGATCAAAGCTTAGCTACCGTAATTGCTGTAGAGTTATTGGCAATCTTTATATATTTGAATGAAAGACACGCAAACGAAACAGTATTTATCATCCTTTCCTTACCATTGTTTACCTTCACTCTATTTCGGTACCTATTTCTGGTCTCAAATAAAGGAGAAATTTGTAGAAAAGCCGAAAAACTATTTTTCGATAAACAATTAATCAGTACAGGTTTAATTATAGTTTTATTATTTTTCTTTGCTATATATTTTCCCAACTTTTTAGATAATCTAATAGGCCTTCCCCCTGATAGATAAATTCGCATCTAAACAAAATAAAATTGACTAGGAGCTAAAAATACCCTTTTTTAAAAAAAGGAGAAAATAATTAATTAGTGAATTAATTAAGAATTTTCTTCAAGATCTTCTTCATCAAGATTAAGATCATCTAAATCGATAGGTTCAGGAGGGGGAGTGGTAGCCATGGTTATACCGATCCAGGCTATTATAAATCCGATCATCAACGTTGCTAAATAGACTGGCCATAAAATAGCATCCAATGGAGTCGTATTTAGAAGATTTAATGAGTTTACTAGGTCATAAAGTAGATCACCATCATTTAAACCAAAATACTGCTGAACTGGGAGGAAAAGGGTATATAATATTAGAAATATAATTGTTAAAAAGAAGATTCCATATCCGTAAATTTTATCTTTTGACATATTCATTCATTCTCCGTTCTAGATACTCCATTCCCACTCCCTCATCAAAAGAGGGAGATAGGAATATGAACTAAACTGGTGCTGAAGATAATTTTTTTGCTTATTTATATCTATTTATGATTAAGGTGAAGTTAGATATCTGTGAATAATTCATAAAGATTTGAAATTTTGGGAAAGAAAACTCCTTTCTTTCCCCATAAAACAATGTTTTATTTACTAAAAAGTAAGATTATAAGTCCAAGATTGTGCCAGTCGATAATTACCAGGAGAGATTTCAAAGATCGCATAGAAATTCACAGTTCGGATCCCATGAACTGCAACATTCGTAACGAATGTATGTTCTCCCCTTCCATCTCCGGTAGTCAGCTTATATCCAAGAAAAAGCCCGTTCTGAACAATTCCCTCGATACTCGCATTTTCATCCTGAGTTCCTACAAAGAATGTAATATTTGCTCCGCTATAAGGTAACCAAGTGGTGAGGGAAGGAACTTTAATTAGACGGGTGCGAAGAGTGATGGTAGTACCACTTGAAATTGATCCCCCGTCTCCTAATAATCCATCATTTACAGTTACTCGTCCGATTATTGGATCCAACGGATTTGATTGATGATCTTGAATTGCCTGAAATATTCCTTTTGTTTCCAGATCATAATCCGATCTGATAAAGAGAGTTTGCTCATCTCCAGATGGTGGAACTATATCTGGGGGGATATCAATGCCATATTGATTTGCTAAATAAATAAGAAGGGGGTCAAAACTTACCCATTCAACATATTCATCCCCTGGGAGGAGAGGATTGGGATCGATAGGGACTAATACTTCAGACCAGGCATGAAGGAAGCGAGAAGTAATTACTCTCCATGGATTGTAAATAACAGAATCATTCCCTCCAATATAACCTATCACTACTCTGCTAGGGATATTCTGTAACCTCATAATCATCGTGTAAGTAGAGGCAAAATGGAGAGAAACTCCACCTTCTTCTCGATTGACAAACCATTCATTAAAATCCTCATATTCCGTGGGGTGGGCCATTTGTTGTCCAACAACTTGTTCTCCCAACCACATGCTTTCATCAAAAGGGAATTTTGAATCATTTCCAAGTTGTTGCATCACATAATATGCTTGGCCAAAAACTGTTTGACTTGGTTGTGCCCAGTCTCTTGCTAGTTGAGAAACTGTGGGAGCCCAATTCGAATAGTTATCAGTAGGTTGAGAAGGACGTGTTTCCCCTCCAACATAGATGGTTGAAGGTAAATCAGGGAATTGTATGTAAAGATTTTGAACACTAGCCCATGTAGTGGGATCAAAAATTGTATTATATGCATCGGTAGAGAGAGAAAATGCAGCTGTTGTTTGAATATCAGGAGCCATATAATCCATGGTATAATCAAAGTGCCCCTCTTCTAGAGCAGTTTCACTTACTTGAATATAACCATCTATACCACGCATATCTGTGGCGAAGGCTGAGGGGACAATCTCTCTTGAACGTCTTGTTATGACTGTAAGAGGATTTCCAACACTATCATAAAGTTCAAATGTATTAGCATCAATAAATGATCCGTATTCCCCATTCCATGTTGTAGGGAGGAAATTCTGAAAGTTTGGATGTACACTAAAATCAGGAGTTGAGGAATTGTGATCCAATGGCAAACGCACTGTAAAGCGTGCTGTCCGTTCTGCAGATGGAACTAAAGTGGAATATGGCGTTCCAACTGGTGAAGGGGAGATTATTCGTTTTATTGTATCAGTTGGATTCCAATCAGTGGTATATGGAGCTTTATCAGTATATTCATATTGAGATAAACTACCTAAACGCCAGTATACAATAGGATCTTGAGGATCAACTGGATCATCACTGGTTACGTTAAATAAAGGAGTGTCTGGAGCACTTAGTCCCGCTGTGAATTGATCCAGAAGATTTTCTAGTAGATAAGTTGCATCCCAAGTTGGTGTATTAAACATTGACCAATTGATATCTTTTTCAGTATAAGGATTAAAATTACTTCGCTGTCGTGGTGTTCCAAGTCCAGAGATTTCAGTAATATAAGTACTTAGAAATAACATAACCACCAACAGTGTCGGAAGTAGATTCAATAAATTTCGACTCAGATCTTTCTTCGCAAGGGCTTCTATCTGTGTTCGTGCTATTTTGGTTAAAGCTAGAAGAAAGATTGTTATCATTGAGGTAAGTTGGTGAATTAAAAAAGTTGTGGAAGAAGCTCCGCTTACAGTTTGAAGATAAACCGAGGCTCCCATGTTAAACATTATTGATTTAAAGAATTCTATTCCTAATGCAATTCCATAGGGTCCAATGATTTTCCGAGAGTATCGAAGGATAAACCATTCAAATAAAGTTAGACATCCAATTAAGAAGAAACTGGGGATTGCTCGACTGTAAAAATCGCCTTCTTGAGAGCTAGACCCTGCTATGGCAGGAATAAAAGCAATTCCAGTTAAAAATGCTGTAAATGCACTAACAATAACTAAGTACCTAATGATGGAAGGAGCGGGGTCTCGCCCACTTAATTTTTCATTTGAACTCATATGCAACCACCGTCGTATGTATAAAGATTGGATTTCAAAAGTTTAATTTTCTTATTAGGATTATAACGGACTTTATTAGATTATTAGAAGTATAAATCGAAACGGCTCTAATTATCTTCTTATTTACTCTAGATATTATTTAATGTTATTCAGTTTATAAAATTGTGGAAACACTATAATTTCTAAAATCATTCTGCTTTGAATTCAAATCAAAAAGTAAATTTACCTTTTGATTAACTTAAAAATAGTCTCAATTATAATTAATCATATTTTTGTTTATTTTTCTTGAGTCGTAGAGAAAAATAACGAACAAAAGACACAAAGACGATATGGTTTTCGTCCACGTTTAACAACAAGGAGTGTATTTTGGTTACATCTTGTACATGGAGTACTAGAAGTAATCGTGGTTCCTGAACGCAACTTAGGGCCTTTCCAAACTCTTTCGCATTTCTCACAATGAATTTGGGTACGAATATCGTCGAATTTCAAATAAACTTTACCTCCACAATCAGGACAATGTCCTAATAATTGTAGACTCTTTAGAGGTACCCAAGATCCTGAAAACGGACATTCTTGTCTATTACAATCGCTACAAAACCATGGTTTATCATCTGATGCTTCTCTTGTCCAACAAATAGGACACATGATCCAATTATGTTTATTTGAAGAAATTAATAATGGTACACTATCACAAATTAAGCAAGATTCATTTTCTAACAAAATAAGATCTCCTTTCTTCGGTAAAGGAAAAATTGTTTTGCATAATGGATTTGTGCACCTTAAAAATCTAGAGGATTCCTTACCTGTTTGTAATATCAAATTTCCATCACAATCTGGGCAAGTTCCAAAGATCTGTCCTAATCCTGTCATTTCTTTGATACTTTCAATTAAAGTTCTAAATATTTCTTCTTGGTTGGCTTTCATTCTCTGAATCCCCCTAGAAGTTAGTTCAATCACTAATTTATCAACATCATCAGCTGTTTTTTTATGATCACGAATCTGTTGAGTCCATGATTCAACCTTTCCACGAATTTCTGGCAAAATTAGTTCTTTGGCATTTTCACATAGAATGTAGTATAATGCAGTCCCTAAGGATGTTGGAACAAGGATTCGTCTTGATCCTCTAAGAGCTGTATAATGACGCTTTTGAACTGTATCAATATGTGAAGAACGTGTAGCATCTGTTCCTAAATTCAATTCAGCCATTTTTCTGATTAATTGCGATTCAGTCCATAATGGGGGTGGAATTGTGAACCCTTGATGTTTATTAGGTTCAATAACCCATGAAGTTCCTTTTTTTAATTCAGGAAATATCTTTTCATTAACAGTTCTAAAGGTGTAGAAACTAAGAAATCCTTGATCTGTAATTCTCCTTCCTTCTAAAATAAAATCTTCATCAATGGCCCTCAATATAATATACTGGGTGATTGTTTTTGCATCTAAATGAATTGTGGCTAAAAAACGCCATACGATATATTGATATATTCGCCATGCGTTATTAATTAATCTTGGAGTTTTTCCAAAAATTTTTTGGATATCCGAAAGGATAGCTGACTTTACAGGTTTAATTGGTTCATGATCTTTCGTGAATCGTCCTTTACTTGGATCTAATACCCCTCCTAATCGAATACATTCTTGAGCAACTTCTCCAAAATCTTCATGGTTTAGGAATTTTTCAGCTAGGTTTGTTAAATCCTTCTCAAGATAAAAAGAACTTTCCGTTCGAGGATATGTTATGAATCCATTATTATAAAGTTTTTCAGAAATATCAGAAACTAGTTTAGGACTGATTTTAAAAAAATAAGAGCACTCCGCTTCAAGAGTATCAGTATCTAATGGAATTGGTCGTTTTATCGTTCCAAATTCTTCATTATAATCAGATATTATTCCTTTTAATCCTTGTGTTTTTAATGCTTGGATAAGAGAATCAACCTCAGTTTCATTTGTTGATGGATTTTCCTTCCAGTCGAAAAATAAAGGACCATCCTTTGTTGAAATTTTTAAGGATATCTTCCAAAACTTCTCAGGAATGAAACGTTGATTTTCAAGATATCTATTTGTTATTAGCCATAATACACTAGTTTGACACGGTCCATAAGAGATCATTTTATTATGAACTCCTCTTTCTTGTACTCCAACCGTTAGAAATCGTGTAAGGCTAGAACCCATTCGTAAATCTTGTTTTCTAAGAGAATCTACTTGGGCAATCCAATCCCAATCAAGGGTGGTTTGGTTTTCAAATGCTTGTGTTAAAATTCTTGGATTAGTGCTTGTAAAATGCATTCTTCCATGTTGGATTTTATTATTTACTCTAATTGCTATATCAAGGATCTGTCGTCCAATTGATTCCCCATGGCCATCCCAATCTGTTGCAATTATAATTAGATTAGACTCCTTTCCTATATCTCGAATATGCTCTGCTAATTCATCTCGAATAGGAATTTCAATAGGTTCTAGATCTACAATATCTAAAGGGTCAGTATTCTGCCAATTCGTTTCTTTATCATAAGGAGGAGGATAATCATAATTCAGAATGTGACCGGTAACACTAGAAATGATGATTCGATCTCCTTTTTGGAGTCTATAATCATTATTTTTGATCTTAAATGCAATTTTATGTTCTTCTAAAGAGCACTCATAACGATAATTATACCGGGTTTTGCCTTTAACACCTTTAAATTTTAATTTGTATACAATTGAAAAGGCACGTACAATTGCCCTAGCAATAGATGGTTTTTCTGCAATTAATGAGATTATTGATTCCACGTTTCTTACCTTAAAATCAATGATATTAACTATAAAACCAAGAATAAATAATGATTATAAAACTAAAGAAAATTGATCACTGGACTGACTAGTATTGACATTTAATGAAACTTCATTAAAACTTTACATTACAGGAGCT
>JAEOUE010000103.1 GCA_016839515.1 Candidatus Hodarchaeum mangrovi
AATCTTTGGATTGTTAGGTCCCAATGGTGCGGGGAAAACAACATTAATCCATTGCTTAATGGGTATCTATAAACTCAAAACAGGTAAGATTAATATTTTAGGTTATGATATCCCTAAGATGAAAATTCCTGCCCGCTATAAAATTGGATTTATGCCTCAGGAATTAGCAATTTATTTGGATTTAACACCTTTACAAAACGCTCTGTTTTATGGCAGAATTTTTGGTCTAAAAGATAATGAAATTAAGCAGAAGTTAGATGAATTATTTCATCTGCTAGTCTTAACTGATAAAAAAGATAACTTATGTATAACTCTTTCTGGAGGTCAAAAACGACGTGTTTCTTTAGGAATTTCTCTATTAACCGAACCCGATTTGTTAATTCTTGATGAACCTACAGTTGGAGTTGACCCAATTCTTCGTCAAGAATTTTGGGATTATTTTAAAGAACTTAAAAGTAAAGGAAAGACAATACTGATCTCGACTCATATTACTGACGAAGCTGTTCGAACTGACCGTGTAGGATTAATGATGGAAGGAAAGATGCTTGCTGTTGGTAATCCTAAAGCACTTATGAATGAAAATTCTGTAGAAACCTTAGAAGAGTTATTTATACACTTCAAAAAAGGAGGGAATAATTGATGTTTATAGCTTTTGCTATAGCGATTCGAATATTCCGCCAACTAACAAACGATCGGAGAACAATTGGTATGATCATAATCGTCCCAATAATAATTACAGTTATTTTCGGTTATGCTTTTACAGGGGAAACTTACAATAATCCAATAATTATAGTTAATTTAGATGAAAGTGCTTTTTTTCCTGAATCCTTAGGAGATAGAATTGTCGAGAAATTAGAGAATGATGATAGAGTAAAAATTGTGGATGAATTAAACGATTATACATTAGCTAAAGAATTTGTTTTAAATAGGACAGTTACTGGAATTATTTTTCTTCCACGAAATTTGAGTAATTCACTAAATCCTATACTTAATATCTCAGTTACTATTGAAATTTTTTATGACGAAGCTGAACCAGCAATTGGTGGAAGTATCTTAGGAGCTTTATCAGAGGCTTTTGCTGATTCTTCTAATGATATTAGAGAAGAAACAGGACTAAGTTCATTAACTACAATCCAAAGAGTTTTTGCTTGGGGTAATGAAGAAATCAGGGGTTTAGATGTTACATTGCCTGGAATAATTGGCTATATATCACTTTTCTTGATTATTCTTCTAACAGTGTTACTATCTGTTCGTGAAGATTTAGAAGGAACTAAAGCTCGTTTTTTCAGTGCACCTATCAATCGTTGGCAAGTAATGTTAGGTTATCTAATTGGAATGACGATTTTTGGCATTCTTATTTCTGCTGTAGTATTACTCGTTTCTTTATTTGTCTTTAATGCTGAAGTTAGAGGAGATTTAGTACTTGTTTTTGGATTTGTATTATATTTTGCTATGGGAAGTGTTATGTTAGCATTATTCTTGGCAAGAGTAGCACGAAATGAGTTTCAAGCCGTACAGATGGCGGTAATAGTAGCTATTCCGAGCATCGCATTATCAGGATTTATGGTTCCAATAAATACCCTTCCTGATTGGTTAGGAATATTTTCAAATTTAATTCCCTTAACCTATGCTGTATCAGGGCTAAAATCGCTCATGTTAAGAGGATTAGGATTAGAAGATATAGCTATTGAATTACTGGCTTTGACTATTTATATGATTATAGCATTTCTAGGTGCAGTATTCGCTTCAAGAGAAACGGTAGCTTGATTAGTTTTATTCAAAAGACGAAGTAGATTTTTTTAATTATCCACCTGGAGAACCATGGAATAGAGAATCTTTCCACGTCCAATCCCATAAGTCTTGTTCAGTTACTGTTTCTTTTTCAATAATCATTTTATGAAGACGAATAAGTAGTTGATGATGACGCTTTTCGTCTTCTAAAATTGCAGAAACCACAACCTTTTCTCGGTCGTCCTCTAAGCTTTCTAAGAGCATTTCATAGGTATCAATTGCTTTTTTCTCTAATTTAATGTGTTCTTCTAGATTTAATTTCAATTGGTCTGTTACCTCTTCCTTAATAAAAGGAGTACCTCCTGAATTCAAGGCAATAAGGGCATTGAGTAATGTAGCATGTTTATTAGAATCCATAGCAATACCTAAAATGAGTTCTTTTACAAGAGGATTTTTCATATCTTTTACTGCAGCTTCCGCACGTTTTACAATATTTCTTTCTAAATCAATCTGTTTTTCAAAAAAATCAATTCTTTCTTGCTTATCCATTTTATTTATTCCCTCTTAACTACAGTTATTTACCATTTTATGAATTAGTATCTTAAGATTTTCTTACAAAAAAACGAATAATAAAAAAAAAATTATTCAGATTATTTTATTCAATAGGAACATCAGGAAACGCAACGATTCGACACATCGAACTTTCAAGCTCAATTCCTTTAAGAGGAAAACAACCAATCCATATTCGTTTATTCGTAAGGAGTGGGTCGTCAGGAATCCAAAGATTTTCAGCATGAATTACTCCTTTGGGAAAAAGCTCAATATGCATGATCTGATAAAATTTCTCTGGAGGGAACATCTCATCCCATGATTTGACTCCATATTGTTTACAAAGCTTCTTCTCAGCCTCAATAAATGCTTTAGGATGCCAATCACGAATTATAGTATTCATTGGATGATCTGCACTACCACAATCGACCCCGATCCATTTGAATTTCATATCTATCGCCCATTGAGGAAAATCAGCGTTTGGCCCGGGATGTTTTACAAAATAACGAACTTCATCAGATTTTGGTTGATCCCATGCATACCGTTGATAGCCGGTTTTGATTATTAAAATATCTCCCGTTCTAATATCTGCTTTTTCCTTCAACATCTCAGGAGAATATAGGTCATAATCTGTCATACTATCAGATATATCAATAATCACTCCTGAACCACAAAATTCTTGGAGTGGTATCTCACCAATTGTTCGACCAGCAGCGAAAAAATGAATTTCGCCATCTATATGGGTTCCTACATGGTTAGATGTTTTTATGATCTGACCATTTGCTCCCTGTCCCATATGTGCCCCTGCAATCCGTTTAAAATACTGTACTTGTAATGGCATGTAGGATGGCCAAGGGGGTGTATGTATAGATAATCTCTGAGTCAAGTCAATCATTCTAAAAGGCATATTACTCACATCAATGCAATAGAACTAATGGAAGCCTCAAGCTTGAAACCTTAAAAAAATATTTCCAAGATTTTTTGAATGGTTGTATTCTTAAATTTAAATGACTATTGTGTTGAAAAAAATGACTCGTAAAGTCTTGGTGATTGGTGAAAAACCTTCACAAGTTCGTACAATTACAGAGACTTTACTTAGTCAAATATCTTCCGAAAAAGTGAATTCAAGGCTATATCTGAAAAAAGGGTATTGGAAAAATAAGCAATTCATTTTTCTTCCTCTTGTAGGTCACATAACATCAATTGATACTTCAGATGATTTTGGTTGGAATAAATGCCAACCCCTAGACATAATTCAAAATCCAAACGCTTTAATAATCAAAAAAAATGCCTTATTTCAACGTTTAATTAGTCAAAAGGCTAAAGAAGTCGATGAATTATGGCTTGCTACAGATCCTGATTCGGAAGGAGATAATATTGCTTATGAAGCCTTTACAATAGCTATCAACTCAAATCCAGAATTAATTTCATCAACTTTACGAATCTGGAATTCTTCTCTTACACGGGTTGAAATTATTCGTTCATTTGAAAATCCGATCAAATGGAACACTTCTTTAGCTCTGGCTGTTCAAGGACGACGGATTATTGATGCATGGGTTGGTTTTGCAGGTACTCGTGAGATAACTAATTCTGCAAGAAAAATTATCAAACAGAGGGGAGTTGTTCTTTCAGTAGGAAGAGTGCAACTCCCTACATTAAAATTAGTTGTAGATCGTGATCGTGAACGAAACGAGTTTGTCTCTGTTGAAAAATACAATCTTTTTGCAGATATTCTAGATAATCAAAGAAAAACTATTATTATAGCAATTAAACATGATTCTTCTCCTTTTGAAGAGTTAAATGAAGTAAAAAAAATAATAAAGAAAATTTCTTCTGAAACAACGGCTATAGTTAATGATTTTAACACTAAAAAGGTAAATATCCCTCCACCTAAACCCTTGAATACAACTGATGCATTAGCCATTCTTTCTAAAAATCTTAAGCTAAATGCGGAAAGAGGATTGCAGATCTTAGCGAATCTTTATGAAGAGGGGTATCTCTCCTATCCAAGAACTGATAATCGACAGTTCAAAGCAGAATTTCCTCATAAAGAGATTTTAGCAAAGCTTTATTCGTATCCTGATTTTCAACCTTTAATAAAAACGATCAAAGAAGCAAACCAGGTCCGAACAAACGGAAGAAAAATGGGGGTGGAAGATCATGACCCAATTCATCCAACTGGTGTAATCCCAAAAGAATCTATAAAAATTGATTTACAACATTTAAAGACTTGGAACTTGATATCAAGATATTATATTGGTATGTTTATGCCAGATTTAATTCAATCACGAGGTAAGGTAAAATTAAATATAAAAGAGGAACCTTTTATCCAAGATTTTCAACAAATCGAAACAATAGGTTGGACTGAGGCTATATATTGGAAGAAACCAATTGAAACAACCTATTTTTCGTTTAAAAAAGGAGACGTTGTTCAAGTAGGAGATTTTAGATCGAAAAAATTCAAGACTCAAGCCCCACCGAATTGGTCGGATGGTTCAATTATAAAAATGCTTGAGAAATTACGAATCGGTACAAAATCATCTCGTCCAGAAATCTTGTTAAAATTGATAGAAAGAAAATACGTTATTCGATCTGGGACTACATACCAAGGTACTAATTTAGGGCATTCAATTATTTCTCTTTTTGAGAATATATGGCCAGATTTAGTAACTCCCCATTTTACTCGTATGGTAGAAACAAAGATGGATGAGGTTGCTACTCAGAAAGCGTCCTATCAAAACATGCTTGAAGAAATTAAACATTATTACCTTAAATTACATGAATTATTGCTCTCACAAACTGATGGTTTCGAGGAATTACTTGTAGATATTATCAATCAAGATGAATCTTTTCATTCATCTTCGTTTGAAACACCGAAAAATGAAATCTGTCCAGTATGTAGAACAGGTCATATTATCCAGAGGTTTAATCCTAAAACTAAAAAGATATTCTTTGGATGTTCAAGATACCCAGAATGTCGATGGACTTCTCCAGCAAAGAAGAATGCTAAAGGCAAATATCTACCTGTTTCTTCACAAAGTAATGTTCTGGGATCATGTCCTTCCTGTCAAGGATCCTTAGTTCTTAAAAAAGTAAGTAATTATCGTCTTATCGGTTGCACAAACTATCCAGCATGTCAAGTGACATTTTTTCTCCCTAAAAAAGGTCGGGTAACTATAACTAAGCAGGAATGTCCAATTTGTTCTTTGAGGTTAATATCCCTTTATTCTCCTAGGAAAGATAATAAGGAATCCCCAAAAAAGGTTCTCTGCGCTATATGTAAAAAATAAAACTCAATATCCTTGTTTGATATAGTGTCATTTCAGCGAATAAAGGTCTTAACTAATGTAAACATCCCTTTTGGTTTATTTTTTGGAAATTGAGTCTCAAGTATAGAATAATTTGGATGGTTTTTCTTGAAGAGTCCCAATGAAGTTAAAAAAATTTCCTCTGTAGGAATCGATGTAGGAACTAGTACTTCTCATTTAGTTTTTTCAGAGCTCACTTTAAAAAAAGATCCAAAGAGCCGTACTGAAAAATATCATGTTGCTGAAAGAAAAATAATTTATAAAGGAGAAATCTTCTTTACACCACTTAAGGCAGATGAAATTGACATAGACAGACTATCTGGTCTTTTATTGCAAGAATACCTAAGAGCTGGAATTAAGCCAACAGAAGTTGATACAGGTGCAGTAATAATCACTGGTGAGTCTGCACGACGTGAAAATGCAGAGAAATTAATTAAAATTTTAGCAAATGAATCAGGAAATTTTGTAGCAGCGAGTGCAGGCCCAAATTTTGAAAGTGTAATATCCGCATATGGGTCAGGGGCTATTAATTTTTCATTGAATAATAAAATGAGGATAATTCACACTGATATAGGAGGAGGAACATCTAATATCGCTGTTATAGACAACGGAAAGATAACACATACTGCATGTATTAATGTAGGAGGAAGACTCTTAATATTTTCCTCAAATAACATAATAACACGACTTGAACCTGCCGGGATATGGACTCTTGAAGAATGTGGATTTGATTTATCATTAAATAGTCTGGTCTCAGAGGACCAGAAAGAATCGATAGCTTTAAAATTGGCACAATCTCTCATTGAAGTAATTACAGGTCAAGAACTTTCTGACTTCACTCAAAAACTAATGATGACTTCAAATCTTCCAAATGAGGTTTTTACGAATAATTATCTTCTAAGTTTTTCAGGAGGGATTGCAGAATACATTTATAACATCACAGATAGAAATTTTGGAGATTTAGGAAGCTATCTTGGAAATATTATGAAAAAATTATTAGAAAATCGACAGATTCCATTTATAGAGGCTCCTGAAAAGATACGCGCTACAGTGATTGGCGCTAGTGAGTACACCTTACAAGTAAGTGGAAGTACAACCTTTATGTCAACAGAAGTTAATGAGGAATTTCTACCACTAAAGAATATCCCGATTGTTGTTCCTAATATTTCTAGAGAGATATTTAATACTGAAGCTATTTCTGAAGAGATAGGTAAAGCACTTCAACGATTAGATCTGTCTGAAGGAGAGGATTTATTTGCATTAGCATTTAATGATCCAGTTCGTACAGTTTACGATAAATTAATTATTTTTACTAAAGGAATTGTAAAGGCACTTCCTCAAACTATCTTGAAGAAAGAAAAGCCAATTATTTTAGTTTTTAACACTGATATTGGTAATTCAGTTGGTAACGTGATGAAAAGAGAGACAACTGTTCAAAATAAAATATTATCTATTGATGAAATCTCCTTATCTGAAGGTACATTTATTGATATCGGAAAACCAATTGTAGAGAACCGTGTTTTTCCAGTTGTGGTGAAATCTTTAATATTTGGTTGAATAATTTGATTTCTCATCATGAAACGGTTATTTGTAGCTAA
>JAEOUE010000104.1 GCA_016839515.1 Candidatus Hodarchaeum mangrovi
CTTTTAATGACTTTGCTTCATCGATAATGAGTGAGAGAATTTTTGTAATGCGATCAACATCAAAAAGAATAACTGAGGGAGCGGAAGGTAATTCAATGATTATGCAATAGCCATGGTTTGAAAGTTGGTTAAGGATTTCATTAATTTGCTTTACATGATTCTCAGAGCTTGAATTTAACTGTGTTTTTAGTTCATTATGAACTTCTTCTAAAGAGAGAAATATTTGATCCTCTTTGTTTTGTATGTATTCCTTTAGTTGGAGATATAATGGTGTTGTTTGTAGACTAAGCTTTTTATTCAGCAGATTCCTGAGAGTTTGTTCTACTTCATCGATATTTGTCCCATCTGTATTTGAAACTTTAATTGCCTCTAATGTTTCATGGGTTGTTAGATATTCCTGAAGCTTTTGCCAATCATCAGTTGAGGCCAATCCTAAAACCGAATCCTTTACTTCATCATAATGAGTTAATATTGGTAGGATTATTGCTTGAGGAGCTTTTTCTCTGATACTTTGCAACCAATAAAGTGCATGATTTTTACTTAAAGATTCACGTAGATTGAGTACAAGAATATATACTGCATCTTCAGTTAAGAACAGTTTATGGATGTCTCTATATGGATATTGACCTGCAAAATCCCACCAATTCAGTCCTGTTAATGTCATTCCTTCCATTCGTTCCCATAAGGTGTATCTATCTATGCCAGCTGTGCTTGGAAGTTTCTCAGGGACTCTTCCTGTACCCATAGCATGATACAAAGCAGTTTTTCCAACAGCTGGTTCACCTACCACATAAATCTTCTGTTGTTTAACTTCAATTCCTGCTTTACCCTGTTTGAGTTCTGTTGAATGGATTTCATTAAATATACGTGGGATAAGGTCAATAATTTTTTGAGAGAAGCAATGATCTGGTTGGTTGAGGGTAAAGATAATTCGAGAGGATTCTTGGCCTCTTATAGTTTTTAATCCTTCTTCAAATTCATAATTAAGTAACGTGGGATCTTGAGGAATCCATCCTAGAAATTCAACAGCTTTGTCTCCGATGTCCTTGGTAAAGAGCTTTTCTACTAATAGCTGAATTTCTTTTGTTTTCACCTCATTTGCAATAAAGTCTTCGGGAATAAAATTGGCCAGGACTAAGGTTCGACTTTTTAATTCCTCATATAACGCTGCAATCATCTGTGAAGTACCCATTATATCTGCATTACTGAGCTTGATGATAAACAGACTAGAATCTGTTGCAACCATAACGTTAATCGTGCTAAAGACCGCTCCTGGAGAACAATCGATAATAAGATACTCAATATTATAGGGCTCTTTCACTAAATCATTTTTTAAACGAAAATACTTTCGTATCATGCTAATAGAAGTGTCTTTATCCATTTGCAAGGCTTTTTGAATTGCTGAGGGAGATGGGTCTGCAAAACCAATGTACAATTTACCTGCTAAATTAAGTTCTGAACTGAAGTCTTGGAGACTATCCTCGAGTTTAGCATCAGCTAATAGATAGCTATTAATCCATTTCACTGTAGGATGAAAAAAAGTGTGAATAGAAGGTCCGTGAAAATCGTTATCAATAAGACAGACTTTTTTTCCTCTACTAACCAAATAAACTGCAATATTCACCGCAATACTAGTTTTTCCGACTCCTCCTTTATGGCTTAAGATTGCAATGGATTTCAAAAATCTATCCCTCAATGATATCAGGTTTTATCTTGAGGATTTTACTATCTTAAAAAAATTGGGATTGCAGGAGTGATATCTCTCAAAACATTTAATGGAAATGAAAAAAGAAATTATTTCATCTTTGAAAAAATGTTGATATCTTTCTCTTCGGAGATGTGCTTTTAAGAAAAATAATTAGTAGAACTGCCCACACGATAATTGAAAGCGGATGTGTGAAATTCACATAAATTTCTTTATCATTCCATTTTACAAGCCAAGAATAATCATTTCTTGGAATAGGATCTTTTAGCACTTCAATAGGAGTCCCATCTTCTAGATATGTAATTACCCACGCATGTTGTTCATTAATAATGACGTAACTATCATATCCACGATGGATTAACAATGAAGCAGCTACAATAGCCTGACCATCACAATCATCCCATCCTTTCAAAGCTTGAGAAGCCGAAGGAAAATGTTCAAATCCAGGATAATTAGGATTTTCAATGTCGTATTTGTATTTAATCTTATCTCGAATAAAAATTTCCCCAAGAAAATCTATTTCTTCTATCATTATTTTTAATTCAGAATACCCCCAGTTACAACATCTTTGATATTGACGTTCCCATCTTTCTTCGAATTCAATATTCAAGTCAGCAATGTCTGGATGGTCTGGTTCAATTGTTGAAGACAAATTGATGCGTCGATAAATTTGATTTGGCCATTCGGATGGTTGAAAACAACCACCAGTTAGTATAAAAAGCATTCCCAACCCAATTATTATTCCCAAAAATTTATTCCAGTATTTCACTCATGTTCCTCATCCCCCCAAATGATTGATTATATTAGTAAATCATATACTTATAAAGTTTTTCGTTGCAGTAAATAGTTAATGATTCTTTGCTAAAATATATCGTTGACCTTATAAGTATTCTTTTTATCATATTAAATGACTCAAAATGAGCACTTGTCAGATTGCCACGGTTGGAAGAAACCCTGAATGGATTCAATTAGGCCTTTTTCGCTATCCAACTAAACTATTGGTTCTTATAACAACTGAAAATTATCTTGATAAAGCAGGGGAAATCAGAGAGCTCGTAAAAGGCATTGAAGTCAGAATAGAGATAATTAAAAAACCCCGTGATTCAAATTATATCGTCGAATTCTTAAAAAATTTAATCAATAGCTTATATGAGGAAAAATATGATGTTCTAATGAATGTAACTTCAGGTTTAGCCAGTTGGCAACTTTTATGCTATAGTACAGCTACTATACTTCAAGATAAGGTAAAAAAATTCTTTATTATTGACAAAGAACAAAACGAACCTTTAGAACTGGTGCTGTATAGCCCTTTAACACCAACTGAAAGAAAAGTCCTCCAGATTATTCCAGAAGAAGGAGCATCATTACGAACACTGACTGATCATTATCACAAGCAATTTAACGAAGGTACTGCAGGTTTATTATCTCGTTATTTAAAACGATTAATGGAAGAAAGTTTAATAAAAACCCATGGAAGTAGTAAATCGAAAACTTTTCATCTAACTGAAAAGGGTAAGTTAATTCAAAATGTTTTGAGTTAATTGATTTCTTGTGATTGTCAAAACCATTTAGAAATAGAATAAATCTTTGTTTTCCTTATACAAGAAACCAACTTGATACAAAAAGGATGAGATTGTAGCATCTTTCCTGAAAGAGTGATAGTGAAACGATTAAGGAAAATATGAATAATAATCCTTAACTCTTAGTACACGAATACGAAAGTCTGAGAAATTTCTAAATTGGCATACTTTTCCCACTTCTTGCTGCAGAATTCGATGATAGCACTTTGGCTTATTTTTACTACTATATAGAAAAAGATTCTAAATTTTCAAGAGGGATTGTACTTTGAAAAGATTCTATTTATTAACAGCTGATTCTGGATAAAAATTGTTACTAATTTAAGATCCATAAGAATTTGAATTGTGGGAAGTGCACTAAAGATTGTTTTCAAGTCATAAATTAACTAATTTATTCAGAGGATTAATTTTAGTAAGTATTTTCTTGCCTTATAACATGATAGGATTACAGGTTCCAGAATTAATCCAAGGAGTGAATAAGGAAGACAGAGTTCCTCCTGAACGATTAATGAGGTTAGAAAAAATTGAAAAACAATATTTAGAGAAGAATTTGGGGAAAACTAATAGCCATGAGAGTAATAACGATCAGAATTCTCACAACCCACAGTCTTTCGATGAAAAAATACCAGATAAAACACTCTCACATAATACTACAATCAAAAAATTATCAACAATAGCAGAAGAGGCAGGAATTCCTTTCTCTTCGTTTGATACGAATAAATTATTGAAAATTACAGATAACAAACTTAAAATTGTAATAGGTTTTCATTCCTACTTTGCAGCTGGATATCCTGATTATAAACCCTATTTACTTGCTTGTGATTCAAAACTAGTAAGAGAGATCACTGAAATTAATGCAATTGTTGTAGAAGTACAAATTTCGACATTAAAATCTTTTTTGGAGTTGTGGAGAAAATTACCGTTTGTCAGATATGTAGAGCTTGCTCAAGTAACATCTGTTTCTGCACTTCCTAATGATCCAGATTGGGAAAGCCAATATGGACCACAGATTATTCAAACAGACTTGGCTTGGGACATCCAGCTAGGTGATCCGAATTCTGTCTTAGTTGCTGTAATTGACACTGGTGTTGATTACAACCATCCAGACCTAGTGAATCAATATATTAGTGGAGGTTATGATTATGTTAATGATGATACAGACCCAATGGACGATCATAGCCATGGAACACACTGCGCAGGAATAATTGCAGCTACAATTAATAATTCAATCGGAATAGCTGGAGTTGCTAATGTCTCAATTATTGCATACAAAGTATTTGATTCTGGAGGTTATGGTTCTGATTATGATGCTGCTAGTGCGATTATTAACGCAACAAATATGGGTGCGGATGTTTTATCAAACAGTTATGGATTTCCCAGTTCAAATCCAGTGTTAGCTGATGCTATAGCGTATGCAGCCACCAATGATGTTGTTGTCGTGGTATCTGCAGGAAATAGTGGAGCTCCAGTGTCTTCTTATCCTGCGTTATACCCTGAAGTTATAACTGTCAGTGCAACTGATGCTAGTGATATTCCAGCATCATTTACAAGCTATGGTGATGCAATTAATGTAGCAGCTCCTGGAGTAGATATTTGGTCTACTGTACCTGTTTCAATGGGAAGTTATGATTCGAAAAGTGGTACTTCCATGGCTGGGCCTCATGTTGCAGGAATATGTGCTTTAATACGAGCTGAATTTCCTAGTTTTACTGCTGTTCAAGTAAAACAGCATTTACAAAATAGTGCTGACGATCTTGGGCCAGTTGGATGGGATGAATATTATGGTTATGGACGAGTTAATGCATATAAAGCTGTACAACCCCCTCCAGAGCATGAATTAGTCACCTATTTGTTTGGTGCCCCTGAGGCTAATTTACCAGATAAAACTATTAATTTAACTGCTATTGTATTTAATTATGGTCAGAAGAATGAGACTAATGTTCTTCTCCAACTTTGGATCAATGAGTCTTTAGCTCAACAGGAGGTTTTTTCCTCATTGGAAGTGGGAGAAAATGGA
>JAEOUE010000105.1 GCA_016839515.1 Candidatus Hodarchaeum mangrovi
AATCTTTTCCCAGGACTATCTGCTCTAGAAAATGTTCAATATGTTGCTGATTTGGCACGAATAAAGAAATCAAAGCAAAAATCAATTGAATCACTCACAGCTGTTGGCTTAGAAGAACGAATTAACCATTTTCCTCATCAATTAAGTGGAGGAGAGCAGCAACGGGTGGCAATTGCCCGTGCATTGGTGAAAAATGCCCCAATTATTTTAGCAGATGAACCAACAGGTGAATTGGATTTTCAAACTGGACAACAAATACTACGTTTGCTATTAGAGCAACAAGAACATGCAATAATCATTTTAGTCACTCATAATCGAGAAATAGCTAGAGTTACAGATCGTGTTATTGAGTTACATTCAGGGAAGATTGCTAAAGATGGTCCCCCTAAGAATGGAAAAGTTCCAGTTGAAGAGTTATGGTGGTAAAAAATGGGGTCAAAAGCACTTCTTCTTCGCTGGTCATTCCGTGATTTAAGACAACGTAAGATCCAAGTTATTGCAATTATTTTAATAATTGGTTTAGGGACAGGGATATACACAGGACTCAGTAGTACCACACCGTGGCGATGGAATGCGTTTAATAGCAGTAATGATTTACTTAGGATGTTTGATCTAAAAATCAGTCTTCTTCCAGGGAGTTGGATTAAACAAGACGATTTTTCAGCTATTATCTCTAATAATCTTACCCATGGTAATTGGATTGATGCCCTTGAATACCGATTAACCTTTCCAACAACCGTTAACGCTTCAACATCTAATCAAACCATATTAGTTAATGGTCGAATAATCGGTATTAATGTAACCGAAGGTTCAGACCACCTAAATGTGAATAAAGTTCATATTACAAATGGTAGACATATTCAATTCACTGAAACAAGAGGAAATGTGTGCTTACTCGAACATAATTTTGTCAGCTATTATGACCTACAACCTACCAATCAGTTGATCAAAATCTCTGGAGGATTTGAACTTTCATTCATTGGCTCTGTATTAACACCTGAATTCTTCATGGTTATTGAGGAAAACCTTTTTATGGCTCAATCATCATTTTGTGCATTATTTATACCTCTAGAAACTGCACAATTAATTCTTAAGCAGTCCCTTGGATTGCCAATTGAAATAAATTTTGTAAATGAACTTTTAATTTCGTTAACTACTGATGCAGATGCATCTGTGTTGAAAACAGAGATCGAAGAACAATTTGAACTATATTATCCTCAAATTAATTTTAATTTTCTAGAACGAGAGGATCATCCCTCTTATAAAACACAGGAAGAGGATATTCCAGGGGATCAAGCTTTATACTATATTTTTTCGATTCTTATTCTAATTATTGCAGCCTTTGGAACATATAATTTGATTTCGAGAGTTGTAAACTCTCAAAGAAGACAGATCGGTATCAATATGGGTCTTGGAGTGACTCCTCGGAAAATAGCTTACAGATATCTTATTTTTTCGTTAGAAATCGCTGTAGGAGGGATTATTGTAGGTTATTTTTTTGCTATTATTTTTGGTAATAGATTGGGTGCAGTTATAAAAGATGTTATACCCTATCCTGTTTGGGAGGAGTGGTTAGTGACAGATTTATTCATCCAAGGCACTTTACTAGGGATTATAATCCCTTTCTTAGCATCTATTATCCCAATTATTCAAGCTTCCCGAATAGAACCAATAAATGCAATTCAAACTGGGGCAAAATTAGGAACAGGCAAAGGATTTACTCCCCTTATTACTCGATTGAAGATTCCAGGATCTATTTTTACTCAAATTCCCTTTCGTAATGTCTCTCGTAACCTTAGACGGACAGTTTCAACGTTTATGGGTATAGCATTAGCGATTTGTGTACTTATAGCAGTGTTTAGCTTTGTAGATGGTGCTACTTTGTTATTGGATAGTGAACAACAGATTCTAAAAGGTGATTCTGAAAGCCGTATTGATATCCTCCTACATACTTTGTACAATACGTCATTATCTCCAGTAATTAATATTACTACACACTCTAAAATTAAATCTGCTGTTCCAATGATCCAAGTCCCAGTTAAAATTTATAGTGAACAAGATTCGTTTGGTATAACTTTAAGATGTTTTAATTTGTCAAACTCGATTTGGACCCCAGTAACTTCGAATGATTTGACATTAGAAAATTTATCCTTTGGTATAATTATCTCCAAAGAAACAGCTCGTGATCTAAATGTAAAATTAGGGGATAAAATCATACTTGAGCACCCTTTTCGTGAATCAAATATCCATTATTCAAAAAGAAATACGACATTTAATATAATTGGTATCCAAGACAGTGAAATTCGGTTTTGGGTCTTTTTAGATTGCATAAACAGCCCCATCTTTAATTTTACAGATTTTGCCAACTCTATTATGATCATTCCTAAAGAAGGGGTGACTGAAGCTACGATTCAGACTGATTTTTTCCCACTACCAGGATATAATGGGATTCAGTCAATTACAAAAATGGTTAAAGTATATGAAGAGCTTATCGAAATGTTTACATCAATCTTTGAGGTTCTTCAATATGTTGTTTTACTATTAGCATTATTAATTGTATATAATACTACTTCAGTCAATATTGATGAACGGACACGAGAACTAGCCACAATGGGAGCCTTTGGGACTCCTATTCGAGCTTCTATACGTATTTTAATGGTGGAGTCATTGATAATGGGTATTTTAGGAACTATCCTAGGGTTCTTTGGTTTTGGTCCTATTGTAATCGATATTCTCCAGATACGAGTGACAGAGGCTATGAATGAGGTTCATCTTGCTGCCTATCTCTATCCTGAAAGTTTATTCTTGGTCTTGGGGATTGGTATTGTTTTAGTGACTTTAATACCCTTATTATCAATTCGTAAGCTTACAAGGATGGATTTACCCTCTGCTCTTCGAGTAGTTGAATAGATTCAGCTAAAAATATCAGGTTTCTTAAATTGGTATTTCATTAATAGATCCCAATGCAAAAGAATATTTATATTGGTATTTCTAAGGATTTCAGTGAATTTTCATGTCGAATTCCGAAAATATACCTAAACCCGGGTCATGGATGTATAGAATGACTATTGATCCAAAATCGAGCAAGAAATTTCTGAAACTCTTTAAGATAATGAATAAAATTGTCGTACCACTTTATCGATTAAGAATTCTCCCATTATTTGGATTTGGATTTAGAATCATAGTACTTACAACTATTGGCCATAAGACAGGAAAAAAACGAAGAACTCCCGTTGAATATTTTAAAATTGACGGAGTCATTCATATTGTAGCAGGTTATGGTAAAAAGGCTCATTGGTTTCAAAATATTAGATCAAATCCTGAAAAAGTCTCGGTACAAGTTGGTTTTCGAAGCTTTCATCCTAAAATTGAAATTTTAGAAGGTGAAAGGTTAGAGGAATTTTTCAATTGGATGGTACGAAAAAATCCTAAATATTCCAGTTATGCATTTGGATGGGATCCTAAGACTGATGACCCTGAAACTGCTGATTTTTCCTATCTAAGCAAAGCGATGCGAGTGATAAAACTAGATAAAAAAGAGAGTTGAATCAATGTATGGGAAATTTTACTCTAATGTTAGCGAATTCTACGATTTGTGCTATTCTTTTTTATTAAAACATGAAGCAGAGAATAACTTAATATTTGGTATCTTGGATGCACTCAAAGTTGATATTCATGCTTATGATCCAACTCATGACCCTGTTTTAATCTTAATCTATGATAATTCGGAAATAGTGCTTGTTTCCATCAGAACTCCCCCTTACAACCAGATTATTTCATTAACCAGTAATTTAAAATCGATTCCTGTTTTAGTTGATCTTCTAATTAGAAATAATCATGAAATTTCTGGTATTCTTGGATTTAAAAAGGGTGCTCAAGTATTTAATGAGCTTTGGAAGGTTAAAAAGGGTAAAAAATCAGTTTTATATATGAATGAACGTATCTATCAGCTAAAGGAAGTCAATCGAGATATTCAAAACAGATATTTATTTGAATCGGCTTCTGAGGAAGATAAAGAGCTGCTTATTAGTTGGGGGAAAGAATTTATTAAAGAAATTCATGTAAATGCTCCTCACGAACAAATTCTCAGAAATATTCAGCGAATGGAAGTGATTATACCTAAATCAATCCAAAGAAAAGACGTTTTTGTCTTAAAAGCATCTGGTACTATTGTATCTATCGCTAGAACTTCAAGAGGTACTCCTAATGGTCAAGCTATAACATTAGTTTATACTCCTCCTCATTTTCGATATCAAGGATATGCTACTGAGTTAGTAGCAAAACTCTGTAACTTGGTCCTTAAAAGTGGAAAAAAGTTTTGTTACCTATTCACTGATCTAGCCAATCCAACTTCAAACAGTGTTTATATGAAAATTGGTTTTCAGCCAGTTATTGATGTGGATGAATATCGATTTGAATGAATCTTCATGAGCCGTTGATCATGATTCACAATTTTTGCATATTCCATAAAAAATTGTTTCAGTTAACTGGATTTTAAAGTTTTTCTGGTCTCTAATTACTTGCAGAGCAAAATCTGTTAACTCTTGAGAGGCAAAATCAATTATTTTGGTACAATTTTTACATATAATATGATGGTGTGGATCTATTTTTGCTTCAAATCTTGTGATTCCTTTCACATTTACTTCCTTTATCAATCCTTCAGCTAGAAGAACCTTTAAATTTTTATATACTGTGGCTTTGGTTATTCTAGGCAATTTAGTTTTCACTGCTTTGTAAATTTCATCCGCTGTTGGATGATTGAGATTATCTTCTAGGAATTCCCCGATTGCCACTCTTTGATTGGTTATCTTAATTATAGATCAACTCTGAAATTGGATATAGTTCCCCTTCCATACTAACATTTAAAAATTTAGAAAAAAAAAGAGAAAGGATGTAAATCTTCAGTGAAGGAACTTTGAAACATAAGGACTATTAACACCTGT
>JAEOUE010000106.1 GCA_016839515.1 Candidatus Hodarchaeum mangrovi
CAATTGCAAAAGAAAGGAAAATTTATCGATTAACCAAAAAAATCAGTGAAGAAAAGCAAAAATTAACTGAAAACCTAAGTAAATGGAAATTATATTCAAAACAACAACTGTCTATTGGGGAAATTTTTGAACTAACACAAATCGACAATATGGTTAGTCAAATGCTATCAAGACGCCTAGACACCAAGGAGGATTATAAGCTTAAAGTACAATATGCCCAAATGGCTAAAGACTTGTACCATGAGTTGGAAACATCGAGATTCTTTGAAAAATAGATAATTCTTTTATTTCTTGTTCATTAGAAAAGAAAATTTGAAGTCTTTCATTTTTGTCACGAGTAGTGTTACTCATGACACCTTAAAAATATATTGTATAATCAAGGTTATACGAAAAATCATCGTTTTGAACATCAGCATCTTTAATCATATAACGTTGGTTAAGCGACATTTCAATAACATCGCCAAACGATAGTATAATTGTTAAAGCCAGCTTTCGGAAATCGAGTTAATTATTTGAACTCCCTTTTAATGTCTAAATTACTCTTTATTGGATTGAATCCTTTGATTATGAACCACACTGCTAGTACCAGTTCATTCACGATGATTGGAATAGCTAAAAGGGCTGTCCATTCATGATAGGGAGGAAGAAACCTACTTAGACAAAATGCGTAAAGCCCTCGCTTAAATCTAAGAGTAGACTAATCTATTTTTTTTAGAAGATTTTCATTTAATTTTTTTATCGAATGTTTCTATTTTTTGACTTTTCAATATATACTGTGAAACATGCCCCATTTAAAATTACAGCTCTCATAATGGATCATTCTTATGTTAGAACAGTATGGTCACTTTTGTTTGAAGTTTGTTCAGTTGACCTACGCATCTGATGTTCAACCCTTTAGGCGCGCAAGCAATCTCTGAAAGTGGTTTTCTGGGAAGAACGTCCTGTAGGGAAGTAGGAGTCCCAGGATCGACACTGTCGTAATCGGGACATACTGTAACGATTCGTTGATGCGACCAAACCAGTAAGCGTAGAAAAGTGTCATGCTCATCAGGAGGATAGGTACGAGCCACAGGGTGTACCAAGCCCACTTTTCTCCCCTCCGGAAGCCAGTTAGTGTAATGACTAAGACCAGGAGGGACCAGCTCATTTTGAGGTAGCCCAATCCCCCGATATAGAAACGAACCAATTCAGCGCCTTCAGGGTTCGAAATCTCGAGCTCACTCCAGGACATATCTAAAACAAGTAGAGATTCGTTGTTAAGTAATTCATCTGGAAAGAATGCTTGTGCGAAGCCAACAACTAACCACAGTAGCCCTAATGCGAGATATAACACCCACCCATATTTCTCGTATACTCGCACCATCAGACAACACCTCTTTCAGTATCTGTTGTAGTATTACTTTTATATGAGTTCCACGCTTCTGCGATCATAAACATCGCTGCAATAAAAAAAATCGCAGAGTCTATAGTTATCTGTCCATCTGGGAGTCGGCTACCATCAGCTGTCCACATAAAAAATGTCATAAAATGAAGTATTGCGACACCATACATAATCCAACCTGCAAATCTTAAACCCGGATTACCAATAATGTTCGATTCTTTTCTCATAATCTTACCCGCATTGTGTGCAAGAGGAACTGCGATTAAATAACAGAATATTTTGAGAAGACAGGAAGCTATGTGAATTTCTGACTCAGTTCCATGATTCGCTTCAGCTACAAGACCTAAAAAATAAGCTACAACTGCTAATACTAAACTTAATAATATCATTTTTCCTGAAGACATTTTTGTTCTCCTTTTTTTTTAGATAGAGATGGAATATTAAACTATTTATCATTAAAAAGGTTTGTAGTTAAATAGAAATAGAGAACGAAATAATTTTGAAAAGCTCCTAGAATGAGTGTACTGCTTAAAAAAACTAGATATGTTTATGTTTGGAGACTTGATCCTTCTAATAGTACGATAATTTTACTATACACGTTAGAACAAGAATCAAAATGCTCTCTCATTAATTGCCTTATAGGTTTAGAGTTTAGGGAAGAAACCTGGTCAGTCTTCCC
>JAEOUE010000107.1 GCA_016839515.1 Candidatus Hodarchaeum mangrovi
TAAATTCAAACTTTTTTTTGCTGCCTCAACTGCACTATTTAAAACTTCCATTTTTTTAGCTTCATTTGAGATTTTCAAAGAAAGAAAAAAAGCTCCACTTCTAATAATTCTCCAAAATGTCATTTCTTTATCATGAGGTGCAATTGCCATTATTCCTTCCAAATTATCAGATATTGATAAAACACTGCCATATTTTAAACAAAATCTAACCATGACTTCAGTTAGTATAAGGTTTTTTTCTTCATCATTGAATATTTCTTTCCACATTAATTCTCTGGAAAATGCATTAGCAAGCACATTTACTGCTTTTTTTAAATCTTTTTTTTGTATTTTATATAATTCACTAAATAATGTCATATTTATGAACTGTATTTTCTTATTAATAAATTACTTTGCAGACAAAATAATGATTTTAGTCATAAAATAATTGGATATTTATTTAACTATCCAAAGTTGGGGATGGGAATTGCATCCATATAGTGTGGAGATATCTCCCGAATAAACTTCCCTTTTTTTATCTCTTGAAATGTTCTTCTATTTTTATTGCAGTGTTAGCCTATTCAATTCCAATTTGTAAGTTGATGCCAACTAAAGGAAAAGATAAAAGGCTAATATGTTCTCTTTCAATAAGATAGCGTATTGTTAGAGTTGATGATATGAGTGAAAACAGAACACTGATTGCATATGCCACACGCGGAGGAACGACAGAAGACTATGCCAAAGCGATTGCATCTGTGCTTGCTGACGAATTTAAGATGCAGGTAGAATTAGTAAATCTGAGGATGGATCATAATCCCAACTTGACACCATATCGAAATCTCATTATTGGAACAGGCATACAGAAATTTAGGCTTTACAAGGAAGGGGTAGAGTTTTTAGAGAAGACTGATTTCGGAGATAGAAAAGTGGTGATATTTGTTTCAGCTCTGATGCCGAAAGACCATATAATCGAGAAGTACATTGATAAAATTATTCAAAAGAATACAAATTTGAAACCACTTGAAGTTGAAGTTCTTGGAGGAAGAATGAAAATACTTGGAAGAAACATCTCAGATAAGACTGATATCGAAAAATCTGAAGTGTGGGCAAGAAAAATCGCAGACCAATTACAAGCTAGCAAGGTTTGATGTGAAGGGCTTTTGTTTAGTTAGTTTAATGCTAATCCTTTTTTTAAGAAAATTGGTGCGGGAGGAAAGATTCGCACCTAATTTATCAGTAAAATATTATTTATTCCAAAAAGCCGGGGATGGAATTGCATTCTCTGCAAATGGAGTTATCTCCTCAAAACTTCCCTTTTTTCTTCCTTCTTATCCATCAAAACAATACTATTGCTAATATGGAAAGACACGATTGGAGCAGGTGCTTCATATAATCCACCTTCAGTCCTTTTTGGATCTTTCGGAATAGAACTTAATTACAACTTAAAACATATCATAATTTCAGGAAATGTTTTCAAAAACTGCAATCAGCAAAATCTTTGCAGCGCTAGCAATCGCATTAATAATAACAATAGTTGTTAGTGGAATAATTCTATATCAAGCCAATCTACCATCTGAACCACAAACAACACCCACTCCTACTCCCACATCAACTCCCATTCCTGCACCCACTGCTACGCCCACCCCTGAGTCCACTCCAACACCACCACCAACTCCAACACCACCACCAACTCCAACACCAACGCCACCACCCAAGGCTCAAGAGGCTATTGACGATATAATACCATTAATTGAACCTAACATCTCCTGGTTCCTTTCACAAATGGAAGATAGCTTACCAAGAAATCCTCTTAATGAAGCTCAAATTCAAGAGAAAATTAACATGTTAAGTGAACCGGGTTTAGCTGAAAACATTGTGAATCAAGGTTTGTTTGCTGTAGATTTCTTTCTTTCAATTGATGGTCGAAATATACCAATATTCGCTGTCTTTCCTAGAAACTATATGCGGGAAGATGCCATAAATGAAGTCTATAGAACAAAACTGGCTTTACCAATATTAGAGAATTTCTTTGATATACCGCTTCAAAGAAACCGCTTTCACATATGGTATGGATTTAAGATCGGTATGGGCGGTAGTGGTGGCAGTGTTTATATGGAAGATAGGCCAACCTACGAGTCCAGATTTAGGGAAGGAATGTTGCCTTATGACTTGGGTCTGTACCATGAATTAGGACACAGCTATATTGCTCATGAATCATTAACTCAATTCTTGGAAGTATACGTTTACAATTTGATTAACACGGGATCAGTCAATTTCGAAGATTGGACAATTCATAGAACACCGCCAGAAAATTGGCCTTGGATCACAGCTATTCTTGATATTTACCAATTAATTGGTCATGATGCGATGGCGGAAGCCTATAGAGTCATTTATCCTTTGCATCCTCCTTATGGGACACCCCTTTCTCAAGAATGCAAACAAGCGTTTGTAGATCAAGCGTCTGAGAGTTTGAAGTCCCAGGTTTCAGCATTAGCTGAAAAAATAATATATTAAATGAGTTTAGGGATTCTTTTTGCACATAACCATTACAACATTCTAGTCTTTTGGATTGGAACAATCCAAGAGCTAGATTAACCATGTATAGATAGTCAATAGAAAGTTAGGTTTTTTCTTAGTTCTTCGGCTATCTCGCTATCGTGGGTAGCTAATATTATTCCATCTACGTGGTTTGATATTTTTGTTATTGCGGCTTGTAGGTTTTTTTGTTTTGGTCCAGGATTGGCTGCATACAATTCGACGTAGAGGGGTTTTTTGATTTGTTTTCGAAAAGCGTAGACTAGGGTTTTTAGCCAATATGTTGTTGAGTAAGCCATATCATAGATTGGAACTATGAAGAAGTCTACATGTTTTTCTATTGAATGTAGGTCTTCTCCATATCGTTCTTTGCCAAAATATGGATCTGGTAATAGGTTTACGGAGAAGGTTTTTTTGTTATCTTTGACAATTTTTGATGCTTTTGATACAAAATCTGTTATGATCTTTGATTTCCATTCAACCCAATCCATTTGGGTTTCTCCATATAGATCTGTACATCTTTGGCATTGGCAGTAGTTTGGTCCTGGAAATCCTATGCAATCTAGATGGATACCCGTTACTTGAACCTTTGAGATTTCGCTTATGATATTTAGGAGAGTTGTTTTGTTTTCTTCCACATTTGGGCAGATGTGATCCCAAAGAAAGTCTTGACCTTTATTAGTTCTGGTGGCTTTGCCAAATTTTGATGTGGCTACCCATTCAGGTCTTTTTCTTGCTGTCCTATTATCCCCAAAACAGCTAACAATATTAAGAATGTTTTTTGCGGGTTTGTTTATTTTGCCAGTACAAGATTTAACATAATTGGAAGTAAAATCAAAACCTTCAACAGGTTCAGGTTTGTCAGTTAATACTCCAATTTTGATTTAAAACATCTCCAAATAATGGACATCAATACATTGATGGATTTAAAATATTTAGTTCTATCCTATAATCTTCGGATTTGTTATACTAACCGTGTATTATTTTTCCAAACTAAGGAAGAGAGGTGAAAGGGGTTTGAGGTTTTCTCTTAGTGGAACTTATGTTCCCTTTTTTTGGGTTTGGGACTAAATTTTAATCCCAAACTCATAGAAGAAATCACAACCAAAACAGAAACCACGTAAAACAACGCCACTAAAAAAAGTCATTATTCTAAATTCTACCGGTGCCGTCATCATTCTCCAACAAACGGGAGATAGCGAGCATCCTTAGCTTAACTCTGATTCGGGTTCTAAAAAGCGGCTTTCAGATACTGCGCCTCGTCGTTTTTTTAATAGAACACGCTTTATTCTAACCAATTTCTGGATTTGAAAAGGGTTCTACCTGCCAATTCCAGTTTTAAGCAGTCTTCATAGGGACACATCTCAACACATCGCAAGCATAACATACACATTGAAGTTTCTATCCTCCCACCTTTCTTTTCGTAAACTTCCAATACCTGTGGTGGACAAACCCGTTTGCAAATTCCACATTTAGTACATTTCTCTTCAACCTTGTACAAGTGGAGTAGAGGCGCCCATCTGAAGCCACGAAATCTGTTAACTATAGCCAACGATATTCCTGTAGGGCAAAATCGACACCAGAACCGCCTAAATGTAAAGGAAGCAGCCACCGTAAGAGATACAAACGTGAAAGCTATAGGAAAGGTTAAACCTGACCCGTAAAATAGAGCCGCTATCTCCCCCACATAGGGAAAACTAAAGGACACCCCTTGTAACTCAAAAAACGCGCCGAAAGGTGGAGCAAATGGCAATATCAACGTTTCCAAGGGAGATAAAAAAAGAAACAGATACCTAAATGGAGGATAAAACTGCAAACGCATAACAAATTCAAAAAACGCTTGAGAAGGTAAAACCGGATTCATATAAAAAAGCAGGAATACCGACGAAACGATAACCAAAGCAATAACATATCTAAGCTTGTGCAAAGACCTGTTCAATCTCTCAGAAAGAATTCGATGCCTAACCCTTAAAGTCCGGCGCAATAAAGTAATCAAATCCACATATAGCCCGAAGGGACAAATCCATCCGCAGAAAAACCTGCCAATAAAAAGAGTGGCGCCAAAAATAACGAGTAATAGCAGAATCTTATCCATTCCTATCGTCGCAAGCTCATAAATAACAAGCAAGAATACAACTTGCACAGCCAACCTAAGGTGACTTACCCTTCTACTTCTATCTTTCAGAATGCGCATCCCTCACAGGTTTTTTTCGTTTAAGTTAACGCGTCTGCATACTGTATTGTAAGCTTTTACGGTGATTTAAGTCCTGTTTTTTCACATCATTCAGTTTTATTATCAAGATCGGTTGACAAGCGTGGTGTGTAAATAAATTAATAAGCTTCGTCTTCCTGTTCATGTGGAAAGGTGAGTAGGATGAAAAGAGTTCTTGATATCCTGCCTATTTTGTTTATGGGTTTTCTCTTTGTACTAATTGACCTCTCAGCTTTCTTAGTGGCTGGACCATTTGAAGCGGCTGGAGTAGTTGCTTTTGTGGACCCTGGTGATCCGTTTAACTTATTGTTCTTTTTCATCGTAGTATTGGTTTTCACTGCTATAATCCTATTGATCATCAAGCTACGTAGGAAGCAGGCGCTGCGCATGATATTTCTGGGTGCGACAACGGTGCTAATGGTATATGTTCTTTATCCAATTTTCTCGATTGTCATCACTGATGTTTATTTATGCCTTGTTTTGTCGATAGGGGTTGCAGGTTTTTTGCTTGCAGCGTTAATTAAAAAACCTGAATGGTATGTTATTGACTCAATTGGCTTCTTCACAGCCGCTGGAGCCATCGCCATGATAGGAATTTCGTTGGACATCTGGCTAGTAATTGTCCTGTTGATTGCTATGGCTCTTTACGATGCGATTTCAGTTTACAAGACTAAGCACATGGTAGATATGGCAGACAGTATTTTGGACCTGAAGCTTCCTGTAATGTTTGTTATCCCCAAGAAAAAAGGCTATTCTTTGCTCAAAGAGACAAAGAGGTTGAAGGAGAAGCTGGAAGAAAAAGAAGAACGTGAAGCATTTATGCTAGGGGTAGGCGATGTGGTATTTCCTGGAATCCTGTCGGTTGCAGCGTTTCACAGTTTAGCAACTAACGGTTTCGCTATGGCGTTAGCGGTGTTAGTAGGCACACTCATAGGTTTCGCAGTGCTCATAGGTTATGTTGTTAAGGGAAATCCTCAGGCAGGTTTGCCTCTTCTCTGTTCTGGAGCCATAGCTGGATATATCATAGCGGGTTTTCTTCTCTTTGGATTTCCTCCACTTTAAAAATAGAACGACAGAGTTCGATTTTTGGAAAATGTGGCGCCGCCGATAGGACTCAAACAGCAGACAAGTGGAGATATCACCCACAAACCCAATATTTTTTTGGATTTATGCTAATA
>JAEOUE010000108.1 GCA_016839515.1 Candidatus Hodarchaeum mangrovi
GAACCTATTGGAGATATGATGAAAACTTGGGTTTATCAGCTTGGATATCCAGTTATTGAAGCAAAAAAGCAAGGAAAAACTTTATTGATGACTCAGAAGCGATTTAGTTATCTCCCTAATGATTCTTTCAATACTTGGATTATTCCGCTTACAGTTTCCTTCTTTATAGGTTCAGAGTTGATTCAAATTCTTCGTTATGTTTTTAGAGATAAGTCAATGCAAATTTCTATCCCTGAAGGTTGTACTACTTATAAATTAAACTATGAACAAACCGGCTTTTATAGGGTAAAGTATGAGAAAGAGAATTTGCATGCACTTGGGAAGCTAGTTAAACTAAAAGTTCTTTCTTCTAAAGATCGTTTTGGATTGCAGAATGATCTTTATGCTTTGGTACGGAGTGGAGACTATATGATTGATGATTATTTGGATTTTATAGAATATTATTCAGAGGAAAACGAATATCTTCCCCTGATTGCAATAAGTACAAACTTAATACATGCATACAAAGTTGTTGAATCACGCAGAGAACGTATAAGTGGAATTGGCTTCAAATTATTCTATAAAGTTCTTCAAGAGATAGGATATGAACCCCGTGAAGCTGAAGCTCACAAAATCACCAACTTGAGGAGCAATTTATTGGTTGTAAGCTATCAATTTAATGATGAAGGTGTAGCAACTTTTGGTGAACAAAAATTTAGCGATTATCTTAACGGAAAAGAAGTGAATGCTGATATCTTAGCAAGTATTATGCGTATTGGAGCTGCCCAACGCCCTGATTCTTATTCTTCTTTGATCCAAAAGCTTGAGAAAGCAGAAACTTCTGAACCTGAAAAAATTAATATACTTCGTGCAATTGGATCTTTTGAGGATAAAAAGCTCCTACTTACAGTGCTTGATTATGTTCTTGAAAAGGTTCCTAGTAAGAATAAAATCTTCCCAATTGCATTAGCTTCACAGAATTTGTTTATAATTGATGAGCTGTGGGATTGGTTTAAACAAAATGTTAAAGTCCTTGAAAAACTTCATCCCTTACACTTTGAAAATGTTATTACTAGTGTTGTCTCTTTATCAGGATTAAATCGTCTTGAAGAAGTAAAAGACTATTTCACAAAATACATGAAGGAGAAAGATTTAGCAAAAGATACAATAAAAATGACCTTAGAAAGATTAGAAATAAATTATCGGCTGAAAAACCGATGAATTTCCTTTTATTAATTTTATAATAAGATTATAGCTGATAATAATAAGAAGAGGAAAATAACAACCATTAATCCAGTATTTCCATAAATAGCCAATACATACCCTCCAATTATTGTACCAACTATTGTTGCCATCCCAATTACAGCTTGTCTTAAAGAAATTGCTTTCGCGAGATCATCACCTGCTAAATCAGTTATCCAAGCGATTGGAACAGGTATCAATGAGACTGCTGCTAGAATTGAAGCTAGAAAAATCAAAATGATTCCAATACCAGACGGATTGAGAGAAATAATGTCATTTATTAGAATAGTTGTTAGATCAAATTGGAGAACAATAAAGAATATTGAAACAATAGTAAATATTCCTAAATAGCCTATGATTAAGACTGGTTTTCTTTTCCAATTATCTGAAATTCGTCCCCAGATGACTAAACCAAGTCCAATGGAAATTATTGACAAGATTCCAATGATTATTATTATTGGAAGAGGCAGAAGGAATCTTGATGGCAATTCATCAAGAAATAATTTAATAATTGGAATAAGATAAGTTCCAAAGGAAACAATAGCTGAAAGGCCAAACCAATGAAGTGAAATTTGGATCATTTGTTTTGAAAGAAAAAATGACAATTGAGTTTCTCGCGAAACTAGCTGCTGAAACGTTTTCAGAAAAGATGGCCAATTAAAAGTAGCATAGTTCCCCAAGTCTTTTAGCGGGAATATCAGGAAGGAAGAAATTAGTAACAAAATCCCAAAAATGATAAAAACTAACTCTTTTACCAAGATCCATAAGGTAAAACCAAAAATAGTACCAAATACTCCTCCTACACCAATTAATATATTGATATAAGCTATCGATTCACCTTTACGATTTTTTGGACTGTATTGGATCCAAAAAGCTATTATTGAGCCAATTCTAATAGCAGTTCCGATACCAATTAATCCATTCATAAAAAATAATATAATTGGTTCAGTTATAATTGAAAGAACTAAAAAAGCCAAACCGGAAATCCAATTTGAGGAGATTAAGAGGAATTTACGACCATAAATATCGCTTAAAGTGGCAAAAATTGGGCCAAGTAAAAACCAGAATAAGAAATATACACCAATAATGAATCCACTTATCGTTAATAAATTTAATTCATCCAAATAGGCTGCTAATAAGAGTTGTTGGGCAGTAAAAATTGCTGTAACTATAATTTGGTAAATTCCAATAAGAATTAGAGCTGGTTTTAAGTAGAGGTCAAATAGTACCTCTTTCAAAGAAGAGATTTCCATATGTTTTGAATTATCCTTTAAATTATTAAATTTCGTAGTAACTAGCAGCAGTACTTAATAATCGTGCTCCAGTATCCTCAATTGATATACTATCCTCAATTCCTAAAACAGTTTTATCTAAAACTATTATTTTTGGTTCACAGGCAAGGACATTTCCAACACAAAGATCTGGTCCTTTAGCGTAAAAAACTGGAAGCTCATCTAATTCCAAACCTATACCGTGACCTAAAAAAACTGATTTGTCAGAATGGGTACCCATGAAGCAATCATATATCTTTAACTCTTTGCTAAGTTCCATAACCTCGAGAAAAAGATCTCCAAGGTTTTTCATTGGAGTTAGATTCTTCAAAATAAACTCTTTTACTTGTTCTAAAGCTATTAGCTGATTCAATGTTTCTTTGTCAAATTTACCACAGATAAAAGTTCTTGTTGTATCTGAAATATATCCTTGCCAGTTTCCGCAAGTATCTACAAAAAAGGGTCTATTCCTTCCTATTTTTTGATTGCTTGGACCATAGGGGTATTTCAGGGTTAAACCATAACCCGAAATTGGTGTAAACTGTATATTAAGAGACGTAGAATGACTAGAAATGACATAAGAATAATTTAATAAAGCTGAATTCATAGCTCGTGTTGTAATGTAACCACCATGTCCATTGTTTAAGAGCCAGCTATCTAACTTTGAAGCTAACTCGATTTCACTCATATCAGGTTTTGCTATCTCACAACAGTATAAAAAAGATTCATCTACCATCTTTGCTGCCTTTTTGATCATAAAGATTTCGTATTTAGATTTGATTGATCTTAATTCTCTGAATAACTGACTCCCATCAAGAAATTGAATAGTTTGATTAATATCCCTTAGATATTTAACAAATGAATAAGAGAGATAATCTTCTTCAACCAAGATTATTGAGTTTTCAGGAATGTTTAGGGTATCAACTATTTTAGAAGTCCGCCCATAGGATCGAATATTAGATATTTGAGAGTATTTTTGCGCTAAGGCTACATTTCGCTTAACTAGATGGATTGGTTCTCCTTCTATAGGAATAAATATTAAGCCATCAGCACCATATCCCGAATAATAATATGTTCCAGTAATTGAAAAAAGAAGAGCTCCATTCAAATTTTTTTGAATAAGGATTTTTTGCAATTTTTTTATACGATCGTTGATTTCTGCTCTTGGCAGTGATTTGTATAAATGACTCAAAAGTATCCCAACTTTAACAAAAAGAATTGATGGTTATAATGATTAGAAGGAGTCTAATTCATCTAAAGCTTGTTTAACGCGGGAATCTAGGTCCGATTCTTTTTTCATTCCTTTGGCTAATCCTTCAATATTTCTAATCATCTCTTCTTCTGCTGAAGTTAGTTGCATCAATTTTTGTTGATAAAGTGCTTTATACTTATCTCCCTTTTCCATATCTCCCACCTTATAATTTGCCTCAGAGATAATATAGAGTGCTGTAGTAAAGGCATTTGCATTATCGAGTATTTCATCTATTGATAAAGCTTGGGAAGCATGAGTTATTGCCTCTATAAAGTTCTTGTTTTCTGTTTCAATCCAAGCTTTATTCATAAATGTCTCTACTAATCCCTGGTTATAATTTATTTTAGCAGCTAAGGTTCGAGCAAAATTAAATGACTTGGTAAAAGAAGCAGTATCGTTGTTTTGATAGTGTAAAAGTATTAATTGATTGTGAATATCAACAAGCTCTTGAACAGCATTATTTTCAACTCCTATTTCATGAGCACGGTTGAGGAGTATTATTGCTTGGCTATAATCCTTTCTCTGCTTCAATGCTTTTGCTTTAAGAATGAGATCGCTTATTTCTTGCATAATAGCACTTCTTGTTAAGATTGAATAGAATATCTGGATGGAATAAATTAACTCAAGAACCTTAAGGTATTCTTTTAATTCATCGTCATATCAATAAATTAAACCTTTCTATTTTCCGGATATTTAGATAAAAATTTAATATATTCTTTGGAATCTTCTATTAAATCCGTATTATATCAATCATAATTCATTATGTATAGGGTATAATCGTGCTACAGGAGATAAAAAAATGTCCATCCCAAAAATAGGTCATGTTGAGCAGACCATTCTCGATATTATGGCACAGTTTCCAGATATACATGTGTTAAATATAATGGTTCAATTTAAAGATCTATATACAATTACTTCCCAGGATTTTAACAAAGATTTATTCGAGAGGGGGATGGAAATATTAGAAAAACACAAATTTATTAAAAGAATCCCTTCAAATCCCGAAACTTTTACTTTAACGGCAAAAGGAAAAGAATATATAAATAGATAGGTTATATTGAAGTTAAAATTTTCATATTTATAATTCCCTTAGCAAAAACCTGTGCGTTATAAAAAAATTGCCTAATGCCATAGCTTTCTAAGGAATATCTTAGTTCCCGAAATGAGTTCTGAAGAATTTTGCTTGGACGAAGGTAAAAACGTTTGTAAGCCCACTTAGTTAAAAGTTTCATTTCATTGCGGGAAATCCCAGAAATTTCTGCAATAGGAGAAAACAGGTTATATTTCGTATAATTATGTTCTTTAATTTTATTTTTAGTTCTCATTCTTCGATAAAATTCTGTTCCTGGATAAGGAGTAGCAAGCGTGAATAAAGCTAAAGAGGGGTCAAGACGTCTTGTGATCCATTCTACTGTATCAATTATGGTCTTTCGTGTTTCACCTGGAAAGCCAAATGAAACAGATGCAAGAGAGTCTAATCTTGCTTTTTTAATATTATCAAAATAATTTTCTATTTGATTGAGGGTTGTTTTCTTATTTATATTATTCAATATTTTTTGATTTCCAGATTCAACTCCCACAAATACAAGTCGACAACCTGCTTTTCTCATTAAATTTAGTAAGCTACGATCACCAACATCAGCTCGAGTAGTTGCTCCCCAATAAACATCCTGTATCTTAGAGAGCTCTTTTACTAAATTTAGTACTCGTTTTTTTGAAAGAAAAAACAAATCATCAACAAAAGCGACAGCTTTTAAATTCATTACTTCACGAAGATAACGAATTTCCTCTGCGATTTTTTCTGGAGATCTTGGTCTCCATTTTGCATTATAAAAAGCTGATACACTACAAAAATCACATGAATAAGGACAACCTCGGCTTGTTAAAACAGAGGTTGCTGGAAAAGAAGATCCAAAAATGCGATATTTATCCATTGGTAGTAAATGGCGTGCAGGTAATGGTAAGGAATCTAAATCTTTGATGAAAGCAGCTGGTAAATTGTGAATTATTTTATTATTTGCACCTTTATATGATATTCCATGTATTAAATTCCATTCTTTACCTGATTCAATACATTTTATGAAATTTAATGTTGAGTATTCAGATTCCCCACGAAATATAATATCAACATTACCATTACTCAGCTCTAAACACTCCTCAGGCATTGCTGATGGATGATAGCCCCCAAGAGCGACATATGGAACATTTTCTTCTTTTGCTATCTTTGCTGCATTTAAAGCATCAAAAAATGTAGGAGTTAACGTTTGAATTCCTAAAAAGTCCGGTTGATATCGTTTAAGAATTCGTCGGTAGTTTTCTGAGGAAAGATTTAAAGCGTGTGAGTCAATTATTTTAAGTTTTGTAAAACCATTTTCTTCTAGGACAGCAGCAATATAACCAAGTCCAAGAGGTGGAGCTGTAAAGTTAAGGAAAGCTAGTTGATACTTTGAAGTAGATTCATCTTGTAATGTGGGAGGAATAAGAAACAGAATCTTCACTGAAGTAACCATTGAGATCTTCAATGTTTTTCTTAATAAATAAATTGTCTACATTGTTTACACTATCTCTGATTAACAATAGTGACATGATCTTTTTATTTTTTAAAGAAATCTACAACACTAAGAAAGATATTAATAACAATCATTGTTGGTGAGACAAAAACATAATAGAAGTACAAATCAGGTCCATTTACAACAGAAACCATATTTTGTGGCGGGATATTAGTATGTATGATGAAGCATTGACACATATGGGAATATTTTTAGTTGCTGGCTTGGCAAGTCCAATAGTAATAAAATTAATACAATATTTACTTGCACCTAACATCCCTCGGTTAAGAAGGGCTTCAACTACCTATGAATGTGGTGAAAAACCGATAGGAGAAGCTCAAGTTCATTATAATGTTCAATATTTTACCTTTGCTGTTGTTTTTGTGGTTTTTGATATTTTAACCGTACTACTTGTATTATGGGCTTATGCATTTCAATTATTTGATCCTGTGGTTTCAGGATTGATCATCATGAGTGTTTTCGCTTTTACTTTATTATGTGGGCTTGTTTTTTGGATGAAAAAGGGAACTTTATCTTGGGTGTAAATAATGGCGAGTTTAGACGAGTTAAATCAACTAGGCGAACTTGAAATTTATGAACCGATGCCAAATGTAGTTTTAGCTAATACAAGGAATTTTGTTGGAGTAATTATTAACTGGTTGAGAAATTGGGCACAAAGATGTAGTATCTATCCAGTTTATATAGGTATGAAATGTTGTGCTATTGAAATGGCAGCAACAATGGCTTCCCGATATGATACTGAACGAATTGGGGTATTAGCACGCGCAAGTCCAAGACATTGTGATGTTCTCTGGATAAATGGACCAGTCAGTATTAAATTCGCTTCTCGCTTACGTGATGTGTATGATCAAATGCCAGCACCAAAATGGGTTTTTGCTACTGGGGAGTGTGCTATAAGTGGAGGACCTTTTTGGCAATCTCCAACCATTTTAGAAGGCGCTGATCAAGTTATTCCTGTGGATATATTTGTTCCAGGATGTCCTCCACGTCCTGAAGCGATGTGGGCAGGAATTTTTAGACTTCAAGAAAAAATTAAAGCAGATGGTATTTTTGTTCCAGAACCACTATTACCTGAAGCTCGTGAATTTTACGATCGTGATCCACCAATTTATGATTACAGAATAAAACTGAAGAAAGAATCGAAAGAGGAAGAGAAATGAATTCAGAGTCACATCTACAAACTCTAAAAGATAATTATGGAACTAAATTGATACTATTAGAAAAATCTGACAACAATAGACTTAAGGTTCAAGTTAACCAAGATAATCTTCTGGAAGTAATGCAATTTCTCAAATATGAGATGGGATTTTCTTCTCTTGAATCAGTTACAGGATTGGATTGGGAGTCATATTTTGAAGTTGTATATCATATTGACCGTTGGGATGGTGATCCCACTCTTCTTCAAGTTCATATCCGACTTGATAATCGGGAAAATCCTGTGGTTCCTTCACTAACTTCCATCTGGGCTTCAGCAAATTGGCATGAACGAGAACTCTGGGATTTATATGGTATTAATGTCAAAGATCATCCAAATTTAAAACGTTTACTCTTACCAGATGAATGGGACGATTTTGAGCATAAACATATATCTGAGCTTTATCCTATGCGCAAGGAATACAAATTACCAGAGAAACCTTATTCTTTTAAACCACATCCCAAATAGGAGAGAATTAATCAATGTCTGAGCAAATGTTTATACATCTTGGGCCTCAACATCCAGTTAATCATGGATTATGGTCTCTGAAGATTAAAAGTGAAGGAGAGCGAGTTGTAGATTCAGAGATTATGATCGGATACATCTTCCGAATGATTGAGAAAATAGCAGAATCACGACCTTATGATAATTTTCAACCAATAGCTGATCGATTGTGTTATGTCTCTGCTATGTCATGGGAGGCAAGCTATATTTTAGCAATCGAAAAATTACTGGGAATAGAGGTAAGTCGACGTGTTCAATACATGCGAGTAATTCTTCTTGAATTTCAAAGGATTGCTTCTCATCTTACTTGGCTTTCTGCGTACGCTGGAGACCTTGGAGTTATAACAATGCTTGTTATTTCATATCGTGAGCGAGAATATATTCTCGACCTTCTGGAGCATGTAACCGGTGCAAGAATGATGTATAATTTTTTCCGTCCTGGTGGGTTAAAAAATGATTTTCCCCAAGGATTCATAGAAGATGCAACAGCTTTAACTTTCTATTTAGATGAGCGAATACGAGAATACAAAGCCATGTTAGATGATTCAAAAGTATTTATGCTTCGTAGTAAGAATGTAGGGATCTTAGGTAAAGAGGATGCATTGAATCTAGGAGCTACAGGCCCAGTACTACGTGCATCAGGTGTTCAAGCTGACTTAAGAAAGATTGAACCTTACTTAGTTTATGATGAACTTGATTTTAAAATACCAGTTCAGAAAGCTGGGGATTGCTATGCTCGATTTCAAATACGCATGGAGGAAATAATGCAATCTACACATATAATACGCCAAGCTTTGGCCGAATTGCCTTCTGAAGGAGAAATTGCTATAAAAGTTCCACGACAACTCCCGAAAGGAGATGTGTACTTTCGAACAGAAGATCCGCGTGGCGAAGCAGGTTTTTATGTTGTGGGAAATGATAATAGGATTCCTTATCGGGTGAAAATTAAATCACCTGCTTATTCAAACTTAAGTATTGGTTCCCACCTTTTACGAGGAGCCAAAATAGCAGATATACCTCCAATTATCGCGAGTCTAGATCTTTGTATGGGAGAAATTGATCGGTAGGTGGATTAAATGGGTTATGGTATATATGATGGAATAGCTGAGTTTCTTTTAAAAATAGCTAGTTTAATTTTATCACCTCTTGTAGTCTTTTTTGTGAATATAATAGGATTTATTCAAGATTTAATCCCTATCTTTCACTTAGTTAATCCAGAAGATTTTCTACATTATGAAATTGAGTTTCAAGATTCTCTTAGATCAACATTAATTGATACTCTAGAAATGACTACTATCCTCCTCTTTCTTATCGTGAATGCCATAATGTTGATTTGGTTCGAACGAAAACTAGTAGCACGAATGATGAACCGTCGCGGGCCAACTTTCATTGATTTCAACTACGGGCATCTATTCGGAAGAACTTGGAAATTTGGTCTTCTTCAAAATATTGCTGAGTTCTTAAAATTCTTCTCTAAAGAGGATATTGTTCCTGAGAAAGCAGACAAATTTCCGTTTAACATTGGGTATTTTGCATTTATTGTTGTCCCACCATTCGTTCTTGGCGCTATCTTGCCATTAGGGGGAGATGCGGTTATTGCTGACCCCGAAGTGGGATTTTTATTAATTTTTGCGTTATTCTCTCTTGTTCCAGTTGGAGTTCTAATTACTGGATGGTCCTCAAACAATAAATATTCATTAATTGGTGGATTTCGATCTGCAGCTCAAATGATCAGCTATGAGATTCCATTAATCTTTTCTGTTTGCTCTGTTGTTATTGTATCCCATTCGTTTTCATTGGTAGAGATTGCAGAAAAACAATCCTTCGGAAGTACACCATTTGGACTTCCCTATATGTTTTTGATCCCAATCGGATTTATTGTATTCATTGTTTCATTGGCAGCAGAGACTGAACGTATTCCGTTCGATATTCCTGAAGCAGAGGCTGAACTAGTTATGGGATGGAGAACCGAACTGACAGGATTCCGTTATATGATGTCAATGGCAACAGAATATTTCATTCTATTGATAGGTGCGTTTATCGGTGTATCATTATTCTGGGGTGGATCCAACCTTCCTCTAATTTCCCCAGACTTTCTTATGAGCATTCCATTATTACCAAACATAATCTTCGTCGTGAAATTATGGCTTTTTATCTTTCTTTTTATCTGGGTTCGTGCAGCATTACCTAGGGTAAGAATTGATCAACTTTTAGATATAGGATGGAAAAGATTAATTCCTCTAGCCATTCTAAACATCTTCCTTGTTATATATTTATTTATAAATTATCCAGGACTTTTTGGAGTGATTAATGGATGAATTTTAAGTTAATTCCAAATTTTCTAGTCACAAGGCCTTTAGCATATGTTGGAAGGTTACTCATAAAAAAACCGATCACAATACCTGATGGTGATCGAAGGAACAAAAACACTATATACTATCCTAAAAGCCTTGCAAAAAAACAAGAAACAATTTTAGATCGTGATCTGACACTTTCTGATGTATTCAAGCATACACCACATTTAACTCCAAATGCTCGTGGACTAATTGGACTAAATGCAATAAATTGTACTGGTTGTCAAGCTTGTTACCGAATATGTCCTAATAAATGCATAGAAATGGTTGAAGTCAGTCCACCACCACCTCATTGGGTAGAAAAGCAGAAAGATAAGGAGAAAATACGTCCACTATTACACCCTCAAATTTTCATTGGTCGATGTCTTTATTGTGGTTTTTGTGTGGAATCATGCAAGTTTGATGCCTTATATCATACCCCTGGGTTTGATGCTGCAACTAATTCAAAAGAAGATCTTCACCATAACTATCGTGATCTCTATAAGATTTATCAACTATATTTTCCACAAGAATATGAAAAACAATGGAAAGAGTATGAGAAAAAATATAGCAAAAGCTTATACCAAGAAGATGAAGCAAAGGAGGAATAAATATGGCATATCTATTTCCACCAGAGTTATTTGAGACTTTGGATTTTGTATTTTTTCTTATTTTAATAGTTTATACCACTGGTTCTGCTTATTTAGCAGTTTCGGTTAAAAGCATATATCATGCAGTTTTATGGTTAATATTTACGCTTTTAGGGATAGGTATGATCTTTCTACTTTACGCAGAGTCCGCAATATTATTGGTTGTTCAACTAATTGTCTATGCAGGTGGGATTGCTGTTCTTATGCTGTTTGCAATCTCTCTTTCTGGAAAAGAGGCTATGTTTGAAAAGAGAAAAGATATAAAGTTATTAGACTGGCGATTAAGTTTCGCTGGTGCTTTTATTTTATTTACTATAGTAATTTACCTATTAGGACAGGTTACAGGGTTGTTCTGGCGGAATAAGAGCATAGGAATGAAGCCAACAGAAGCAGAATTAATAGAAAATTTCGTAATAGAGCTTTTCACTACATATGGAGGAACGATTATACTCCTAGGTTTTCTCCTATTAGCTGCAATGTTAGGTAGTGTTTACTTAGTTAAAAAAGAGGTTGAGAATTTATGAACCTAGATGCTTCAGTTTTTGTTGGAATAGCATTAATTTTATTCTTAATAGGATTTGCAGGATTCATAAAATCCCAGTCGGCTGTTCGAATGTTAATTGCTATCGAACTAATGATTAATTCTGCAAATATAAATTTTGCAATTTTTGCTTTATATAATGATTCAACTTTCGTTCTAGGACATGTTGCAGTTATAATTAGTATTGCTTTGGCGGCTGCTGAAGCTGCGGTTGGGCTTGGTATCATTCTTTCGGTATATAGAAATCATGGAACCGTTGATGCTACAGATTTTGTTGAGTTTAAAGGTTAAGGTGACATAAAAATGGCTGTAAATTTATTATTACCCGAATTAGCTTTTCTAATACCTTTAATTCCTATTTGTGCTTCTTTTATCATTCTTTTCTTTGGTAAATTCGTAGATCGTGCAGCTCATGGGAATCTAATAGCTTTACTTTCTTTAGGGTCGAGTTTCATACTAACCCTTTTTGTCTCAGGTCAATATATCTTGAATTTATTACTAGGAAATCATCTAGAGCCATATGAGAAATTAATACCTTGGTTTTCAGTTGGTGAATTTAGTATAGATCTTGGGATTTTACTTGATCCACTTTCTACTATTGTAAGTCTTATGGTTTCTTTAATTTCATTTCTTGTAATTGTGTACAGTCGTAGTTATATGTCTCATGAAGGGTCCCCGCGATATTATGCTGAAATGAATATGTTTGCAGCAGCCATGTTAGGACTCTGTTTATCTCCAAATATGATACAATTATTCTTATTCTGGGAAGTTATGGGTGTATGTTCATATCTATTAATTGGCTATTTTTATACCAAGGCGTCAGTACCAGAAGGACAACCTCATCCTGCTTCGGCTGCGAAAAAAGCTTTTTTGACTACTAAGGTAGGAGATATTTTTTTATTCCTTGGAATTATATTATTATTCACTGAAACCCTTCATCTTCCATCCGAAGCAACCACCTTACTCGGTATTCATGGTCCAACCCTGAATTTCCTTGAACTAAGAGCCTTAATTGAGAGTGATTTATTACATATTGATCCAATGATTTTTGTTGTAATAGCTTTACTGATTTTTGGGGGTGCAGTTGGAAAATCTGCTCAATTTCCTCTTCATGTTTGGTTACCAGATGCTATGGCTGGCCCGACTACGGTTAGTTGCTTAATACATTCAGCTACAATGGTTAAAGCAGGGATTTTTCTTGTTGCAAGATCATATTTTATTTTTGAACATGCAAATATCTTAGGAGATGGGACTACTCTTCTCGTTTTAGCAGGTATTGGAGGAATTACTGCTATTCTTGCCGGTACAATTGCTTTAGTTCAGACTGATATTAAAGGGATCTTAGCCTACTCAACAATTAGTCAATTAGGATATATGACGATTGGATTGGGGGTCGCAGGTATGCCTGCAGCTATTTTTCATGTACTTAATCATGGTATTTTTAAAGCACTATTGTTTTTATCTGCAGGATCTGTGATCCACGGAGCTGGAACTCAAGATATTCGGGAAATGGGAGGATTAAAGGAAAAAATGCCTCACACATGGAAAGTAATGCTGATAGGATCCCTTTCTTTGGCAGGGATAGGAAATGGGTTTTTTAGCAAAGATGCAATAATATTACATGCCCTACATCGGGCTCAACATTCAGGATTTGGGTCATTCCATGATCAACTAATTCTAATAGTTTGGTTATTTTCTGTTATTACTGCATTTCTCACCGCATTTTATATTTTTAGAATGTGGTTTCTTGTATTTCCAGGGAAAAACCGAAAATCCGAACATCATGTACATGAATCTGATAGATGGATGACTGGTCCCTTATGGACATTATCAGCTCTATCAGTAGTTCTGGCTCTTTATTTTCTTGTTGGACTATTTATACCTGATCTGTCTTTTGAGCATAAACTTGTTCATTGGCTAGAACCAGGTGTTCAGGCATTAGATTTTGATTGGATTGTCGGTTTAACTTCAATTGTTCTCGCAATTCTTGGTATAAGTTTAGCTTATCTGATTTACTACCCGAGGGGTGAGACTTTCATCAGTTTTGCAAAAAATGAACCAGTTTTCAAGATTGAAGTTGAAAATCCAGACTTAATTGCAAAAGTTCAGCAATCAGTTCGAAAAGTAACATATGTTACAAAGAAATCTTTCTTTGGTCTGATGGTTTAAAAAATTCTTGAAAAAGGATACTTTCTTGATGCTTTGTATCTAAAGATTGTTCATCTAATTTATACATACTACTGTGAGGCAATGAATTGGATCGAGAAGAATATTTTTGATCGAGCTGTACAGTTTATTGGGTTAATTGGATTTACAATTTGTGGAATTTCAAAATGGTGGGATGATGTTATTATCGATGGGATTGTACGATTTACTGCTCATGCCTCTATTGCGTTGTGTGGATTAGCAAAAACTACTGATGAGAAAGTTATCGATCACGGAATTGTAAGAAACACAGCTAAATATGTAATGCGAGCTGGAGTGCATCTAAGAAAAGTACAAACAGGCGTTATTGAAAATTATGCTCTCTATTCATTGGCTGGAGCAATAATCATATTATTAATTATGATCATAATGGTAGGGGTGTTGCCCCTCTAAAATAAATATATTTAAAGAAGGTTGAAGACAAATGGTGGCACTATTAACATTTGGTGAAATTGAGATTGGAGTTCTATCTTTGATATTTCTGCTCCCAATCATTGCTTCATTTCCAACATGGCTTGTGGGACGAGTACACAATAATTTCTCAAAATACTTCGCCCTTATAATCAGCGGGGTCGTTCTCGGACTTACAGTTCTAGCTTGGATGATGTTTGAGCAGCATTCTTGGTTACCTACAAGTTTACAGATAAGCGCAACGGAAAGATCTGAACTTGCATTAGGAGGTTGGGTTCTCAAGGAAATAATTCCTTGGATTGAATCCATTGGTATGTCCTATGCATTGGGAACCGATGGCCTAAGTATGCCATTAATCCTATTGACTGGATTTATTTTCTTTGTTTCAGTTCTAGCTTCATTTAAAGAGATACACGAACGAGAGCCAGCTTATTATGCTATGCTAATGATTCTTGAAACTGGTGTTATGGGGACATTTATTGCCCTGGATTGGGTTATCTTCTACGTTGCATGGGAACTAGTTTTAGTTCCAATGTTCTTCTTAATAGGCATATGGGGTGGACCTAAAAGAGAATATGCTGCAATTTATTTCTTCATTTATACCCATGTTGCATCACTCGTATTATTGCTAGGTATTATAGGAATGTGGCTACAGTATGCATGGGATCCAGGTACTGCAAGTGGTACTTTCTCTTTTATTGAATTAAGTCAACACGGTTTTGATAGTACGCAACCGTTAATATTATTAGCATTTTTAGCTCTGCTATTTGGATTTATTGTAAAGGTACCTTCAGTTCCTTTCCATACATGGCTTCCTTTAGCTCATGTTGAAGCCCCAACACCTGGTTCTATGATTTTAGCTGGCTTATTGCTGAAAATGGGTGGTTATGGTTTATTAAGAACAAGTGGGTGGTTACTTCCTGAGATAGTTCCTCAATTTGCCCTACTAATAGCTTTAATTGGATTAATTTCACTATTATATGGTTCTTGGGTTGCATTAAAGCAGATAGATATGAAGAGTTTGGTAGCTTATTCTTCTGTTGGGCATATGGGTATCGTCCTTCTAGGTGTTGCAACTCAGACATCTGAGGGATTTGCCGGAGCAATGTTTATGCAAGTTGCACATGGTATTATTTCCCCATTAATGTTCTTTTTAGCAGGAACAATAGGTCATTCAACACATACCCGTAATATTCCTGAGTTGAAGGGTTTTGCTAAAAATATGCCTCTAGTTGCAGCTGTCTTAGTATTTGGTTCTTTCGCTAGTGCTGGTCTACCTGGATTAGCTGGATTTTGGTCAGAATTATTAGTATTCGTTGCTTTATTTATGTGGGAACCCATTTTTGCTGTGATTGGAGTATTAGGGATAATATTTACTGCGGCATATTATCTTTGGATGCTTCAACGAACAGTTTTTGGAGAAACAAATCCTAAACTGGCACATTCGCATGATGTGTCCTATTTTTCACAATATGCTGTCTTAGCTCTACTATGTTTCTTCATATTAGCCCTTGGAATTTTCCCAGCATTACTATTAGATGTCATGAAAACCGCAACAATATTTTTTGGAGCTTGATTTTGAAAAATTAATTAGGTGGTTTAAACATGAGTAACTTCATTACTGTTTTATTTCCCTTTTTTGCATTAATGGGTACCATTTTGATATGTTTGCTATTAGAAGCTTTTAATATCGGTAAAAGGTTATATGGTCCTATTACATTAATAGGAGCTTTTATCGCTTTATTGACTATTATCCTTGATACCTCTTCTGGAGTTATTCATGTTTTTGCTAATCCTAATGACATATTTGATGTGTCTGCTAGTCCAGGTTTGTTACTAATTGACGATTTTTATCGATTTTTTGCTATTGTGTTTTTACTTGTCTTAATACTTGTTACCCTTTCAAGTATTGATTTTATTAGCTCTGAAAGAAATACTGGGATTTATTATTCACTGCTGATACTTTCAACTATTGGAATGATGGTCATTGCAGCAGCTAATGATCTGCTCATTATTTTTGTTGCATGGGAGCTAGGCAGCTTACCAGCGTATTCATTGGCTGCATTTCAAAAATCTCGGGCCGAAACAAGTGAAAGTGCGCTAAAATTCTTCTTAATAGGTGCCATGTCTTCAGCTTTTATATTATTTGGCATTTCACTTGTTTACGGTATTTCTGCAGAAACAAATTTGCAATCCATCATCTTAGCGTTTTCTGATCTTTCATCTTATACACCATTACACATTGTGGCCTTAATGTTTTTATTTGTAGGATTTGGCTATAAGATGGCAGCTGTTCCTTTTCATGCTTGGGCTGTTGATGTTTATCAAGGAACACCTACAACAATTACCTCATTTCTGGCTGCTGGTTCTAAAGCAATGGGATTTGCCGCAGCTTTAAGATTAATAATATTTGCTTTTGGGGAAATAGAAGGTAGTTGGGGTGTAATCTTTGCTGTTCTTGCTGTTTTAACGATGACATTAGGTAATTTAGCTGCCTTGGTTCAAGAAAATATAAAGAGGATGTTAGCATATTCAAGTATTGCTCATGCAGGATATATGCTTATTGGTATGGCATCTATCAGTTCTTTTGATCGTGTTGCTTCTAATTTTGCAATTGCAGCTACTGAATTACATATTTTAACTCACGCAGTTATGAAATTGTTAGCATTCACAGCAGTTATTATTGTAGCTTTTTCATTAAAGAGTGAAAATATTTCTGATTATGCAGGTCTGAGAAAGAAACACCCATGGATTGCGTTTGGTTTAACAATATCCTTACTCAGTTTAATGGGAATTCCACCTTTAGCAGGGTTTATTTCTAAATTACTGTTATTTTTTGCTGCTATTTATGCTAATATGGCATGGTTAGCGGTAATTGGAATAATTAACAGTGGAATTTCTATATTTTATTATTTACGAGTAATAAAACTAATGTTGATTGATAAACCGATTGAGGAAGAAGAGGAAACTGCTGTAGTCTCTGTTGACCGATTTGTTCCATATTCAGTACCAATATCTTACCAAGTAGCACTTATGAGTGCAATCATCCTTATTATCCTAATAGGTTTACTTCCTGGGTTCTTTATTGATTATGCCTTATCAGCTGCTCAAAGTTTAATTTAATCATGTTCCACGTTATTCTCATTTTGTGATTATCAATTCCATACAATATGAAGGTAATTTCATGGAGGTCGATGTTCTAATTGTTGGACTAGGTCCTGCAGGTGCTTCAGTACTTTATAATCTGTCTAAAGGATCTCATACTGATATTTCTGTATTAGCTATAGATCAGAGAGAAAATCCAGGATTTCCTGTTCAATGTGCTGAATTTATGCCTTCTCCTGACGAAATGAATATTCTAATGCCTGATGTAAGTGATAGCAGAACAATTTTCCGTTTTGAAGACAAATACATAAGTCAAAATACAAATCAAATAACTTTTATTACTCCAAATGGAAAATGGATTTCTACACCCTTTGAAGGACATTCACTTAAACGAGGATTATGGAATAATGATTTAATTAAGAGTTCTACAAAAGAAAATATCGAAGTATGGAATTCTACATCAGCAATAAAAATGAAGGGTCAAAAAGTGACCCTCTCCTTTAAAAAAAATCAGCAAATTGATGTGAAAGCTAAGATTGTTGTCGGAGCTGACGGTGTAAATTCTCGAATTGCACAATGGAGTGGATTGAATGAAACTAGAACATCATATAATTTTGCAATTGTTAAGCAACATCACATGACTAATATTTTGGACGAGTCATACGATCCAACAAATATATTAATGGTGTTTGGTGAAAAATACGCTCCTGGTGCCTATGGATGGGTAATTCCAAAGGGGAAGCATACAGCAAATGTAGGAACTGGTGTTCGGGTTCCTATGCTTAAAAAAGGTATGACCATCTCAAAAGCCCTAGATCAACTGCTTAATTCTCATCCTACCATCAGAAAAATGCTTGAAGGGGCAAAAATTTCCGAAACAATAGGCGGAGCTGTGCCTGTTGGATTACCTTTTAAAAAAACTGTAAATCCAGTTGTAAATAGTTTATTAATAGGCGATGCTTGTTGTCAGGTGGTTTCTAGTGTTGGTGGAGGAATACCACCTTCAATTGTTGCAGGAAAACTTGCAGCAAGGTCAATAACTAATCATATCTACAATGATGAACCATTGATTAATTATCATCGAAATTGGGAAACCCAAATGCTTTCAATGTTTAAAAAAGCCTTTTTCATAAGGAACTTTTTTGATAGAATATCAGTTGGAAGAGATAGCAGAATCCAATGGTATATGAATCATTTAACTTCAAAAGATATTGACAATGTTGTCCACTGTCATATTCCATGGAAATTATCATTAGCTTCTAGATTTGTTAGACCATTAAACCAAATTATAAAATAAATCGAAATAATCCCTCTCAGTTAAATCCATCGACTATAAGCAGGCATAGTACAGCAGGTTGGAAGTGGTTTACTTGGACAATTCTCACCATTTACTAAACAAATAAGTGAAGGTATCCCATTCACCTCTCCTGGAACCATATCTTTGTTATGACATTGTGGAATTGGTCTTATTACATTTCCACAGGAACCACAACGGTAGGATGGCATGTTTACACTCCTCTGTTATATTTTTTATTTTTTAGATATATAATTGAATTGAAAGATTTCATGAAAAGTAGAGAACATCTATTTTTTATCTTTTCCATATAATACGGATTGAAACAAAAACAAGCCCTATTCCAGTAAAGAATACAAACAATCCGATTAGGAACAGCGAAAGTCTACTAGATTCTATTTTTATCTCCAAAAAAGCTTGTTCCACTTGCAATTTACCTTCTAATATCTCTGAGTTATTCCAATTCTCAATAATTCCAGCCAATACATAAGATCCTGCGGGTAGGACTTCATTCAGATAGGTTTCATTTTGATTTGTTAGATTTATTCCAAGTACATTCGAATAAAGAGTACCTAATAAACTATCATAACCTTCTTTAAATTTTAGTAAATTATCTGAAGTATTCAAAGGGTATTTTTCAAATAAACTTGAAACAGCGGTTGAAAAAATATTATAGTCAGAAGTTTGAGTGATTAGTAAAACCTGTTCAAAAGAATGATTTGAAGAACTTATCACTAAATGTCCATCTACAAAATATCGCGTATTGGGTTGTAAAAGATATTGAGTAGTTTCGAATGAAATTGCAATACTTGGAGCGAATTTATTATTTGAAATAAGAAATGATCCAGTTACTGAATTCCTTTCTGTGGTTGAATTTCCAGTTAAAGGACCTATTACTACTCCTGAGATAATTAATATCAAAGCTAAAGATAAAGCAGTTCCATTAAAGGAGATTGAGGATATTTTTGATCTATAATAATTACAAAACTTCATTGAGCTTAGATTTTTAATTGTAGGAATCATCGGAATTGCTACAATTTTAATAAAAATCACAAAGATAAGAAAATGGATAAAGAAATCCTCAATTATAAAAGGGACTGGAGCTGTCCCATAAATTGCTTCACGTTCTGAAGGGGTTAAATTAATGAAAAAAATGCTTAAACCTCTCATGTAAGAAATACTGTTAATGTTAAATCCAATACCAGCAAGAGAAACAGGAAGGAAAAACCAAGGTATCATTTTTAGTAAAAAAGTAAAATTAAATTGGTATAATTGATCTGATAGAGGATAAAAAATTGCAATAGGATAATCCAAGTCTAATAAAATATGTAGTAACCAAAGAGTACCGATATAATATAGAGATTTCCCGATTAGAGCTATTTCAATTTCATATCCTTTAATTGTTATTCTTTGAGCAAAAACGGAGAATTTTGAAGAAAAAAAGTCTTTTGATTTCACATTTCGATAGTAGATGTAAAAACCTAATATTGTAATTATTAATGGAGGGAAAAGGCTATGAAGCAATCCGCGATGAATACCTAAAAATATATCAAGATCAGGAGCTACCGAAAAAAGTAAAATAATCCAGAAAACTAATTTTCTCTTTTTAAAGATGATTTTTTCTGAATCAGGAATAATAAACCAAAGGAAAATTCCTGCTAAACTAAGATGAGTTGGGAATAAAGTCATTTTCGATCACTATGTTAAGTTGCTAACGAGAAGTGTGAGGATTGCAATAAAAATAGTTAAGAGGCCAAAGCCTATACAGAATTTATTATATTCAATGTTCTTAAGGCTTAAAAGGGTGTTCATTGTTACTAAACCAATCAGAGCACTAATGAAGATCGTCAATATAACAAGAATATACGGAAAAGAAACAGTTCCAATAATTAGGTTTGATGAACTAAGGTAAAATCCACTTAGTAGGTATTCTAGTACAGTTGCTCCTAAAACTGCTGGAACTGAAATGATAAAACTTGTTCGTAAGGCATCCCGTTGACCTAATCCTATGATAAGAAGAAATGTAAGTGTCATACCACTTCTGCTGATCCCAGGAAGGGCAGCTACCCCTTGGATCATACCAAGAATAAAAACTTCTTTATATGTGAGGGATGAAATTTCCCGGATTCCTTGTTCTGGTTGTTTAGACAATATGAAACCTGTAAAAATTAACATTAATCCAATTATTATTGTAAAAAGTATATCAGTTGGAATTGGAAACAAATAACTTATATCTATCCAAAAATTTTTTAGAAGAATAACTAAAGGTATGGCTGTGATCGCTGTTCCAAATGTAACGAATAGTAATATACGGGTTATAGGTTCATTCTTATTTATTATTTGGTAAAATTCCTGTCTAAACTTCCATAAGACAGAGACCATTGTACCTAAGTGGAGAAATAAAGCTAAGGTTACCGCTTCCAGTTCTGGGATTTCATAAATATTGATAAATATTAATGTAAGCTGCCCTTCAGACGATATTGGTAACCATTCAATTATCCCCTGAAGAATTGCCATCAGAATCGCTTGAATAAGATCTATCATTTTCTTAAAACCCCTAAATACTAATTTCTTCAAGAATTTAACGATTTTTTGATTCGAATGGTTTCGAAAGACAATGACTATTTTTTTATAATTTGTGAAAATATTCCTTTTAGCATACCATACGAAACAATGCATTTTTTGATATATTGAGGGCTTAGAGCTGATATGTAGATTTTATTCACATAGCGTTAAATTTATATATAACATATGAATTTATTTTAAATAGGAAATAAATCATTAAGGTGATTAAAATGAACAAGAAAGATAAAAATTTAGGAAATTTTTGGAACTTCGGGTTTTTTAACCTATTTAAAGAGTTTGAAGAAGAAATAAATTCTTTAATGAATAATAATTTAACAGAATATCAGGCAGGAGGTCCAATAACCTATGGCTATTCTATAAACATTGGCCCTGAAACAAATTATCAACCAGAAATTCGCCAATGGGGAAATTTGAACGACTTCCGTAAGAAACACAATCTGCCTGAACTAGAAGATCCTTTCGAGTTACATCAAACCCCTCAACTTCCAAAGAATTCTAATTCCAGTGACCCCTATTTTGATATCATTGATGAAGATGAATACCTAAAGGTTATTGTTGAAGTACCTGGATTCACAAAAGAAACAATAGCTATTGAAATTGATGAAGAAGGATCTGAAATCAAGCTTAAAGGAAATGTAGAAGGCCGAGAATTAAATACATCAATTCAATTGCCTTCGAAGATAGAAGCGAAGGGAACAAAAAGCTCGATAACAAATGGGATACTTGAGATTCGTGGAAAAAAAAGGAAGAATTCATCAAAACATTTTAAGTTGAAGATTGATTAAGCGCAAAAACTAATGAGGGCTTACCTCATTCTTCAACTTTTTAATAAAATGACAAAAAAAAGTAATTAAAGAGTTGCTGAAGAATTGAACTCGTTCACAGACCAAGATGATCAATCTATACCTGAATACCTGTCTCAGCTAGAAGAAACTGTTTTAGAAGAACTATCAGTAAGAGAACGGAATTATTCTTTCCGGTTTAATGGTTTAAGAAGATTGTTAAATGATGTCCACCAGCAGAAATTAGCACGAGCACTGGAAAGATTACAGGAAGACAATCTTATTGAGCGTTATCCAGATGGGGGTTATGGTTTAGATAGTAAGTATTATGATCGGATAAAAGAAAAATTTGGTAAGCAATCTCTGAATAACGGAAATTTCGGATTTGACCTAAATATTCACCAAAATTATACCGCTATCTCAACAGGAACGGATTTTCCAGTTCAAATTATTATTAACAAGCTTACAGGAAAATATTTTGGGCAATATAGATTCATTGGCCATTATTTCTCAAATGGAAAAGGACGATTGGAATGGATTCACGCTGAGAATCAATCTAAAATCCTTATAACCCAGATTTCACCTCGTAAGATTGAAATTTCAGCATCAAACGTATCTAAATTAGCTATTGAAAGATTTCTAAGAATCATCCAACAAATTTTGTACGAGTTACAGATAATTGCTCAATTCTCTGGAGAACATCAATCTCAAGCAAATTAAATTAGTACTCTTTCAGTAATATTCCACTTGATCTTTTATTATTTACATCCTTACCCAAGAACTCAGGCTAAAGACTTATAACCAATTATATTAGGTTGGTTTTTTGAGGTAAAAAAATGAGGCCTTGCGTTCTCCAGGTATAGTATCGCTTTTTTCGTAAAATATGAATGCATTGTGCCATCCTCTAAGAATTACTTTTTGCCTTCATTATTTAGTATCAAATATATACTAAATTTTAGAAGACAGATAGAAAAATGTAAAATATTAAGGTTAAATACGGTGAATTTCAGTGAGTGAGTCACAACAATCTATTGAAGAATTTTTTGCGATATTACGGGCAATTGAAAGTAAATGGCAATCCCGCTGGGCTGAAAAAGATATTTTTAAAGGAGTAAAAAAACACGACAAAGAGAAATACTTTGTAACAATACCTTATCCATATGCCTCGGGACCACTCCATGTTGGTCACGCTCGTACTTATACAATCGGGGATGTATTTACCCGATTCAAACGAATCCAAGGTTTCAACACCTTATGGCCAATGGCTTTTCATATAACTGGAACTCCAGTACTTTCTGTATCAGCAAAAATAGAAGCAAACGATGAAGAGACCATAGAATTATACAAGGATTACATAAGAATATACGAATCTGATGAAGGGATAGTTAACCAAATTATACATTCCTTTATAAACCCCCTCAATGTTGCGATGTATTTTGCGGATAAATTAATCAATGATTTTAAGGCAATGGGTTATTCATTAGACATACATAGACAATTCACCACTGGTGACCCTGAGTATAATAAATTTATTGAATGGCAATATAATCATTTAATTAAGAAAAATTACATTGTCCAAGGCGAATATCCCATTTTATGGTGCTTAAGAGAGCAAAACGCTGTTGGAGAAGATGATATACGTGATGCAGATGTAAATAAAGTTGAAGTTCAAGAGTTTGTTGCTTTAAAATTTAAATTTGAAGAGGATTTTCTAGTAGCAGGTACTTTTCGTCCCGAAACAATATATGGAGCTACAAATATATGGTTACATCCTACAACCACATACTGTAGAGTTAAGGTAGATGAGAAGGAAACATGGATTATTTCAAAAGAAGCTGTTGAAAAATTAACTCACCAAAATCATAAAACGAAAGTATTAGAAGAATTTTTGGGTTCTACATTAATTGGGAAAAATGCTTTTGCCCCTCGGGTTCCTGATAGACCTTTACCTATTCTGCCTGCCACCTTTGTTGATCCTGACCATGCAACAGGGGTAGTTTATTCAGTTCCTGCTCATGCTCCTTATGATTATATTGCTTTACGAGATTTACAACAAGACTCTAGTGCTCTAAAACCTTTTAATGGATTAGAAAAAATAGTAAAATCGATTAAACCTATTGCGCTAATTGCAATTGAATCTTATGGAGAATTCCCAGCCGTTGAAATCGTAGAAAAAATGGGAATAATGAATCAAGCTGATATTAAAAAATTAGAAGCTGCAACTCAAGAAATTTATTCGACAGAATTCTATAATGGCGTTATGATGGACTTCACTGATGAATTTGCTGGTTTAAAAGTAGAAATAGCTAAAGATAAAGTAACAGAAGTTTTGAAGGAAGAAGGTTACGCCACTTCCTTTTATGAAGTATCAAGAAAAGCAACTTCTAGATCAGGAGGAAAAATAATCGTTGCAGTTTTACCTGATCAATATTTTTTGAACTACGGTGATATAAAATGGAAATCACTGGCTAAAAAAGCTTTGGATCAAATGAAAATAGTTCCTGAGAAGTACAGAAGATCATTCGAGAGTACATTTGAGTGGTTAGATAGACGTCCATGTGTTCGGAAAAGAGGCTTAGGTACTGAATTTCCATTAACAAAAGGCCAAGGTTGGATTATTGAGTCATTAAGTGACAGTGTTATTTATATGGCCTTTTATTTGGTAATTCCCCACATAAAAAAACATAATATCAGTCCTGAACAATTGATTCCTGAGGTATTTGACTATATTTTCTTAAATAGAGGTGCTTTATCTAATATAGCTAAAAAAAGTAGAATTGAGGAGCAAATTCTGAAAGAAATGCAAGATGATTTCAGATATTGGTATCCCAATGACCTACGCCACACAGCAATTGCTCACATAGGTAATCATTTGTCATTTACTATTTTTCATCACGTTGCAATATTCCCAGAGAAATATTGGCCTAAAATCTTCTCTTTAAATGAACTCCTAATAAGAGAAGGAGAGAAAATGTCTAAATCAGCTGGAAATGTAATTCCAATAGCTCATCTGCCAAAAAGGTATTCTGTGGATGTAACTCGCTTGTACTTAGTTTCAGCTGGAGCTTCAGATACAGTTTTAAATTGGACAGAAGAAGGAATAAGTACATTAGTATCACGAATCAAAAAATTTTGGACCTTAGCGAATGAGATACTAGATAATACATCGAAAATTACATTTGATATGTCTAAGGCTTCTTTTATGACACGTTCATTTATTTCAGCATGTAATCATCACTTAAAAGAGGGTATGAAACAATTAGAATTCTTTGATGGACGTGGATATGTCTCTCACACATTCCATTTAATGTTAAAAGAAGTGGAATTTTATCTTAAGGCTTCAATAGGATTACATGAGGCCGAAAGAAATTCTGCCTTAAGATCAATTATTGATAATTGGATTCTATTGTTATCTCCTGTAATTCCGCACCTAAGTGAGGAGTTGAATGAAAAACTAGGAAATAAAGAATTTTGTTCTCTTAGAGTAATAGAATCAATAGAAATTTCAGATGAAGCGCCTATTCTAAGTCATCAAATCTCATTCGTGAGCAATCTGATTGAAGATATCAAATCAATTATAGAACTTAAACGCAGTTCTCCTAATAAAATCTTTATCTATATAGCCTCACAATGGAAACATGATTTATATAACCAGATAGGGTCTATGGTAGATGAAGGAGCTTTAGATATAGGTAAAATAATGAGTAATTTAAGAAAAGATAAAAAATATGCTTCCAGAATGTCTGAAATAGCAAAAGATTTGAAAATGACTAAAGGCGATGTAAAAGTATTCAGACAACAGGTAATTGGGTCTGAAAAGGAAATGGAAGTTATTAGAGGATATTCTAAATATCTTGAGGCATTATTTGAGTCCCCAATTTATGTTTATCTTTCTGATGATGAGAAAGTCGATGACTTCCACAATAAAGCTATCCGAGCTCAACCCTTAAAACCTGCAATCTATATCGAGTTTTAAGAGTTTAATACTAGGAAAATTCATGATCCTAATCGAAATAGAATATAAGCTTTAAACCTTCCTAGTCGTTTAATTATTAAAATTCGTATTTTAAAATAATATTTTAGAAAGCTGGTCAATATAATATAACATTAAAAATATTTATACAGATATGAAATTTGACTTAATATAATAGAAAACATAATTAAAGGAGAAGGATGTTATGAATTTTCCTACAAACCCGTTTTATGACAATATCAATCAAAATCAAATACAAGGTCTTAAAGGAACGACAGGTCTTGCTTTAAAGTTTTCTGATGGAGTTATTCTCGTCGCAGATCGTCGTGCCTCAATGGGAACTTTTGTTGCAAGTAAACAAGCAAAAAAGGTTCACAAATTAAATGAATATACTGGTATGGGAATCGCTGGTTTAGTCAGTGATGCTCAAGCCTTAGTCGATCTGATGCGTAGCGAACTTCGTCTTTATCATCTTGAAAACAACTTTCCACCAACTATTAAAGTTGCTTCTTCTCTGCTTTCTACGATTATGCATGGTGGGTATCGTCGATACCAACCTTGGTGGGTTCAATTATTAGTTGTTGGAGTTGATCGTAGAGGAGCTCATGTTTATACATTAGGACCAGATGGATCTGTTTCTACTGAGGATTATTTCGCGATTGGATCAGGAACATACCTAGCAATGGGTCTATTAGAAAACAGCTGGAAAGAAAATCTCCCTCGGGAAAAAGCTAAAGAATTAGCCATATCTGCCTTGAAGGTTGCTATTGGTCGTGATAGTGCGACAGGAAATGGTATTGACGGACTAATTTACAGCATTAAAACTCCTGAAGTTGAAGAAATTAAGATTGATTTGTGAGGTTAATAAAAATGTATGATTCTAGAGCTCCTTATGATAAAAGTGCTGCGATGTGGTCCCCCGATGGGGAATTAGTCCAATTATCATATGCTCGAAAAGCGTCCGAAAGAGGAGCAGCTGCGGTTGGTATGATTATTGACAAAAAGACTATTTTATTAGCTGGAGAAACCCTATATGACCCATTAGTTGTTCGACCAGATAAAATCCAAGAAATTGATGAAAAGTTATTCTTAGTTGCCTCAGGTCTTTCAACTGACTCTAATCTCTTAATTGGGCAGTCAAGAATTCTAGCACAACAACATAGATTAATTTATGGTGAAAAAATATCAGTTCGAGCATTAGCTCAACGTTTAGGAGATTTAATGGCACGTCACACAATTCAAGGAGGACTTCGTCCTTTTGGAACAGCTTTACTTTTAGCTGGATTTAATCCCGTAACGAATGATGCTGAACTATTTTTTGTTGATAACGGAGGATCCTATTTTGCAGTAAATGCATATGCTGCGGGAAGTGGAAATGAACGAGTCATTGAATCACTAAGGAAAGAATATAAAGTAGGTCTTCCAATAGAAAATGCCAAAAAATTAATTCTTCAGACTGTTTCTTCTGCTCTTGGGAAAAAGGAGACCCTTACTGAAAAAGATTTAGAAATTCGAATTTTAACAGTAGAATAAAACACTTCTTTTCCCTTTTTTTTCATTTAAGAAATAAATCTTTCTGAGATTAAACATAAGAGAAGATTTATATTAACTTATTTACTATAGTTCAAACATTAAAGAGCTGGAAGTAGATGGCTCATCGTCCGATACGAATTTTATTACTTGCAGATTTACATAGTAATCTTCCAGCTTATAATGCCATTCAAGATAAAGTTACAGAAAAATATGGTTCAAATATTGATCACGTGCTTTGTTTAGGTGACATTGTCGGATATGGGCCTTACCCAAATGAGCTTATAAAAATCGCTGAAACCTTCGATGCAATGGTAATAGGTAATCATGACATAGCTTGTGCCACAGGAAATGCCACAGGATTTAAGAAGTGGGCCATTGAAGCAGTACTATGGACTTTTGATGAATTAACTACATATTCTAAAACATTTTTGTCTATTCTAGCTAAAAACGAGTTTTTAGAGATAAATGAAAAGGGAGTGCAACTTTATTTAACTCATGCATCTCCTAAAGATTATATTAATGATTATATATATCCTGAAGACTCCCAAACAAGAAAAGAAGAACTATTAGACATGATTGGTGTAAATCATATTCTTATAGCTGGTCATACACATATTCCTTTTATATATCAAAGCGAGAAATCAAAAAAAGTAATATTCAATCCAGGAAGTGTTGGACAACCCCGAGATAATGATCCTCGTGCTTCAGCAGGAATTCTTGAGATTGATTTAAATTCAAATATTAAATTAGATTGGATTCGTGCAGAGTACGACATTAGGGAAATTGCACGTGAGATACAACAAGTTGGATTACCTATAAGATTGGCTGAAAGATTATTTTTTGGTCAATAAGATGAAAATATAAGGGATTACAAATATTTAATCTCATCTATCGGATCTTTTACCATCTCTAACTTAATAGAACTTCCAATTTTTAATTGATTAAAGAAAGTTAAATTCTCCACTTGTCCAATTGGATTGACTGGATATTCTACCTCTTTTGATTTGATAAATATGATTAACACTTGACTTTGTGTCCAATATGCTACATCCCCTTGATTAACATATTTCACTGTATTCTCTGGGCCAGCTCGACCTATTTTAAAAGGAATACTTACTTCATCGTCTCGAACGACAACTCGGGATTGAATTGGATTTCTTAAACGAAATTCCAATAATGCATAGGTTTTTGGAGCCAAGTGTTTTTTGAATACAACTTTTCCAATATCTGAATTGCCTAAAATAGAGAATTCTAAAATAAATTCTTGATTAGACATACTACAAATCTCAATGTTAAGAAAGATATCAATTTATTAATAAAAATCATTTGTGTAATATTTTATTTAATCATTAATAGTTTCCACTACACACTAGTTTTTAACCAGATATATATAGGTAAAAAATTAGATTGTTTACAAATGAATAAATTTAGGTTTGATTAATATGAGTTTAACACAATTACCTGAACCGTTGAATACCATAACATTGTTTTTACTCTTTTTTGGTGGTTTGTTGGTTCTAATATATGTACTCAGTGGGTTTAGAATAGTAAAAGAATGGGAAAGAGCTCCTGTTTTACGACTTGGACGGTATACAGGTTTGAAAGGACCGGGTTTATTTTGGATCTTACCTGGAATAGATCGAATACCTAATATTGTGACAACAAGAATTCAAACATACTCCTTTCGATCAGAACAAAGTCTAACCAAGGATAATGTCCCTGTTACAATTGATGCAGTTTTATTTTTCAAAGTTATTGACGTTGAAAAAACAATTTTAGAAGTTGAACATTATGTATCTGCTACTCAATGGGTAGCACAAACTACGTTACGCGAAGTGACAGGACAAGTTGAGCTTGATGAATTATTAGCTGAAAGAGAGAAAATTGCAGCTCATTTAGCTGAAATTGTAGATGAGAAAACTGAACATTGGGGAATAAAGATAATCTCAGTAGAAATCCGCGATGTTGTGATCCCTGGTCGGTTACAGGAGGCGATTTCACGACAAGCTGAGGCTGAAAGAGAACGTCGTGCTCGAATAACTCTCGCACAAGCTGAAAAGGAGGCAGCTAAAGGAATGATTGAAGCAGCTGAACAATATGCAACTTCTCCTATTGCCATGGAACTTAGATGGATTAACTTATTGTTTGAAGCAGCTACAGAAGGTGGAGCTACTATAATGCTGATTCCCGCTAATATTCCTACAGCTGGGTTCAGTTATGCAGGAATGCAAAAGTTGGGTGAAGGCGGAAGTGGTCCAATTTCTCCTTTCGGGGTATATGGAGTAAAACCCATACCATTTAAGAAAAAAGAAGAAGAAGTAGAGAAAGAATCATAATCTTATCTCTATTTTTTTTCTGTTTATCCTCTTTTTTTTTGGGGCAGGGTATTAAAAAGTAAAGAATGGTGACCAAAGGTTAAAATAATGTGACCTACAAATGATCTTTACACTTATTTTCTATAGAGCTGACATCTATGTCTCTTAAAGGCTATTATCTGATTAGTAGACCATTGAATTCATTTTATTCTGGATTTGCTGTTTTAATTGGAGCAATTGCAGCAATTTCAAATCCTTTAACCGAGATACAAATTATAAATATCTTTTTAGGATATTTAACTACAGCTTTTATTGCTGCTGGAGGATATGCAATTAATGATGCATATGATGTGGAAATCGATAAGATTAATATGCCACATCGTGCAATTCCTTCTGGATTAATAACACCAAAGCAAGCTATGATCTATGCACTTATTCTCTATGTGATAGGCATACTAACTGCTTTAGTTATAGATATTTTAGCCTGTATTATAGCAAGTATAGGAGCTTTTCTCCTATTTCTTTATGCTGCATATTTCAAACGAACAGGGTTTGTAGGTAACTTGTTAGTCAGTATTTTAACCGCAATCCCGTTCATTTTTGGAGGGATAATTACTGAAAGTTATGAGACTTTGATTTATCCTGCTCTATTTGCTTTTCTATTGATATTGGGAAGGGAGATTATAAAGGATATAGAAGATGTTCGTGGAGATAAATTAGAAAATGTTCAATCCCTTGCTTTACGATATGGTGTAAAACCTGCAAGGAATATAGGAATTATAATAATTCTATCCTTAGTATTATTAGTCCCAATCCCAGTCATATTAGGTTATTATAAAACCCCTTTTTTCCTTGGAGCTCTAATAATAATATTTTTAGCAGTTTTTTATGCAATTTTCCTCTTATTAAAGCAAACTGATGAGGAAATAATCAAAAATGCGACAATTACTAAACGGATATTAAAATCCTGTATGGTTGTAGGAATTCTTGGATTCATTTTAGAGGGATTAACGAAGATTTTACTTAATTAAGCAATATTTCCTTCCTTACCTTGATTTTATTTTACTTTTTGAATTATTTCAGCTTCTTATAGATCTAGAAATATATTTGTAAGCGAGGATAAATAATAGTTTTTCCTTATTCTTTAGTTAAATGGAGATAAATTATCAGATGAAACGATTTTATCGTTGTTTGATCATATTATTTTTTATCCTGGCCTTATTAAAAATTAATAATGTTCCTCTAACCACTGCTAATTCCCCCACATCGGTTTTATTTATGACAACTTCCAATGATGGAAAATTAAAGGAACGATTCAGTTTAGATCCAAAATATTTTATCGAAACACGGAATACATTACCTTCTAACTTAGAAATTTTTGATGTTATAATTTTAATTGATTTTATTTTTAATAGCTCTATTTTAACATCATATGAGGGAGGATTGATCATTTTTACTGGACCAACCTTAGCAAATAATGGTACTTGCTTAGTAGAATTAGGATTAGCATCAACACCAATTGGGACAATAATTAATAATCCAGCTCTCCCAGTTGTGAAAAAAGGTGCTCTTTCCCATCCTTTATTAAAACAAATACAGTGGAATTCAATTCCAGTAATCACAAATTATTCTAATATAGCTCTACTTGGAACAATTTTGGTAGAAACCTCTTCAGATAGTATAAATCCAAATCTACCTTTAATCAGCTCAAATAATAATGATAAACATCTCATGGTTAATATTTGGCCAAATGAACAGCTGAATTCTGAGTTTGTTCAATGGCCCTATTTTAATTATTTTCTATTTCTCCTTTTAGAGATCTCTACAAATCAATCTCCAATGAATTATGCTGATTGGCCCTATTCTCCAGTTCCCCATCTTCCAGAATCTATCTTTCTTGGGCTCTCTGTTCTTCTTATAACTATTGTCACTGTTGGAGGGTATCAGTATGCTAAGAACTATGCTCGTAAAAACCCAATAAATGAAAGAGATCTCCAAGAATTAGCCAAACAAATCGAAAAAGACCAAGACTGGGAAGATATAGGTATGCATCGGCCATTGGGAGGTTTTATGGTTCAATTCTTCATTGGAATTCTTATACTGTTACCAAATGTTATAATGAGTGCCTTGGTTTTTCCCTTACTAATTTTACCTTCTCCCCAAGCAGCAGGATTTTATGATTTTACTCTCCACTTTTTTGAGGCCCTCTGGTTACTATTTGATTTAGGAACTAGTACGGCATTAGTGAAGTTTTTTGCAGAACATCGCGTTAAAAGGCCTCAATATTCAATACGTTTTATTCAGATTTTCATTTGGTTTCAATTAGTTTCAGGTATTATTCAGTTATTCTTGATCTCATTCCTTGGGTCTATTATTTTCCCCAGAACTTTTCTTGCACACATGTCTTGGGTCTTTGTTACTCATGCATTTTTTCAGTGGCCAGCATTCTTTATTGTATTCATACTAATTTTTCAAGGCATGAATCGATTAGACTATTATCAGATTTTAAATCTTTTATTATATGGAGTATTTAACATTACAATTCAATACTTAGTTATAATTATCTTCCGATTAGTATTAGGTCCTAATATCATTTATGGTGACTCTTTGGCAGGAGCAATTGGTTACAGTATGGGGAATTACGTTGTAATGTGGACTGGATTTCTAGTGGGGTTATGTTTCTTCAAACGCTTAGGTTTTTCCGTTAAAAGTATATTCCGAGTAGATTTCACTTTTGAAGAGATAAAAATAACTCTTAAATTTGGATCAAAATGGGCAATAGGAAATTTATTACCTCCCTTAGGCTGGTTTTGGCAAGTATTTTTACTATCAGCATTTTTACCAAATTATACAGAACAACAAGGCTTTTTTTCAATAGCTTGGTCTTTTGCATTAATTGTTATGCTAGTAGGTTTATTTGCTCAGTCCATCCTAGGCGGAGTTTCTGAATCATTTCATGCAGGGAGAAAAAAACTTACACAATACTATGCTGCTAGTTCTTTAAAGTGGTCCGCGTTTTTTGATTTTTTCTTTGTTGCAGCATTACTAACAATTGGACCTAAATTTATTTTAGGTGGAGCAGGTTCTGAATGGATTGGGGCAGCTATTTTAATTCCTTGGTTACTCATATTTCATGGATTTGGATATTTATCTTGGCTTGGAGATTGGATGTTTGCAGGATCAGATCGTCCTGGATGGGCAGCAATTTCTTGGATAATAGAACAAGGAATCAGAGGTGTTTTATTGCTTCTCTTTATTCCAAATTGGACTTTATTTAGTAAAACCTTTGGTAGTCCAATGATTGCTGTAATGTTTGCTTATATTCCAGCCTTAATAATTAAAGATATATTTATGTGGTGGGGAATACGTCGTTCAGAATTCTTCCGTTTTCCATGGCGTGATGTTGTTTATCAAGGTTTTATCGCTCCGATATTAAGTGGAATACTAATTTTTTTACTTTTAGATTCCTTATTTAACATTATATGGCAAGGTGATATTCTAACTTCTGTAATAATTCTTCTTATCGGAATCATTGGAGGAATTTATCTATTTAGCTTCATATATGGATTATTAGGAGGGTTTGATGATAATTCACTCACTGAATTCCACCGTGCAGCAAAAATGGCTAAAGGACTCCGTTTTCCAGCAATCTTACTTTATAAAACATCAAGAGTAGGGGCGAGAGTCTCTCCATTACACAATAGATTCCCAATTACGATTTTCGAAAGTGCCATGCAGGAAGCACATAGCTTAACAAAAGAGAAAGAAGAGCTTGTAATTTAAAATTTTCCTTGAATTTAAAGTATATTTAGGATTACAAATAATAATGTAAAAGGGATAACCCATAAAATTGCGGGAATCATGTTGACAATAGAAATGTCTTGTATTTCTAAGATTCTAAAGCCTAAACCTAATATTAAAATCCCTCCAACTATATATATCATATCAATTATTACGATAGATAAATTTGCTCCTAAAAACATAGCAAGAATTGTAATAGTTCCCTGATAAACTAATACTATAATAATACTAAATATGACGCCAGTTCCATATGAAGTGGCAAGAACTAACACCATGATTCCATCTAAAGTCGACTTGATAAGTAGTAAGGTAAGGTCTTGAGTAAGACCATCATTGATTGATCCTAAAATTGCCATAGGACCTGTTTCAAATATTATAGAAGCTATTAAAAAGCCTTCCACAAATTTCGTTTCACTCCTTTTAGCTTTTGCTTTTAACCGTTCACCATGCTTATTTAGATTCCCTTCAATATTAACAATCACCCCTGAAATTCCACCTAATACGAGTGAAAAAATTGTAATTAGAAATTCTTTTGCTCCCAAACCTTGTTCGGGAGATATACACATTTAAATTCCCAGTATAATTGTTATCAATCCTATACCTTTGATTGTAATACTCTTCATCTCTTCAGAGAAGTATTTACCAATTGAAAGACCACCAAGGGTTCCAAAAACGACCGTAATACAATTAATCAATGTTCCAAACATTTGGCTTCTTCCTTGGTTTTTATCCAAAAAATTAATATTTTTTAAGTAATTAATACCTAAAATAAATCTATAAGGAGAGCTAAAAAAACTTTGAAAAAGATTTAGATTCCTTATATCCTCTAATTATTCCTTTTAATATTTGGTAAATTAGTGATTCGAAACTCCTTCTCTATCAAGTATCCACGAAAAGATCATAAGGATTAATTTTTATGCTTCAGATGAGCAAGAAAGGGTTACTGAAGGCACCAATTATGAGTGTAATAGATAAAAAAGTACGAAAGAAAAGAAGATGGGGAAAAATTTTTGAATATAGTAGTTACGAACGTTTACTACCTGTTGGTAAAGAATATGAAGAAATTTTGAATGAATTAATTAAAGAATATTCTAAGAAAAAATCTATTCTTGTAACTCCTCAAGAAATTGCCTCAAAACGAGACATTCGGGTTTCAGTTGCAAAACGTTTACTTGACGATCTAACAGAAAAGAAAATTCTGAAACAGGAACATTCTTCTAAACGTTTAAAGGTTTATACTAGAGCTTAATCTGAAGACATGATAGCTCTTAAAATGACCCTTTTTTGAGTAAACTAAGTGAAAATATTTGAGCTTTAGAAATAACCTTCATTTGATGAAGCAGCTATTAAGACAGGGTTGGATTCGGGCGGGAGTTCCATTAAGTTCCATTGAGTCGCTTGCTGATCATTCTTGGTCCTCAGCAGTTATATCATACATTTTAGTACAATTAGAGAATGAATTTAGAAAAAGAAATAATTTTTCGTTATTAAATGTTGAAAAGGCAGTTTGTATTGCACTTTTTCATGATTTTCAGGAGTCTCAATACTTTGATATGGACAAGAGTTTAGAAAATCTTGTTGATAGTAGTTTATGGGGAAATATTGTTACAAAAATAAATGAGTCTGCAATAGATAACTTAATTGAAGATATACCTAAATCTGTCCAGAATTCAATATATAAGCTAATGAAGGATCGAAAGAGTGAGGAATATCACATTGCTAAAGCTGCAGATTTACTTGATCTCTATTTTCAAGCAGTCGAATATTTTAATCGAAATTGGATAGTAGAGTCTCAATACAAGAAATTTACAAAAAAAACACTTTCCAAGTTGAAAGGTTATGAAAAGCAATTTCCTTCAATAAGGGAATTATATGATGAGCCTCATGACTCATATTATTACCTAGCTTTTTTTATTCATCTTCTTTTAATTGTGTGTACTCAACAACCTCTTTAATAAATTCTATGCTAACATCAAAAAAATTATTAGAATCTGGCAACTTTATTCCTAATTTAAATGCGTGTGCCTGTTCTAGCATTGTATAAAATTTCGAAAAAGGTGATTTTTCTCCAAATATTTCTCGAATTTCTTCATGAATATCTGGTTTAACTAAATCCATTTGCACTGAATTGAATCCAACTTCATAACACGAGAGTGCAAATGCAATGTCGATTACAGAACCTCCTATTAAATACTCCAATTCTCCATCAGGTAGATCTTCTTCTTTGGCAGCGCTAATTATTTCATCAAATGATGCAATTGCATCCGCAATCAATACCCTTGCCGATTCTTTTAATTGCTCTTCCGTAATTTCAAGTTTTGTGAAAACATTTTCACCATATTTAACCTCACCATCTTTTGCATAAAGCGCATGAATATGAGTAAAGACGGATCCGAATTTTTCGAGTTGTGGGAGATCATCTTCCTTTAAAATCATTAAATCAAAAATGTGAGCAACTTCAGGAGTTATAATTTCCTCTGCAATTGAATTGATTGACTCAATAGCCTCCTCCTCATTTAGGATATCTGATCGTAAAACCACCACAAAATTAATATCACTTTCACCAACAACATGTAATCGCTTTGCATATGAACCGTAAATAATTATCGCTTTAATATTATCTTTTAACATATCATTGGTAGTAAGTCTACTGACAACTTGATTTTCTAACATTTCGTACTCTGTCGATTCATCTCCTCCTAATTCTTCTTCAGAAATTTCAGAAAGATCATCTTCATCTAATTTATTTGCTTTTTCAATCTCTTCTTTCACAATTGCCATTGAAGATCTGACTATATTTTTCAAGTCAGGATTATCTGTAATTGCCAGTTTTAGTACAGATGTAAGTGTAGCCTCACCTTGTTCTAAGCGTACTTGAATCGCATAATTTTGAATAAGAGCCCGAAGTTCTGATTCATCCATTGAAAATCATCGTCCTATCGTTATTCATCTCTTAATTCTCTGATTTGGTTGTTTACGGTATTTTAATATTAGGAAAAATACCTATTTATGGTTTAAGATTTGCACTTAAATTTATAAAACTTAAGGCTTTCCTTGAAAGTAAGCTTTACTATTGGATAATCGGTTTCGAAGTTTTCCAACTTCTAAATTGATATTCCCTTCTTCATGAAGAGAAATTTTTCCTTTTTTTCGTATTAAATTGACGATTTTGGCAATTATGAACCCAAGATCCAACATATCTTGTTCTTTAAATCCCCGATGAGTCAATTCAGCAGTTCCAAATCTTAATAATCCATCAGTTACGATTTTATACCTATATAGACAATCTCTAAGATATTCTCCTTCTAGTGAATCTTGAATTTTCAATAATACTTGGTGAGACTCGGTAAAACCTAATTTTTCTCCAAATAGAGGGATGTGATTTTCATAGAGAGAGTTTGCTAATTTTTTAGAGTTCTTGACTACTTGAGTAGCATAATCCCTCCCATATTCTTTAAATTCTCCAAATGATATACCTAAAGCGGCTATTCGAGAATTGTGGATATTATCAACAAGACCTATTCCTTCTAGGGGATCTATACCAATTAATCGTTCTAATTGATCGTTTTGGAAATCATTTGATAAAATAATACCTCCTTGAGGACCTGGAAATGATTTGTGAGTTGATCCTAATAAAATATCTGCTCCTTCTCTAAGAGGATCTTGAAATTCTCTACCTGCAATTAATCCAAGAACATGCGAAGCATCATATATGACCACTCCACCATATTTATGAATCTCCTCTGCGATCTCGGCAATAGGTTGTGGAAATAGAATTAAAGATGCTCCCAAAATAACTAAAGAAGGTTTTAAGTTTCTTATCATTTCTCTAGTTTTAGCGATATTAATATTAAAATGATCTATGTTATATGGAATATCTATCTTTTTTCGATTAAAAATTTCCAAATTGAGAGGGTATCCTCCTCCAGGGAAAAACGGGAGAATTGCGATTTGGTCACCTGGATTTGAAAAAGTAAAAATTATAGCTAAAAGAGCCATATTACCTGAAAGAGGAGAAATATGAGCTGAGGAACAACTAAACAGATCCTTTGCTAAACTAATAGTTTTTTCATAAATTTCTAAAAAAACCTCAGTCCCTGCATAAAATTTCGCATGATACCGGGAATTTTCAACACTTAAAGCATATTTTACATTTGGACTTAGACAATTTTCAGATGCAATCATATTTAAGGAGGACGAACGAATATTTTCATGTTTTTTTAATAAATTAAAAATATCCAAGTTTAAAATCACCTTATTCAGTATACAAATTTACATCATCTAGTTGAGGATCATCGAATAATAAATCCTCTGATGCCTACAACAAATATTAATTTTAAAATAAAATAAAATATGTATCTTTAGGCTTTATCTAGAGGTTAACCTTTATGATTGATTCCCATGCTCATCTTCTCCCTGATTTTGTCAATGATGTCGAACAGTTGGTAATTAATGCCCAAAATTCTGGTCTAACGGCAATAATTAATTCTGCTATTGAACCAAAGCATTATAATTATTCAAGAGAACTTGCAGAAACCTTTAAATCATTTGTTTATAGCACTTATGGTTTTGCTCCTCAGAAAATTAAATCTCTAAATGATAATGAATCCATTGAAGCAATAAGAAAGATTAAATCCTTGGTTGCAATTGGTGAAATTGGTTTAGACTACCATTGGATACAAGAAAGGGAATGGAGAGAACAAGAAAAAAATGCTTTTTCAAAATTCATCAATTTTGGGAATGAAATGAAACTACCTCTTGTTATTCATTCAAGAAAAGCTGAAGAAGAGTGTATTTCGATCTTAGCAAAGAAAGCTGAAGTACCAGTCTTAATGCATTGTTTTGCGGGAACAATTGATCAAGCAAAGCAGGTAATTGATCTTGGATGGCTTATCTCAGTACCTACTGCAGTCAAAAACAGAAAGAAGCATCGAAAGATTACGAGAATTACTCCATTAGATTTTATTGTAGTAGAAACCGATACTCCCTTTCTAAGCCCATTTAAAGGGAGATCTAATGAACCAGCAAATATTAGATATGCAATTCAAGAAGTTAGTTTATTAAAAGACACAACTTTTGAAGAGGTCGAATTGGTTACTACACGTAACGCTAAAAAATTTTTCAAAATCTGACATTTTATAATTATCTTTGGTGAAGAAAGTGTCTGAAAAGAGTTTAAAGTACCGTGATGAAGTGGTTAAGAAGCTAGAAAACGAAAAATTCGATATTTTAATAATAGGTGGTGGAATTACAGGAGCAGGAATAGCAAGAGATGCAGCTCTTAGAAAACTTAAAGTAGCATTAATTGAGAAAGGTGATTTTGGATCTGGAACAAGCAGTGGATCTTCAAAGCTAGTACACGCAGGTTTACGTTATCTTGCTCAGAAAGAATTCCGTTTAGTATTTGAAGCCTCAAAAGAACGGAAAAAATTATTAGAAATGGCTCCACACCTAACAAGACCTTTAAAATTCTTAATTCCGTTACATTCAGACACAAAAACACCTAAGAATAAAATAAGATTAGCTGTATGGCTTTATGATTTTTTAGCTGGATTTAAAAACTATACTTTCCACCAGATATTAGGAGAAGAAAAATCACGAGAGGTATTACCCAAATCGCTTAGGAGTGAAAATTTTCAGGGAGCTGCGTTATACGGGGATGGACAGATGGATGATGCACGATTAACATTAGATGTAATTCTTTCTGCAGAAGAATATGGAGCTTATATTTTAAATTATTGTTTAGCTGAGGAATATCAGGTAGGAATAGATGAAAAAATCGAAACAGTTGTTGCTGTAGATAGAATATCAGGTAAAAAAATAAAAATTGCTGCTAAATATATTATTTTAGCCTGTGGTCATTGGACTGATAAAATAATCAGACAATTAAATCCTAAGACTCCTATACGAATTCTTCCTTCTAAGGGAATACATATAATAACTGAAAAATTTTACGATCAAGATTTTGCTGTAGTTGTACCTGTAAAAGATGGAAGGATAATATTCTTAGTTCCATTTGGTGATAATTTACTCATTGGTACAACTGATACAGAATATTCAGAGGACCTAGATTATGTTCCTGTTCTAAATGAGGAGATAGAATATTTAATTGAAGCTATCAATTTCATTTTTCCAGGAATTTTGAAGAGAGAAAATATTTTAAGTGCTTATTCAGGGGTAAGACCATTAGTCTTATCACCAAATGCGAAATCGGAATCAGATACTTCACGAAAACACGAAATCTTTTCTGTTAAAGCTAATACCTTCGCTATTGCTGGGGGTAAGTACACAACATATCGATCTATGGCTAAGGAGATAGTAGACAAAGTTTCAAAGGAATTAAGTTTAACAACAAAATGTATCTCTGATAAAATGCCATTATATGGTTGGCAAGCAATAACACGTTCTCAATGGAATAGTTGGAAGACTTTGATAAAAGAAGAAATGATTTATAGATACAATTTTCCAGATGATGTAGCTGAACATTTAACTACCTATGGGAAGCATTATAAGTCAATTTGTGAGATTTCAGAGACCAATCCAGAGTTAAAGAAGCGGATCTCAGGATCTAGACCTTATATCTTTGCAGAAGTAGTATATATGATAAAAAATGAAAAAGTAGTTACTCTGAATGATGTAATGCTAAGACGAACACAAATTCAACTCTCAGAAAATCAAGGATTGGACTGCGTTGAAGATTTAGCACAATTTATGGGTAAATATATGGACTGGACACCAGAGAAAATAGCAAATGAAATAAAAAATTATCATGAAAGTTTAGTATTTAAACCCACATCCTAGATTATTTCTTTTCTAAATTCAATACTCCCAAGTTCATAATTCGATTAGGGTCTAAGGTAGATTTTAAGTTCTCTAGAATATTTATTCCTTGTTCTCCAATTTCGTTAAACAACCAATTTTTAAAAGATCTACCAATTCCATGATGATGACTCAGGATTCCACCATATTCTTGAATTGTATCTAAAATAATTTTCCTTAGAGAGTAAAACTGATTTATTTCTTGATCTTTTTGTTGATTTGCAAATATAGTGAAATAGAGATTAGCTCCATTTGCATAAACATGGCTTACATGAGACCATAATATTGGATAATCTGGTTTTAATCGTTTTCTAATTTCGAGATAAAGATTATACACCTTATCCCAAGTTGCACAAGTTTCAAATGTGTCTAATAAAACTCCACGATCGATTAAAGGATCACGAAGGAAAGGGGTTTCATAGCGGGTCTTAAACCACGATTTCGCAGGGCCTTCTCCAAGATAAAAACCTCCATGTTTTCCTATTATATTTTTTGAAATTTGCTTTGTTGAATTTACCAATATGGGATCTCCTTCAAATGTCATGATTCCTAAACACCGATTTTCTTCTGAATAACCTCTCAGATTCAGAAATTTAAAGGCTAGTTCCTGAAGAAATGATTCTTTTGGGGGTTCTTTCATTAGACTAGAAAGAATAATGTTATCAATGGTTTCCTCTGGATCAGAAAGACGCATAATAGCTGGTTTATATCCTCGTTGTAAAATTTCACGATATGCGTTTAATCCGTCCTCAAAACTTCGAAAGAAAAAAGTTCCATACTTTATTGATCGTGGCATCTTCCATATACGAAGTGTTGACTCGGTTATTATGCCAAAAGCTCCTTCTGAACCAACTATAAGTTGATTTATATCAGGACCGGTAGCTCTAGCTGGAGAGGGCTTTATTTGAAGGGTTTTACCAGATCCAGTAACCATTTTTAATCCGAGAATCATATCTTCTATTTTACCATACAATGTGGAATTCTGTCCTGCACCCCTTGTAGCAATCCATCCACCTAAATTACTATATTCAAATGATTGTGGAAAATGACCCAACGTAAATCCTTCCTTATTTAATAGTCTTTCTAAGAGAGGCCCTGAAATTCCAGTCTGTGCTGTTACATAGAATGAATTCCGATTTATGGTAATAATTCGATCCATCTTTGAAATATTAACTGCAATGGTTTTAGGAGAAGGTTCAATTCCAAGTGTTACAGAGGTTCCACCCGCTACAGTATTAATTGGAATCTGATATTCATTAGCAATGTTTATGATCTTTAAAACGTCTTTGTGATCAGTAGGAAACAATACTAGCTCTACTACTGCAACTGGAAGGCCTAATCTTACTCTAAGATTTTCTAGGTAAGCTTGCCCAAAAGAATTCTTTAATCGGACCCAAATATCTTTTGAAACACTTTCAATGCCTAGTTCATTAATAAAACGGTTATAAATTTCTTCAAAAGGTGGAGAAATATGATCAATAGAGTTACTGTCAAATTTTGAACCAAAATCTTTCAGTTCTAAATCTTTACTCAGAAGAAGACGTTTAGAAAAATACGATAATACAGCTGGAGTTAATTTAATATGGGGAGAGTCTCTATCTCCCCACTTAGAAATCTTTGATAATTTTTTCATTATTACCCCCACATGTTGATATGGGAACTGTGAATAACAAGTAAGTATTAAAGTACAAGGATTCTAAATGTTTTTTCAACTAGGTGGAGAATTATTTGATTTTTGAGCATATGTTAATAAAATGAGTAGTGATTCTCTTGCTGTTAAAGCTCGCCCAGTTTCAGCCTCTATATTGATATTTTCCACAACACGATTATGCTCACCAATTATTCTGTGATATGTAAGAGCTGATTTTTGTAGCGATGATTTATTGATCTTATTGCCTTTTCCTATACCTGGACATGTCTTTTCTGCATTTTTTGCCCAAATAGATAATATAAAATCTTCTTCTTCAATGAAAGCAAAAGGATAATTTTGACAAGCAAGAGGTCTGCTGGAATAAATTGAACAACTAGGTTTGTGATAAAATATACAAACTTCATTATCTAGTTTTTTCAATCCAGGGAGAATAATCCCATCTGAAGTATTTACAGGGCTTAAAACTAATTGTTTAATAAAATTTGAATTATAATTTTGTTTAACCTTATAAAACGTAATTTTTCGTAATAATTGTTCGAAATCACTGTCGAGATAATCAAATAAATTGAAAATATCCAAATAAGTAAGTGTGACCAAGATTTTGGAGCTTGTGCAACAATGGCCACTTTGTTGACATTTAAATCTTCCATGAATAGTTTCAATAAAATTCAATAATCTTCTTCCTGGGGGACCTTATATTTACAATATTCACATCTGATAATTCGAGACCTTTTTTCTGTTACTGTATCAAGGTATGTTTCCATTACGAATGGTCTTAGGCAATTACCACATCTTTCCTTGATTGTTTCAATTTTGATTAATATTCCTGTAGGGATATCGCTATTCATCTTAGATTACCTCGCCCTATTGTACGTTCTGGAAATATTTTTACTCCATCTTTAGTAATTTTAAATTCCTTCCAAGAAAAGTCGTGCTCAAATCCACGCATCTTTTGTACTAAAATCAATCTACGAAATTCTCCTGTTGGAAGTTCATCGTAACTTAATCGAATTAATCCTTGAGCAGAATATTCTTCAACTCCAGATTCAGAACTTTCAGATGTTAGCATTGTAGTGCAGCCTTGTTCTCCTAAAATTGCCCCCATAGTTAGAATTTCTTTGCGAACCTGCACTGGATCTTTAACTATTGTTGAGAGGGTCGATAATGAATCAATACACACTCGTGTTGCACCAGTTTCTTCTAATATTTCATTTAAAACCATTAACAAACTATCTAAATTTGCCCTTATTGTGAATTTTTCATTAGTAGTTAAACCTACACGAGCAGAAAATCCATCTACAAGAGTTAATAGCGGTGGATCAAATTCCTTTTCAAGCTGTTCAATATTCCACCCAAATGATTTCATGTCTGTTCGAATATGTCTTGGGAGATCATCAAAGCTTACAAAAATACCCGGGTCATTAAAATTTAAAGCTCCATTAATGAGAAATTGCAGTCCAAAAACAGTTTTTCCACTTCCAGGAGGTCCTGTAACGAGTATTTGTCTTCCTTTAGGAAATCCTCCACCTTCAAATAGTGAATCTAATCCTGGAATCCCTGACCGAATAGTATTCATTATTAATCAAGAAGCATTCTATAATATGTGGTTTAAATCTTTCCTCACCATGATAAATATAAAAGAATATTTCAGAATTAAGTAGTTATTAAGCAATTACGCAAGTACAATTTGTGTGATTATGACATTTAGTAAATAGAATTTGTATTTAGAAGCATTATCTATCTCTAGTTTCTAATACTATTAATTTTTTTTAGATGAAATCCTTTACTCTCAAATTATGGATTATTGAATAGATCAAAGATTTTTAGGCAGAATCATTGCTACAATTATTTATCAACTAGAAGGTTGAAAGATTTAAAAAATTATTCAAAAAACCTTACAATAGGAATCTTTTGCCTTTTAACTGAAAAAATATAAGGTAGATACACAATGGGAAAAGTAAGAACTGCTTCTGTTAAAATAATTTCCCGAGAAATTATTAAGGAGTATGGTGCAAAATTATCACCAGATTCTTTCGAGCATAATAAAGATATTGTCTCTAAAGTTGCTATAATCCATTCAAAATCCTTTAGGAATAGAATAGCAGGCTATGTCACTCATCAATTGAAATTAAAGAAGATAAGGGAAGAAGGGCTAGAAATCTAAATCCTAATAAGTATTAGGATGTTAAATATTCGCTTCATTCAATCAGAAGCGATTTCTTATACGAAATTTTATTTCTACTTTATGGGGAATATATTAATTCCTGTTCATCATCGAATGAATTACATGTTAGTAATAATTTGATAATTGTTTTCATCTGCGGTTTTTTAATAACCCAATTGATTATTATCTGGTTCTTATTTATCTCTGAAATCTCAATCATATCAGATTGAGGTGGAATAAAGATTACAGGAGGATTTGCTTGAAGTTTTATTTTGATATCAAAAAGGGGAGGACTATTAGATGGTTGTCCAAGATCCCATGATATCAACAGTCTATCATCGAAGAACTGAAAAATTCTCGGAGACTGAAGAAAAGACAATATTAGACCTCTTTAAAATAGTCTGGTAGGTATAATTTTTTCTCTTTATGATCAATAATACATAAATTATATGATTCTAAAATTTTGAGTAAGTTGTGGATCTTATCCCTTGACCAAATAGTGCTAGAATAAATTTTTTCAAAGGAAACCTCACCATTGGGAGATATATGAACTGAAATAATCTTTAAAAATTCTTGAATATCTTCTGAAAGGGTTAAAGGTTCAAATAAAAGGCCATTTGGAGTTTTTATAACGATTTTTTCGTCGACCAGTAGTTTTAAAGATTTTTCTATGTCTTGAATGTCACAATGCCACCATGGTCTATGTTTATGAAAAGAATGAGCTATTTCTGAAAGATGAGTAGCTCTTAAATAAACTCGTTGATAGGATAAACCAAAAACAATCAATTCAGAAGCTAGACGAGAGAAAAAGTCTTCTTTTCCTCGGAATGTGGGTCTTTTAAATAAAGATGAAGGTAATATTGATTCAGGTAAATTTGAATGTTGTTTTAATGATAAAAGATAATTAGAAAAATCCTCTGGGAGAAAGCGAGGGCTTGATATTTTTTCAACTCCTTTCGCTAAGGTTGATTTAGCTTCTTGATTTACTTCATCCTCTATTCGTTTAAGCTTCTTTCCTAATTCTTTGAAATGGTTTTCTCTATCTTTATTGTTTGGGATGTTTTATTCCTCCATGTGTTACATCTTGAAGCTTTATAAAAAACTTTTACTTTGAGGAGATTTTATTGGTATTAATCGGATCTGATCAACAAAAAATTTGGGGATTATAATCAAAATCAATAACAAAAATGAGGATGCTTTTTTAGCGTTTAAAAATTTATTTATTTGCCATGAGTGCTTCTTTACGTCCTTCCCATGGTTTTTCTAACCAATCGAGAGGAATCGTTTGAGATTTTCCATTTGGTAGGGTACGAAGAATAAGGATTGGAAGCACATCTCTTCTCAATTCATCTTCTGCAATTAATAATGGATCTCCCTGTTCCTCCTCAATACTTATTGATTTTTCCTCTGTAGCAGAAAGATCACCTAAGACTGGTGCTCCCATTGAGATCTGAAGTGCTCTTGCGCCTAAAATTCGTGCATATTCGAATCTAGTGAGCATTTTAGGCCCAATATCAATTTTATGAATTTCCTTCCGTTTCACCAAATGTTAACCAGTCCCAAAGATCCATTGAAAAAAAATTAGAATAACAAATGCTCTGCTGAACAGGTTTGGATGAATTTGAAGGAGATTTATGAGTCTTTTTGCCAGATAATGATAGAAAGCTTATCTCGAATAGAAGATTTTTCTAGAGTAAAATTTGTTTACTTTGCGTATTTGAGAAGGAAAGCTAAAAAAAAAAATGAAAAGAATAGAGGTTACACCTCTAATCCATATCGTCCATACCTTCTCCGCCTGGTCCACCAGGAGGTCCAGCACCTGGTCCACCGCCAGCTTTTGCGGCAATGATGTCATCAATTCTTAATATCATCTGAGCATTTTCACTAGCTGCTGTTATGGCATGAGTTTTAACTCGTAAGGGTTCTATGACATCGATCATTTCGCGTACTTTACCTTTGAAAACATCGATTCCAGTAGCTGAACTTCCACTTTCATGAGCACTTCGGAGTGCTACAATTATATCGATTGGATCCAGACCAGCGTTTTCTGCTAAAGTTCTTGGAATAACTTCTAAAGCTTTTGCAAAAGCTTGGACAGCTAATTGTTCGCGACCAACAAGAGACTCAGAAAATTTCATCAGCTTTCGACTGACATACGCTTCAGGAGCGCCACCACCTGGTACAACTTTTTTATCCTCTAGAACGTTTCGAACAACGCAAATTGCATCATGTATTGACCGTTCTGCTTCATCAACAACTAATTCAGTTCCACCCCGAATTAATATAGTTACTGATTTAGCTAAAGGACAATCTTCCACAAAAACCATGTCATCATCACCAACAGAAGTCTCATATACTTTTCCTGCGGTTCCTAAATCATCTGATGAAAGGTCTTGTATGTTATCAACTATTTTTGCACCAGTTGCTTTAGCCAATTTTTCCATATCTGATTTTTTGACACGGCGTATACCCATTATGCCCTTCTTTGCTAGTAAATGTTGAGCAATATCTTCAATCCCTTTTTGGGCAATTACAACATTAGCACCTGATTCGATTACTTTATCTACCATTTTTTTGATCATATCTGATTCACGATCGAGAAATTCTTGGATTTTTGATGGATCAGTGATACTGAGTTCAGAATCGAATTCTGTTTTTGAAATTTCGAAAGCTTCAGCGATAAGGGCAATTTTTGGATCCTTTAGCTTTTTAGGCATTCCTGGATGAACAACTTCTTTATCTAAGACAATTCCCCTTACCATTCTTGTTGATGTTATATCTTCGCCCTCTTTTTTCTCAACCTTAATATCTTCAATGTCAATTTTTCTTTTACCGCTATCAATACTTTTAACAGCGTCGATTACGATCTTTGATAGATGATCACTGTGAGAAGCTACAATTTTGGATCCCATTGACGTCTGTACTACCATTTTGAGGAGTTTTTCATCATCAACAGCTACTTCATGAGCTATCTCATTTAAATATTCTAATGCTTTTTCAGTAGCAACACGGTACCCTTCAACTATTAGAGTAGGATGGATTTTGTCACTACTAATCAATTCAGCTGCTTGTTGTAAAAATTCACCTGCAAGAATGACGACAGTGGTTGTTCCATCACCAACTTCCTGATCTTGAATTTTACTTAATTCAACCATCATTTTTCCAATTGGATGTTGAATGTCAATTTCTTTAAGAATAGTGGCACCATCATTTGTTATAACCACATCACCAAAGTTATCAACGAGCATTTTATCCATGCCTTTTGGTCCTAAAGCTGATCGAATAGCTTCAGAAATAACTCTAGCTGCAGCAATATTACTACTTGTTGCATCTTTACCAGTTGTACGTTGAGTATCTTCTTTTAATATAAAAATTGGGGTTCCTTGTAATGTCATTTTTATCTCCTCCTACATCATTGGGGGCATTCCGCCCATTCCGCCCATTCCGCCCATTCCACCCATTCCACCTGGAGGCATTCCTGGAGGGGCTTCACCCATACTCTTTGAAGCGATTACATCATCTATTCGAAGGATGAGTTGAGCTGCTTCATTAGCGGAAAGGAGAGCCTGTCTTTTTACTCTTAAGGGCTCAATAATTCCTTCTTCAAAGGCATCAACGGTTTTGCCAGAAATTACATCAATTCCAGCATTTTTTTCTCCTTTATCGTGTGCTGCTCTTAGTTCAACAAGGATATTAATAGCATCCAAACCAGCATTTTCAGCAAGTGTTTTGGGAATGATTTCGACCGCATCAGCAAACGCGTCGACAGCCATTTGTTCACGACCCTTTATTTTTCCAGCATAAGCCTTTAAGCCTTTGTGGAGTTCAATTTCAGGGCTTCCTGCACCTGCAACTGCCCATCCATCTTCAAGTACATCTCTTACAACACATAAAGCATCGTGTAAGGCTCTTTCAGCTTCATCAGTTACATATTTAGTTCCTCCGCGAAGAACAATAGATACTGATTTAGGGTTTGGGCATTCCTTAACATATATAAGTTTCTCGTCTCCTATCTGGACTTCTTCTACGATTCCAGAAGTACCTAGATCTTCTGCACTTAGATCTTTAATGTTATTAACAATCTTTGCACCAGTTGCTTTCGCTAATTTTTCCATGTCAGATTTCTTAACACGACGAGCTGCCATAATTCTATCTTTGGCAAGAAAATGTTGAGCTAGATCGTCAATTCCTTTTTGACAGAATATTACAGTTGCACCTGAGTCTTTTATTTTGTTAGTCATATTTTTAATCATATTCTGTTCTTGATCAAGAAATGCGTCCATCATACTAGCGTCACTGATTCTGATCTTGGCATCAAATTCAGTTTTTTTGATTTCTAGAGCAATATCGAGTAGAGCGATTTTTGGATTTTCAAGAGAATTGGGCATTCGACTATTTACTACTTCTTTATCGACAACAACACCTTTAATCAGTTCAGAGTTTTGTAAGGCTTTACCTTGTTTTTGTGTCACTGAAATCAGATCAAGATCAACTTTGCCCTCTTCTATGACACTCTTTGCTGCTTTAACAGCTATTTCTGCTAAAATATTTTTAGCACTACCAGTAGATTTAGAGTTTAATGAAGTTTGAGCAACAGCGATTAAGTGCTTTTCGTCTTCTGGATCGATTTTATTTGCAATCTTCTTTAAAATTTCGCCAGCTTTGTCCGATGCTAATTTAAAACCACTAACAATAACTGTTGGATGAATTTTTTGATCTAGAAGTTTTTCAGCCTTTTTTAATAGCTCACCAGCAACAATCACGGAAGTAGTTGTTCCATCACCGACTTCCTGATCTTGAACCTTAGCAACTTGCACAAGCATCTTAGCTGCAGGGTGTTGTACATCAATTTCATCTAGAATAGTGGCTCCATCATTAGTGATGACCACATCTCCTAGAGAATCAACTAAAAGTTTATCCATCCCGCGGGGGCCTAATGCACTTCGTACAGCGTCAGCAACAGCAATAGCAGCTTGAATGTTATTTCGCTGAGCATCACGACCACGAGTGCGTTCTGTGCCTTCCCTAAGGATAATTACAGGTTGTCCACCTAATTGCATAGTATTCACCTTGTTTTTTCTTTATATACGATATTTATTCCACAATGATAAAAAATGGGTTTTTTTAGGTGTAAGATCACCAAGTAGATATTTTTATTGATATTCGGGGTGATCTAATAGCATGAAAACTTATTTTGAAAGTATTTCTTAAATATGTTGATTGCTTCCGGACAATCTCCTTGAAATATATTTCATAAAAGAAAACGAATTACTAAATATTAATAGCTATTAATTCGGGAAATACCTCCAAATCCCATTTATTATGATTTTTTGCCTTAAAAATTAAAAATATAGTTCTAATTACTTTTACATAGTTAACATTAAAAAATTAGGGTGATAGGTGGTCAAAAAGATTTTTATTTAAAAGTAAAAATAAAAAAAAAGGAAAATGATGAGCCTACAGCTATTTAGAAGCTGCTAGCTTAACATCAGATTCTTTGACAGTTTTTCGACCAGAGTGACGGGCAATTTCAACCGCATATTTTGCGATACCCATGCCATAGTCACTAACGACTTCATTTAATCTGTCAATTGCACCAGCGGAAACTCTACGAGCACCCGCATCACGAATTATTTTTTCAATTCTTGCAGAAGCAAATGCCATTTTTTTCACCTTTTCTCCGTATAAGTGATTGTTCTGGATTTCGACATCTAACAGAACAAATGTCCCGAAAAATCTAATACTTATAAACTTTTTCTTTCTTCTTCAAAGTATTGACCAATTTATTCTGAAGTGCCTCTCTACTAGTATGTGGTAAGATCAAAAAATCAATGAAGTGAGTGTCTGTTCGCTTCCAAAACTTACCTTTGTTAGTTTGTTTCTTTTTCCTTTAAAATTTTTAATTTGTCATTTGCCGTTATTATTTTAAAAACAAAAGTCTCTTCACAATAGATTTTACTAGAAAAAATTCTAGCTTATACTTTGTGAGCTATTTTTAACATTGAAATAATACATTGTCCAATACTGGTTGGTAAGTATTTGCTTCAGCTTTTCGTGTTGAAATCTAAGAGATTGTCCAATTCAGTTTGGAAAAAAGTAATTAAGCATCTCAAGGAGGTTTCTTTTTTCCTTATCTTGTCAATATAAAGTCAAAGATTAATAAAGTGCTTTAAGGAAAATCCAAAGATAAATAGGGAAACATGGGACCTAATTAAGGGTATCAATGAGAATTTTTTAACTTATTTCTGATTTGTACAATTCGTGATTCAGTTTCATTATCATAAAATTTACAGGTGATGAAGGAAAACCCTCTGGGATCAGGAAATAAATGTAAATCGAGTTTATCAGTCTTTATGATTGAATATTCATCCTGTTCTGCGAATGGGGTTTTAAATTCTTTGCTGACTTCTTTTAAAAAGGTTTTTCCAAGATCCCAAGTATTTAATTTAAATTTAATACGTTTTATTTGAGATTCCTCCTTAAATAGGCTAGAATAAGTACGGAACTGAAAATAATTGGAAAATATAATGGAGTTTCATTCGTTGTATCATTTTTAGTTTTTAAGGGAATAAGTGGAACACTCCCTTTAGGATCAGGTGAACCGAATATGAAATCAGATGCTTTATTTGTATCAATATGAAGCATTTTCCTTAGTATAGCTTGACCTGATCCAGGAATGCTTAATTGTTCAGAACCATCAGGAGCGGGAATTCCATATGCTACAACATCATAGAATTTACCTAAAGGATCAATTAATTGGACATAATCTCCACCAGTATTAACTAGAGTAAATCCTAGCTGAAAATCTCCCACATTTCCATAAGCATTGTTATATCCTGCAAGACTCTTCGCAATAATTATAGAACTGTAAGCTGGAATAGTATAATTATATGGAAAAGTCAGTAGAATATTATTATCACCAATTTTCCAATTTTCAATAAGTAGATCGAATGGGAAGCTATTTGTAAGCTCTATATATTCTCCTTCTGCATCTGAGACATCTGTAGGATCAGGTAATAATTCTGTTATTAAAAACCTCCAATTATCACTTGAATGATAATTAGCGATGTTTACTGTAACTTTATCAAAGAATACATTGGAATTATTACTAGCTTTGACTTCAAAGGACTGGATACCATTTTCCAACGCTGTTGTATCATATTGAATTGAAAAAGAGCTTTCAGAGGATGATACCTCAACCCATTCTGATGTTCCCCATCGATATGATAAAGTGGGATTTTCTAAACCAATAGATTGAGCATTCAGTGAAACTATACCAGATATTACTTCTGCATGAGTAAAACTTGTTTGAAAAACTCCTATTGGTAAATCCCAAGCCGATCCAACAGCTATATCGGATTCCCAGACAGATTTGAAGAAATCTGCAATATCAGGGGCATTATGGACTGCAATACCCATGTCCCGATTAGCCTCTGTTGAAGTGTATTCATTTTTTTGTGGTGTGACACTACGAGGACTCCAATTTCCAGAATAAACAAATACATGTTTTCCATCAATAATCCAATACTTGGCATGATAATAACCATTCACTTTATTCGCATCGGTTGTAGAATTATAAACAGGGATTAAATTATTAACTAAGGATATAGCTGCATTTTTGGTGTCAATATTCTCTGATTCTCCGAAACGTCTATTAGAAATTAAAACCTGAATATCAATGTTTGGATTGTTTTTCTTCAAGTCAATCAATGTATTATTAAAATCTGGACGACTAATAGTATACATAGAAACATATATTGATTCCTTAGCGCTTAATAAATATTTAAAAATTGTTTCATCTGCACTATCAGGATTTGTAAAAAGCGTCATGTTATAAATTCCTGTAAAATTAGCTTTTGGAATGTTTGTATGACTCGGATAGCTTGATGCAATGAAATTTTCTTTATCATCAGGTTTTCCAACAAATTTTCCTTTCGATTTTATAGGAATAGTATTTGAAGGATCAACTCCATCATTCCAGTCACGATTAAATATAGTTGTAAAGTAATTTGCTATATTAATATTTATGATGGCGAAACCTGCTTCTCTATTCTCGGTAAAAGCATTTTCTCCAAAATTGATTGAGGATAGAAGAGTAACTTTATTGTCAACAACAATCAGCTTATTATGGGTGCTTGATAACCAATCGTTATCAGGGTTATTATCTTGACTTCCCATCCATCTAATATCAATTCCTAAATTATTGAAATAGCTTGTAATATCATCTGAATCCGAATCTTCACGGACTTGAACTCTAATATTAATACTTCGATTATGTGCAGCCACTAAAGCACGAACGAGCGGATTAGAATCAGATATCCAATCTCCTGAATCAAATTTAGTAATGTACTGATTCTGAAGAATAATACTAGTGTTAGCACGATTAATCCATCCCACATGAATATCTAATGCATTATCAGGCGTAAACATGGGGCTTATTGTCATTATTTCTTTGATGTTTGTTGCATTAAAAGATGGGATATAAGCTTGACTTATTAAAGGTTCTTTTACCATCAAAGGAATATTATTATTATTTATAGAATAATGTGAAGTCGGTAGTGATGACAATACGCAACTAATCAGAGTGATTATAAAGAGATAAACATACACACGATTTAGCATCCTAAACACCATAAATCTAAACAGCATTGAAAGAAATTTCTATGTAATTCTATGATATATTGACCACAAATTTTTGGCTTTAAAAACCCGACTTTATTAAGTTCGTGACGTAAAAAATCAAAGAGAAGCAATTTTAACAGTATAAAATGATATTGGAAAACAACAGTAAAAGTCTAATAGAGATATTTTTTTAATAAAAAATTAGGATATAAACTTAGGAGAAAATGTCATGGAATCCTTATTATTAAAAAATGGTCTAATTGTAACAATGAATCGAAACAATGAGGTGATAGAAAGGGGGAACTTATATATTGAGGATGGAAAAATTCTTGAAATTGGGGAAAAAACACAAAAAAAGGCGGATATCGAATTAGATTGTAATTATCAGATAATTTTTCCTGGATTTATCTGTGCTCATACACATCTATATTCTGCCTTACTAAGAGGAGCACCAATGAAAATCACCCCTCCTTCTGATTTTACCCAAAATTTACAGCGTATTTGGTGGACTATGGATGAGGCATTGTCTCTTGAAGATGCTTATACATCAACTCTCTACGCTGTACATGAATTAGCCCTAAATGGAGTAACTGCATATCTGGATACTTATTCTGGTCCAAATTCAATTGAGGGGTCATTAGACCGAATTTCAAAAGCAACACAAGAAGTTGGTTCTCGGGGTGTTATATGTTTTGAAGCTACAGAACGCAGAAGTCCAGAGGAAGGAATTAGAGGACTTGAAGAAAATCGACGCTTTATTCAACAGAATGATCCTCAAAAGACTCTGATTCATGGAATCTATTGTTTACATGCATCCTTTACTGTTTCAGATGATTTAATTCATAAAACAAATGAATATGCTGAACAAACTGATTCTTTTAAAACAATCCATACATCGGAGGGCATGGCGGATCTACATCACAATTTGGAGAAATATGGTAAAAGAACGGTTGAACGGTTGTTCGATGAAGAATTTCTTGGTCCACGAACTGCATTAGCTCACGCAGTTCATATTAATCAGCATGAAATTGATTTAATTGCTCAAACCAATTCAAATATTGCACACAATCCCAAAAGTAATGAATTAAATGCAGTTGGAATTGCTCAAATCCCTGAAATGATTCAGAAGGGAATAAATATCGGCGTAGGGAATGATGGGTTTATTTATGATGCAATAGAAAACATGCGAACAGCATATCTTATGCATAAGCTGAATCATCTTAATCCAAGTCAACTTCCTACTCCCTTACAAGTCACTCAAATGATAACTATAAATGCAGCTCAAGCAATAGGACTTAAAGATCATATTGGTTCAATAGAAGTCGGGAAAGCAGCTGATTTTGTAATATTCGATTGTACTGCATTACCTACACCCATTCATAGGGAAAATGTTTTTGGACATCTAGTATACGGTTCGTTTTCACGGAGAGACATTAAACGAGTAATTGTAAATGGAAAAACTATTGTGAAGAATGGGATTCACACATCATTAGATGCTACTCAAATTAGTCAACAGTCTAAGGAATCAGCTTTAAAACTTTGGGAGCGATTAGATCTAACACCTAGAATTGGTAAACGTTTTTAAACTTTCAATCAATCTTTCGGTGGAAGGGTGTGTTATTTTTTAATGGATTGTATTGACTAAATCCATTTTTTTAACTTTAATGGTAAGTTTGCCTAGGCTAGCAGAAATTTCAAACATATAACCCTAATAATAAAAAAAATTTAAGAAAAAAGAGATATATTACTCTTGAAGTTCTTCTAACGCTTTGAAAATTGGTTTTTCATTTGGAGGGCCTTCATTTAACTCGTTTGGTACATCTATATATCTTATAATACCTTTTTTGTCTATTATAAAGATAGCACGCTTTCCGAAACCGATTCGGGGAATAAAAGCGTCATATTTCTTACTAACTTCACCAGCAGGTACCCAATCTGCCAATAATGGAAAGTTTAAACCTCCTAATGCTTCTATCCATGCATTATGAACAGGAATTGAAGCTACTCCAATTGCTAAAACTTGGGTATTTAATTCCTCAAATTTTTCTATTTGCTTGCTATATGAAGGTAATTGGTGGGAACATACTGGAGTAAAATCTTGAGGATAAAACGCAAGCATAACATTCTTTTTTCCACGAAAGTCAGAAAGTTTTATTTTTTTTCCATCTTGAGCGGGTAGCGTAAAATCTGGAGCTTTATCTCCTACTTTTAACGAAGTTCCGCCTTGCAATACTTTTTCAGTCATTCTGATTCACCTAATCTTAATTTTGATTGTTTAACGTTTTTATTTTACATAAAAAAAGTAGATTCAAAAACTTAATTATTGTTAATTCGTTATAAAAACAAAAGAATTAACTGTTTTAATCATCATACTCAATTATAGATGATAATTTTTTAGCATTTTCAATGTTATTAACTAGATCAGATAGATTAGGAACCATTCCATCCCAATTTGTATCTTTAATATATACTTCAAAGTGTTTTCGTAATTTTTTTGCATCCCATTGACTTAATATTTCAGGTGTTTGGATACCAGCGTTATAATAAAGACGGGTTAATTTCTCTTTAACATATCCTACTCTAGTTAAATCAGAAATTTTTGTTAACTCGAGAATAACCTCATAGGGGATTTCCAACTTTTCAGCTAAATCAAATCTATTTTTTCTTGTTTTTCCAGCTAATATCATGTCATTTGCAGTTTTAATACCTTCAGATGATAGCTTTTCTATAAATCTTTTGTTCACATCAAGAATTTTGTCTAATAAAAATGGAGTCTTTTTAGATTTTTTCAAAAGTCGTAATTTTTGAGCTTTGTCCTTCATAACTTTATTATCAGTCGCTTTATAATATAATAGTAAAGTATAGATTACAGTTTTTGAAGATTGTTTTTCTGATGCCTCGAAATGTTGAAGAAAATCTTCTAGATCTTCTGATACGGCTTTTTTTAATTCTTTGAATTTATTTTCTTTTAAGTAATCTTCATACAGTTGAACATACGTCAGATACTTGTTAATGACATTAGACTTTCTACCTGACTTTTTCAAAAACCTTTCAAAGGTGTCATTCTCCATTAATTCACCATTTCGTTTTTTTGCAAAATTCAATCAAGCTTAAATTCTTAAAAGTTTGTTCAAACTGACTGGTTTCAAATATTGAGTAAATTTCAATGAGAAAATAGTTCTTGAACATCTCTAGCATTATTTTCAGAAGGTAAATTTGGGACCAGATAGTAAATTATTTCATTCGATTGATTCGGTTCAAGGTAACAACTAGAAAAGACACCACCTGCTGAAACCATTTCACCTGCATCAAAAATCAAAACATTAGATTTTTCAACATCTGGAATTAGCGACAAAGAATGTCCATTTTTATGATAAAAAAGACTTTTTATAGAAGAAGACCCTAATCCAATTAATGGTATAGGATTCTTTCGTGAGAATTCATAGATTTGAGAAGGATCATCAAAATCCAACATTGAGTACATTTCATCACGTTTTCCTTCAAATCCAGGGAATAGAAATCCGATATGAATGAATCTAAATGCTGCTGTTGTTGGATTATCTATTCTAATTCTAATTCTTAAAATCCTCGAGTTTCCTCCTAACATCTCATATGAGATCTTAAGAACTAAACCTTTCAATGATTTCTGTTCGTTGATATTAACAGTATATTGTACTCCTTTCCAAGGTCCATCATGAGTTTCTTCATATACGTATTTTTCATCAATATACTTAAGTTCATCTAGTTCATCATTTTCTCCGAGAAGAGAGTTATATACCCCACCAGGATCCTTATTGAAAAATACCGAAGGAATTAGCATTGGAAAATTACTGCAGAGATATTCAATATCATTCCATTTAAGAGAAGTCATAGCACCGGCAAAATCTTCTGAACTAGTAATAGATAAACTCTCATTTCTAAGTAAAACTTGCTTTTTACCTTGATGTTGAGGAAGAATCTCGATTCTAGGTTGGGATGTTGCTTGAAAAGCTAAAACTAAAAATCTTTTCATAATATTATTGAAAGGACTTTGAATAAGAACGGTTAGGGGATATATTCCGAAGTATATACTATCAGGTAGTTTGACCGTCAATTTGCACTGATGAGAATTTTGAAAGCATAAATTTTCAATTTGATCATTATCAATGTCAATAGACCATCCATCAGGGGATTTTACAGTTAATTTGCCATTTAAAGGCATATTACGATATGATTCAATTGTCAGATTAATTCTATTTTCTGAATTCCCAAGTAATAAGTCCTCTTGAGGGATGAGTAAATTAAGTGCAGCTTTAGCTTTTTGATTATTTTCTCGAACAGACAATAATTTTCCTTGAGTTAAAAAGCGTGCTTTTTGTCTGATATCTTTCCATTTATATTGGTTAGAAATTCCTAGCCAACTTTTTGGTCCTTTAACAACAGTTAAAGCAGGAATGTTTAGCGTTTTTTCTAAATAATTCAATTTGTTTCTACTTGGATCAGCGGAAGTATTGATTGGATCATGTATATGATAATAAGAAACCCCAGCCACATCAATGCAAATCCAGGGTTCAAATCGCTCTGATTCATCAGGTAAATCCCCCTCTCTAATCGGCCAAATTACATTTTTTTCATGTAATATTTCACCATCAAGTGCTAAATATGTTTCACCTATAGGTAAGCTTACTCCATTAGTGAAATGAGGTTGAATTAATACACTCAATGAGTCATCAATTGAGCCATGATTTTCAATTTCTTCCCAAACTTCGATATGATGATTTTGGGGAGACAATTTGAAAAGACGATTAAATTTTAGCTCAGGTTTTGACAAACTCGCCTTAGACAGTCTTACAACAATTCCATCTTCATTTTTGGAGATTTTAGAAGAAAATTCGACTTGATTAAATTCACTAAACCCAAAGGGTGGACCAAAATCTAATAAATTTACTCCAATTCCCATCAAAGAATAATCCTTAGATAAAATTGTAACTCGAGCTCCTTCTAAGTTAATTTCTGTCCTTATAAATTGATTCAATAGAATTATCTTTTTAGAATCTGAGAGTAAACCAGCTGCGACTGATGGATCATTTGAAACAAAAAGAGGAATCTCAAAAATACGACTTTTGTTATTGTTAATTACTAATTGAGCGTAAAGTGTTATAGAAGATTCTGAAAATGATTTTGGGACTTTTATCTGAAATTTCTTCCCAATAACTTCCTCTGAAGAAAGTGTAATTGGAGAAATTTTTTCTATTATTTCAATATTTGCATTAGACCAAATGCGAATCTCTCCTTGGATCGGTTCATGAGTTCTATTCTGAATGACTAAAGGAAGATCAATTATTCCCGTGGGATACCACCAGTCAAGATGGTGAGAGGTTATATTTATTAATTGCTTAGCTCTTACACCCATTTCTAAGGTGAATAGCTCTCCATTAACATTTAAATGTGCCTTTAAACTTGGAGTCTTTCGATATACATTTGAATCGGGAGTTGTTGAATTAACTAAATAATAATTGGAATAAATTAAACCCTCTGGAAGAGCTTCAGTATTAGCGGTCATTTTATGAATAGAGATCTCTTTAGAAGGTTCAAAATTAATTGATAAAGGAAGAGCTTTCCCTAAATTATGATTAACACCCAGATGAAAATTAGTTTCTATTCCTGTGAAAACTTCGTGTGTGTTTTGTCTAAGGATAACTTCTATTAATTTTCCCTCTAAATTTCGGGAGATACCAACTATTGAACGACTAAAGCGATCAATAGTGACTTCTAGTGAATCTTCTCCTTCCTTAAAATAATACTTAAAAACGCTCATATCTGCTAATTTATGATCATCAGGAGCTTGAGTAATCTCACGGACTTGATTTGAATACCAATTAGGATGTTTTTCGAAAAAAGGCTTGCAAAATGAGTGGTTAAGAATAGCAGGAAGATAATTTTGCATATAAACACTCGTATCAGGAACCCATTGAAGACCGATCTTTTTATATAAAGGAACGGCCTTCATATTTGATGCCCAAGTATTAAGATCTTGCCGTAAATCACCGTTTTTAACGCTAAAGTCAACTGCAGCGAGAAGTAAATTCTTACCATATTTTTTAGAAAGAATTGAGGGATGTGCTCCAAGAACTCCAATGTACGAAACATTTGGTTCTTCCATTCTTTTATGAACCGAACAAAAACCTACTAATTTTCCATCAGGATTAAAAGCGACAAAATTCTTTAGAGATTTTCTCTTATTGATAAAATCAATTGCCAATTGTTTTGTATAGGGGATTCCACGAGTCCATGTTCCAGGCCAAAGTTCATCAATTTCATTAAAAAAATCAGCAAGATTTTGCGCATCATTTACAATGTCAATTGGTCGAATTATACCTTCGAACTCACTCAATTTCTCATCTTGTGACCGATCCATAATTAAATCCTTCTGAAAAATGTTATTATCAAATTGAAAAAAGATATCAAGAAATTACGATATTTTGTAAGAATCATACATTGATATTTATATACCTCATTTTTGTGGCAATCGTTTTAGAAATTTGCTTCCTCCAAATTCATCAATCTTGGCGAATTTAGCTACAATACCTGGATGTAATGGTAAATTTTTAGGATTTCGATACCTCTTTTCTTTATATATCTCCTCTGACCAAAAATCTAACCAAATAGCTTTTCCGCCAAAATTAATAGCACCTAAAACATCACGGTAATAATCATCCCCAATATGAAGCAACTGTTCGCGGTTACTCAAATTTAAATCGTTAATAGCGGTTTCAAACATTAAATAATGAGGTTTATGAAATCCAACCTCCCCTGAAAAAACAATGGTATCAAAAAAGGCGGTAAGATTAAATTTATTCAACAAATCATACCCATTTGGAGGCCAATCATGATCAGAAATTAATGTTAAGAAAAAATTATGTTCTTTCAGATCTTGGAGTAGAGAAGGGATGGTAGAAAAGATTTGAGTATATTCTAAAATATTATTAAAAAATGATTTAATTAATAGGTCCGTGTATTTTTGATTTGCAACAATATTTTGGGGATTTAATTCAGAAAAAATCGATAAGAAAACCTTATCCATTGTTATTTCTTTTAATTTGGTATTATTGAGTATAGAGTTATGTACAGAAAATTTGTGATATAAATTCATAAATTCATTAAAGGAAAATAAATTTGATACTTCTTTAACTAACTCCCATGCTAAATTAAGCTCTTGTTTGAATGAGAGATTAAATGGTTTCTTTATATAAGCAATCGTATTCCATAAGTCAAATGAAATAATTTCAAAGGACATTCTATGATTTTTCCTTTTAATAATTGATTCTACAGTAAATAATTAAAGTTTTAACCTTGAAATATTTTGATAAAATAAAAAGTATTAGGTGAATTTTCTAAAGCAAAAAATATAATTTCTTGATAGCCAAGCTATTCTTCAATAACAAATTTGAATATAGGAGGATGGAGGAGTTGATGTTTTAGATTAAGTACTTGGAGAATAATTATCTATATTATCTAAAGAACTTTAGATTATTTTTTTGGTGAAAGTAATATGGTAGTGACTGAAGATTTAAAAGGACGCGACTTCCTTACAATGATTGAATTTACCCGAGAAGAAATTGAGACGATGTTAAGTGTCGGGATAGACTTAAAACGTCGTTTTGTGACCCATGAAGACCATAGACACATTCTTCCAGGAAGAACCTTGTTTATGGTTTTTTATAATGATAGTTTAAGGACAAGAAACTCTTTTGAAGCAGGAATGACACAACTAGGTGGACATGCTCATTTCTTAGAACCTGGTGCAATTTATACTCCAGCATTAAAAGGCGATGAAGTAGCTTATTCTACTGAACGTGTATCAGATGTAGCTCGAGTTTTATCTAGAATGGGTGATGCAATATCAATTCGTATTTATGGAGGTAAATGTGGATGGATCTATGGAAAAGGACATAAAATCATCCGAAACTTTGCTCATTGGTCTGAAAAACCAGTAATAAACATGGAAGACGATATTTATCATCCATGTCAAGGAATGGCTGATGTAATGACAATATATGAAAAATGTAGCCATGATTTTAATAAATTACAGGGGAAAAAATTCGTTATGAGCTGGGCATATTCCGCAGGTCAAAAACCAATGGCTGTACCTCAAACTGGTGTATTAGCTCCGTCAATGTTCGGTATGGATGTAACTTTGGCTTGTCCACAGGAAATGGATTTACATCCTGATATAATTAAAAAAGTTGAGGAACATTGTGATTTATTTGGTGGATCATTTACAATAGAGCGAGATATGAAGACTGCATTTGAAGGAGCTGATTTTGTATATCCCAAAAGTTGGGGAATTCTCGATGCGCATGGCATAGAAGGAGTTAGGCCAGCTAAACCAGAAATTATGCCTGAAATCATGAACAAATATAAAAATTGGAAGACAACTGTTGAATTAATGGATGTTACCAATAAAGGACGAGGATATTATATGCATTGTCTTCCCCAAGATCGAGCAATGGAAGTGGATGATGAAGTTGCAGATGGTAAATGGTCTATTATTTTTGATCAAGCAGAAAATCGCCTTCATGCTCAAAAGGGAATTATGGCTTCAATAATGCATTAATCCCCTATTTTTTCATTTTTTAAAAGTTATTCTATGTTTAAAATACTACTTAAGGTAGGATTGGCAATTATATGACCAATGTTTGAACCAGTTCAGGTAAGCTATTAACTTGAATATATCTATTTCTTGTTTACAGGAATCCTCCCAGAGTGAATGTATCTGCAATAATCCAAGCTATGATCAAAGCATTAAAAAGGGCTCCTGTTCCTATTGAACGTGTTAATCGATAAAACCAGTCAGTAAAAATTGCTGAAATTGAGATTAAAGGAATAATACCCCATAGAAACTCTAGGATAAGTCCCAAAAAGCCTGGAATGATCTTTTGGTTGAATAAAAATAATGGAACGTATAATACAAAGATGATCACTCCAAAAGGAGCTAGTTTTACACCTGTAATCTTGAAGAATTGTGAAAGTGTTGATTTTACATCTTTTTCCGTTCTATTATCATAATATTCATAAAAAAACAAACCATCTGCAAAAAAATTAATGAATAAGAAAGGTATATAGACAAAAAAGATGAATAGACGGGGAATAGGGAATAAATCCCCAAATAATGGTGTTAAAATTTGGAAATTTAGGTTAAAAATAACTTTTAATGAAAAGCTAATAAAATAGATGAAAATGATTAAGAGGATAACAATAATTATTTCCTGCTTATTTAGGGAGGTTTGAAGTCTTTTTTTAATATCTGGGGTAATTTCTGTGAATTTAGGAATAAAAAATTTAATCAATAACAATCCTAAAATCCCCCATATGAATAACCACCAAATGATCGAAGTTCCAAATAATAAAGGAGGGAAAGGAATGAAAGTACCAGCTATCATCATAGGAAGAAATAAAATAGCCCCAAGGCAACTCCAGAGGAGCAGTATCTTCCAATTTTCATGATATGATATAGAAAATAATTCTTGCATCTTTTTCTTACGAACATCTAAAAGATCGTATAAAACTGCAGAAAAACAACAAATAAAACCAATAAAGGTAAAAAAACTGCCGACAAGGATAAGATCTCTTAAATTAAAGAGATAATCTGAAGGAGATAGCTGCAATTGGCTTGATGGATTAAGCGTTGATTCCATCCATTGGACTATTTCAGAAACAATAAAAGGATCAAATGCTTCTGCAAGATGTATAGTAGATGTTAAGACAAATTTACGGGCGGTATTTGTAGAAAAGCTTCCATACTGAATATTAGGCTCAACCACATCAGTTGTGTTAAAAATTGGCCTTAAATCCTCTTTTAATAAAGGTATATCAAATAGAATATCCTGATTACCAACTGCAATTAATAGATTTTTTGGAAATGTCGCATTAAATACCCCATAAGCTGCTTCCTCAACCATTTCCCCTACTCCTCCTCCGATTAATACTGTTGCAGTGATATTACCATGTGCTATACTTGTAGCTCGTACAGCTCCTGCTCCGAGGCTGTGACCAATAAGACCTATGGAAGACTTATTCACATAAGAAAGTGATTCAATATATCTTACTGCTGATAAAATTCCTAATGTAGGATCGCTAGTAAACCCGAAAGTTCCACCCGAATTACCATGACCTATTTCATCAACAGCTAAAGAGACAATCCCTCTCCGACTGAGTTCTAAGGCAATTCCACTCATATATTCCTTGGAGCTCCCAATTCCATGTGTAAGAATAACAGCGGGATAAGGAGTCATAGACGAGACACTTTTAGGTTTATATAACAATCCACTAAGCTGTACTTCTGCATGCGATATTGAAACGGGACTTATATTCAATGTTCCAAAATTGGAATTTAATAATGCAGCACTAATAATACCTATCATCCCAAGAAGAGCAAAGACTCCTAGAAAAAGCAATGATGTTCGTTTAAAGGACATTAAGAAGACTTCCATTTAATAAAACGGATTAAATTTTAATTAAAAACACTATTAAATAATACTCTTGTTCTTATTTTGGAAAACTTTATTGATTTAAATAATAAATTAAATAATAGCTCAAGAGCTACCCGTTAGTTATCTATACCCAAAATATCAAGAAAAAAGGCATAATAAAGCGTAATTTCTTTAAGATAATCATATCTTCCTGATTTTCCTGCGTGACCAGCCCCCATATTCGTTTTTAAGAGGAGGAGATTATTATCTGTTTTAAGAATCCTTAATTTTGCAACCCACTTAGCTGGTTCCCAATATTGGACACGAGGATCATTTAATCCAGCAGTGACTAGAAGATGGGGATAAACTTTAGGTTCAACATTGTCATAAGGACTATAGGATAACATAAAATCGAAATATTCTTTATCATTAGGATTTCCCCATTCTAAATATTCTAGTACTGTTAATGGTATTGTTTCATCAAACATAGTTGTTACTACATCTACAAATGGTACTGTTACAACTGCTCCTTTGAATAATTCTGGTCGCATGTTGATCACTACTCCCAAGAGAAGACCACCTGCACTACCCCCCATAATAATCAACTTTTCTTTTGAGGTCCATCCTTCATTTATTAAATATTCTGCACAGGCAATAAAGTCAGTAAAAGTATTCTTTTTGGCTAAAAGCTTTCCATTTTCGTACCAAGGTCTTCCTTGGCTACTTCCTCCTCTGATATGGGCGATTGCATAGATTATACCTCTATTCAGTAGGCTTATTCGTGTACTTAAAAATTGTGGATCGATAGTATATCCATATGATCCATATCCATAAAGAAGTAATGGTTGATCACTTTTTGGTACAATCCCTTTGTGATGAACCAAAGAAATGAATATTTCTGATCCATCTTCTGCAGTGGAGATAAGACGTTTAGTTCTGTACTCTTCTGGTTTGTATCCAAGTACTTCTTCTTGCTTAAGCATGTGTAGACTCTTTGTTAAAATGTCATATTCATACCTTATGGTTGGATTAGTTAATGATGTATAATTAAACTGAATAAGTGGACTGCTATATACAGGATTTACTAATGATTCTTGAAGATGAATGGGTTTCCAAGTGGTATATATCTCATCGGGGAAATCAATGTAATAATCAAAATTATTTGCTAGGACTCTAATTTTTTTAATACCATCTATACGTTCATATAAGACTAGTCCAGCCTGTTTAGGTACTATATCTATTAGATAAACTTCTTTACGGTGTGGGATTATTTCTTCCCAATTATTAATACTAGGAGTATCAATGTCTGTTTGCATTAGCTTGAAATTTTCAGCATTATCTACGTTGGTTAAAATTAAAAATTTTCCAGCCTGATGTTCTAGATAGTATTCTAATTCATTTTCCTCATCTCGTGGATGAATCATGGTAAATTTTTGGTTTCTTCCTTCTGTAAGAGGTAAAAAATGAATTTCAGATGTATTTTTGCTACTAAGAGTAAGAAATAGGTATTGATAATCATTTGAAACATTCAATTTGAGATAATATTGTTCATCTTTTTCTTGATATAACAGTTCATCTATTGATGGATCCGTCCCCAATACATGTTTATATACCTTATCTGGTTGTTTTTGAGGATTAAGAGTTGTATAATAGACAGTTTTATTGTCTCCTCCCCATGCAAAGGTATAAGAAGTGTTTTGAATTGTTTCAGGAAATAATTCTCCTGTTATAAGATCTTTAAAATAGATTACAAACTCTTCTGCTCCAGAAGTATCGACAGAATATGCCAGGAAATTATCATTAGGGCTTACTTTAAAAAACCCTAATTTATAATACTCTAAGCCTTCTGCTTCCTTGTTTTCATCTAAAAGTAATTCTTCATGAGTAGCGCTTGATGAATCATTGGAAGTATTTCTATAATAAGCTCGATACTGTTTTCCTTTAAATGTTTTCCAATAGTAGTAGTAATTTCCATGTTTTTCTTTAGTACTAACATCATCCTCTTTTATCCTACCTTTCATCTCTTTAAAGAGTTTTTTTTGAAGTAATTTGGTATGATCCATCATTTTATGTGTATAAACATTCTCAGCTTTAAGATATTCAATGACTTCTGCATTTTCTTTTTCTCGTAACCAATAATAGTTATCTACTCGTTCTGTACCATGATTAATCATTTTTTGTGGTTTAATTGTTGCTTTAGGCGGTAAGATTTTCTTTTCGTTTAGGTTCATAGATAGGATCCTCTGTTTAATGCTAAATCTGATCAAAATAATCTTTATGTATTATGTCAATAAACCTCTTGATGCTGACACTTTCAGAGACATGATGAATATTGATGAATTTTTCTTACAAAATCTAATAAATCGTATAAAAAAAATAGATTGGACATCAGAAGGTAACATGGATACTCTCAAAAGAGAATAAGGATATTGGTATATTTTAACGAAGAATTAAAAGAGAAAGAACATGTAAATATTTTTCAAACTAATAAATTGTTAATTATTATCTATCAGATTGAAATTTCTTAACATTTTATTAATAAACAAGTAGAAGTCAAATCGATTAGATTAAATTTTTACTTTTTCCTGAATATTTTATTAAAGGAACCATAGAATATTACTGTCAAAATAACTATTAAGAATTCAAATCCAGAAGTATCATCAGAACTCGATATGTATGCCTCTCTAAAATTAATTCCTTCTTCATACAATACTTTAAAAATAGGCGATATGGGGTCATCTTCATAGAAGTTATTGCCTTGATTAGCAAAAACAATAACACCAATATTTATATCTTGATTAAAAAGCATCAGAGAATTAAATCCAAAGACTCGTCCACCGTGACCTTGGAGAAAATGTGTTACATCCTTTCCATCTACTTCTACAGTGATGATCTTTTCATTCATCCACCCGAATCCATATGAATCATAGATTTTATTACCATAGAAAACCTGACTTTCATTATGCATTAGATTAATTAAGTTTTCACTTAGAATTCTATTATCTCCATAGATTCCATTATTCATGTGAGCAATTAAAAAGTTGGCCAAATCCGTCGTTGTAGATCGTAAAGCACCTGCTCCACGTTCATCTAAATTAAAAATAGGAATGTGGTGATTTCTATCAGAACCATTAGGGTAATCCTCTGGGCGTAGTGGATAAAAAAAACTATGTCCTTCAGGAATCCATTCATGTGGGATAGCCAACCTATCTGGAGAATAGGATTGATAAGTATAATGAGTGTTGGTCATATTTAGAGGGTCGAAGATATTTTTCTTGAAATATTCATCAATTGATTGATTTGATAAAATCTCAATTAAATACCCTAAGAGATCATAGCCTAAGTTTGAATAGGTTAAATAATATTGTTTTTCCGCAGGAGCCCAGGTAGCCCAAACCTCAGAGTCATTACTTGGATCAGAAAGAAAAATATCTTCTAGCCAATCAGGATAGACCAGAAGGCTTTCATTACTTACTCCTAATTGCTGTTCTAAATCATTTAAAATATAAGAATAGTAGAGATCTCCACCACGAAGGAGGCTTGATTGATGTAGAAGTAATAATCTAAATGTAACAGGTTTATTGGGATAATATGGATTTCTTATAGAAAATGGTAGATATTTATTAACATCATCATCTAATTCAAATTTTCCCTGTTCATAAAGTTGAAGTAGAGCAGTCGCAGTAAAACATTTGGTAATACTTCCAATTTTATAAACAGTATCAACTTTCGGTTGCTCACCATATCCCTTAGTCCATATGATTTTGTCTTTATAGACCAAACTAGCTTCTAAGGATGGAATGTGTCCTTCTAGCATATATTGAATAACTAAATCATCAACATTCGAATTAAAGACAGTTATCTGATCTTCTTTTATTTTTTTCTTGAATTCGTAGGGATCCGAATTATTTGTGGCAAAAGAAAAGAAAAATGTTGAGCTTAATGAAAGAACAATAAGAATTACAAATACGTTGGTTTTTAGCATTTTCATTTGAACATTTCATCCAATAGTAGTTTTTATTGGAATTTAATCAAAAAAAATAAATTTTAAATCTTACGCTTGATGCATTTTATTATTTTAGTTAAATAACCTAATGACATTATTTAGTTTTCCATTTAAATAATTTTTAAAGCATTCTGATGTAATTTGTAAATTAATTTTCGCCCATATCTATTTTATTTATCTTTTTGCCCATTTCTATTTAGTTTGAATACTGCTAGATAGATATAATTCCCCTAATATTAATATTAAAAGGCACAGGTAGAAGTATAAATGATTAAAAATGTGATTGTAAAGAAATAGATCTGAGGGAATATTAGTTTCTATTATTATTGGAGCTTTCAACAATAGTTTCGATTAATCCTCCAAATTGATCGAAGGTGGATTTACGAATATTCCCTAATCCATCCTTTACAATAATCGTGGTAGATTTAACCTCTTGTTTACTGATTTGTTGGACATCACCATTATAGATGTTCGGATTCCAAAGTACTCTTCCATAGGAGTTATTGTTCCAAAATATTGGATTTTTCATTTGTTTATAGAAAAATTGACTGTTGTTAAAAAGAGTTACCATAGCATTTACTTCTACAACTTGTGAATCCTCATCACAAGCCTCAAATCGTAGAAATGAAAATGTTTTTTCTCTAGGAGGTTCTAATTCCCAATTTTCCTGGTATGTGATGGTATTAATTCGAAAATTAGCTATTTCTGGTGGAGAATGGTCGATAGAGGGTTGATTTTTCCAGATTTTTATTCTCTGATTACCTTGTTTGGGTTTTACATCAATAAATATTTGAGGTACGTTGTTGTTAGTTTTTAGGGAAAATTCACAAATGAACTTACTGTCGATTTGTACTGTGGGTTTACTCCATTCTTCAGGGAGAGAAAGAGCAACAGTAATGGGCACATTATAAATATCTGTATTTAAGGTTGGGACTGTTGATAAAGTAAATTCAATGAAATCATCACATCTCACTATATTTTTAGAAACAGAAATTTGGTTTTTTTCAATTTCATAAGCCACTAACTCACCCCAACTTGTGTACCACACATTTTCCCAACCTGAAATCTGTTCAATTACTGTTTCATACTTCTCAAAATCTGAAACCCCATAATCAGATCCAGGTAAGTTTGAATGAGAGTATCCTTTAAACACGTGAAATCCAGGAGTGTGAAAAATTTGCTTTAAGATAATAGGAATATCCTTCAGATTCTTATCATTAATGCCATTAAAGGAAATGGTAACTCCTTCTTTCTCCCATTGAGTAGGGGGCCATGAGGTTCCTCCATTATCAATGGTTCGACCTAAAGTAAAATATTTTTTAACATACTGAGATCCTCCTGTATCGCCATTAGGATAGGCAAAAACAATAGGTGTAAATCCAAATAATTCTTCTATTCCAGTTTTACCCCATTTGATAAAAGCCTCCTGTTCTTCAGCGTTATATCTTGAAAGATATACATGAAGTCCATTATGTGATTGTACATCAAATCCCTGAAACATTTCATCTAAGAGGAAAGCATACCGCCAAAAGCTTCGATTGGGATATGAACGATAGCTAGGAGCAAAAATAGTATGTGAAATTCCATATTTCAGATCGATTGCCCTCAGATAGACATCTGTTGGCCGTGCATCATCCCAGCTCATAAGAAAGGTTGTATTACACCCTTGTCTAAAATGAGTAATATAAGGTTCGATGAAAAGATCTGTTTTCGTATATATTGGAATATTTCCCTCTAGGAAGTGAATGGAAGTAAAAGTAGCTGATAGAAAAGTAATAAAGAGAACTATTTTGTAGATTTTGAGTCTGTTGATCTTTTTTTTCATTAAAAAACGATCCCTTTTAATGCCTATTCTTCTTTATGTTGTTATTAAACAATAAAAGAGCTTTTCTTAATGAATAAAGACCTATACATTAGAACAAAAGGAATATAACTTAGAACAGGGTGTTTCAGTTAACAAACACAGTGTTCTATAGTTTTGGGCTGTTCGTCCACAATTTAGAACAAATAAGAACAGATGAAGTAGGCAACTCTAAAATACTTGAATAGTACTTAGAAAACTGTTTGATAAAAAGACATTACCCCTTTCTTAGACTCCAGTAAATAACAAGTTTTATATGCCTTTTTTTCTACAATCATTCTTTATCAGGAGAGAATATTTAATTTAACTTCAAAAATAGCAAAAAAATTTAGATTCCTATCTATAATTCAGTTGAATTAACGAGGAACTCCTTTATAACCATCAGTTTATTTCCCCTATTTTAAAAAGAAATAAAGATCCTATAAGTCCTAATAGGAGTACAAAGCTTGGAGATGAGGTTGAAGTAGCAGTCGTGTTAATTCCTTTTTTTCTATCTGTAGAAAAATATCCTTCTTTAGTGTACTATATGTGGTCAATAAATTCTTTATTTTGTAAGAATAAACATACAATTCCCATTCTAAACTTACTAAACTATTCTAGCATCCTTTATAGGATATTTTCCAATCTTTTTAGCAAATCGATACATTTCTGTTATTGCTAGGATTTTGTGCCCTAGATATAGACTATTACTTGAAGAAAACAAATAACCACCTCCTGGTGCTCCTTGTGTAATTGTTCGTTTTACCTCTTCTCTTACCAAAGTTAAATCCTCTTGACATAAAATGTGAGTCGTATCCACATTCCCAGCAAGTACTAAACTTGTTCCATAGATTTGTTTAATTTTCTGTAAATTTATTCCTGCTTTTGGTTCTAGTGAATGGACTCCAGAAAATCCTGCTTTAACGATAAACGGGAGTAGCGTTTCAATATTTCCATCACTATGCCAGATTATGGGGATAGGGCAGTTTTTAGTGATTTTTTTATATTCTGGAAGAATTAGTTCTTGAAACATTTGCAGTGATATCATGGGACGGTTATTATCCGCAGCATCATCCCCTAATACTATAAAATCTACTTCATTTTTGACTGCTTCTTCGACTAGTGCCTGTGTCCATAATGTACTTCGGTCAATCACCGCTTTTACAAATTCTAAATCATTATAACACGCTAGGAAGAAGTTATCCATTCCCATTGATAAATAGGATAAACCTAATGAACAATCATGCCAAGCATAAAAAAGGGCATATTCTTCCTTATATTCCTTCTTAACTCGTTCGATCTCTTTTTCTGGAAACCAATCAGCTGCATGTGAATGCGGGGGTGTATATTGTTCTAAATCCTTATAATTTTGAACTACTCCGCCTCCATAGTGTCCATTTTTAAAAATCCGTCCCCATTCATCTATTCCATTTTTGTAAGCTTTTGTATTAGATGGCTGACTTCCTAACGGTAAACAATCCATTCCAAGATGAATTCTTGTTAAATATGGATCACCAGAGATCTGATCTATAATTTCTTTCTCGATCCATGCCTCAAAAAGCGGCACACAATCTGGTTCCTTATGATCAAGAGCTATTTGGACTCTTTCCTTCGAGTTCATCTGTTATCATACCTATATAAAAGAGTGATTTGTATTCCCAAGGTAGTTGTTATATTTTTCATAAATATTTCTGAAAGGTCCTAAATTATTACAATTAGTCCTCAATCTAGATAATTTTATCCTTAAAGAGCAACCTAGCTTCTATAAATGGTATGTGTCCTTCTAGTATATATTGACCAAATAAATTACCAATATCAGAATTAAAGACAATGATCTGATCTTCTGTTATTTTATTCTTGAATTCGGAAGGATCCGAATTATTCGCGGTAGAAGAAAAGATAAATGTTAAACTATATGATAAAAGAATAAAAATTACAAATATAACGGTTTTTAGTATTTTCTTTTGAACGATTCGTTCAATTGTCTCTTTTATCGTGATCTAATCAAAATAAAATAATCTTAAATTCTATTTGTTTATTTTTACTTTAGTCAAGTGATGACATGATAAAAATATCGTCGGCATCTACCCTCGTTAAAAGTCTTAACCAAATTAACAGCTTCCTGATATCCTATCTCATACAAATCCAAAATTCCTTCTGCTTCGTAATTTGATTTGAATTCTTCTAATCCTTTTTTTCTTTGATTCCAAAACTCTTTTTCTTCCTCAGTGAACTCGTATGTCTGATATTGCAAGTTAAGTTTTTTTAACACTTCTGCTAGCTTTGTATTATGTGAAAGCAGAATATCCATCGATTCACCAGGAGAACAAACTTGGCTATAAAATATCCCCATCTGACCTTTAGGTTTCAGTATTCGCTTCATCTTATCTACAGTAGTTTCAAGATCTTCAACATAGTAAAGAGTATCAATAGCGATAATAC
>JAEOUE010000109.1 GCA_016839515.1 Candidatus Hodarchaeum mangrovi
AGAAAGATGTAAGAAATATATATAATATATATAGTATATATTTATTATAGATAAAAGTTTTAGATATTTTACCAGAAAAACAAAGCTTGGAGAACTATTGATAGACCTAGATAAAGATCAGAAATTAAAACTAGGAGACTATGGAGAAATAACCATACATAATCAAAATCAATTTGAATTAACACTTGATTATAAAGCTGCTCCAGAAGTTGATCAATCTAACTATCATCTTGAAGCTTATTTCTTTCTACCTATTAGTTTTAGAATAATTAAAGAAAATTATCCAAAAAAACGATTTTATGAGGATTTACAAGTTTATATTCGGTTTAATCCAATCCAAATTTCATTGAATGAGATTTTAAATCCTAAGAACCAAAAATCCCCCCTTAATAGAGCCCTTGATTTGTTAAATAAAAAATTTGGGGGCGATGTTGGTGCAAATATAGAAGAGGGAATAATTCATGAATTAAAAATGTTAGCAGTGATTGTTGTATCAGTTCTTGAGAGATCTGTCGAGCGAATTAAAGATCTCCTCTCCCATTATCCAATTACAGATCAAAATTTTTCTGATGCACGAAACCAGGTGAATGCTTTTATAAATTCGATACAACATTTTAATCAACAATTTCGACAAAGAAGGGTAGATTTTCATTCCTCTCTTACTCCAAAAGAAGTAGAAGAAACATTTGAATTTGTTTTAGAATACATAAGTATCAGTATTCAAAGAGAATTAACAAAGCTCTTCAAGATTATTACTTTATTAAGTACCTTAGAATTAGAGGAAATTGAAAAGAAAATTCGCACCCTCATTGAAGATGAGCACAAATTTCGATTAAGGTGTGGCTTTTCTTCAATTCTAATCAAGGGAGAAGAAAATGAATCTTTTCCATATAGATATTCAATTTTAAAAAAGTATGTTTCTAATGTATTATATCTTACAGCTCGTCCTGAAATTCAAGGTAAACTTCTCAAGGAAGTTGGCTATGCTTCTGCAGCAGGTATTGCAATGTTATTGACCGTAATTCTTACATTTCTTTCTCAAACATTTTTTGAAGAATATACTCTTCCTTTCATTGTAGTAATTGTATTTGCCTACATTCTAAAGGATCGTTTAAAAGAATGGTTAAGATTAATATTAGGAGATAGATCAGGATTCAGAGGAAAACCTGATTTTAAATCAACTATCAAAGATGAGGAAGGTAACAAAGTCGGAAAAACTACAGAAAAATTTGCCTTTATAAATAAGCTGCCTGGTGAAATCAGTAATCTACGAAATATCGATCATTTAACAAAGATTGAACAAGAAGGAAAACCAGAAGTTATAATCAAATATACTAAGGATATTCAAATTTACCCTAAAGTAATTACTTCAGAACACGCTAGGGTTCTAGATGTCAGTGATATTATCCGTTTCGACATTTCAGGTTTCTTGAGTAAGATAGAAAACCCATATAGATATTTCGAATGGTATAATTTTCAGAATCAGTTAGTTGAGACAGTTAAAGCAGCTAAAGTTTATCATCTCAATTTTATTGTAAAATTTTCAAAAATAAATCATACTACTGTTGATACCAGTATGCATCGAGTTTGTTTGATTTTGGATAAAGATGGAATTAAGAGAATAGATCCACGATAAGCTGAAGATCAGTATAATTTATTTTTTCCTTCTTAAAGGATTTTTTTAAGTAAATTAGAGCTAAATAAGGATTTAAAAATTGTTAGAAATGATTCTAAATTTGATAATTTGAGTTAATAAGAATTAAAATTCTATTTCGTATCCCTCAATAATAAGAATAATTCTAATAATCTCTTCCTCCAAGAAACCAATAATAACATTATTACGATGATTATTAAGAAAATTTCACTAGATCTCATAGCTATTCAACCTTAGGGTAATAAAAAAAAAGGAATTAAGCTAAGAAATCTTGCCTAGATATTCCTTTTTTCAAGGTGTAACTATATAAGAATAGGATTAATGCAGTACCAATCAAAGCAGCGGGTAAAAAATCAATGAAAGTTATTTTCCCTAGAAAAACTCCAAGATGATCGAAGTACCCAAAAGGTGATAAGTAGATTATTGGTTCAATGTTTCCCATAAATCCCAAAATTATAATAAGGATAGCAAAGAAGAATCCAAGCGTAATTGTTTTAAGAGCACGTTTTTGATGCAAGAAAAAGGTTAAAGCAACGAAAAATACGAAAATAACACAGTAAGCCCAAGTTGCTGCAAGAAATCCTAGTAATGTCTGTCCTAAATCAGTATATACTCCTAGAATAAGTTCTGTAGCTAATATTGCAAGGAGACTACCACCAAATAATAAAATAATGTAAAAGATCCCTGCTAATGTCCGACCGAAGATAATATTTGCTCCTGTTTTAGGAAGGATCCAAGTAGATTCTGAATAATTATTTCGATAATCACGGGTTGAAAGATCATAAACAGCATACAATAGAAACGGTCCAAAACTCATCCAACCAAATCCTAATACTTCAATAGCTATAAAATAAGCTAATGCGTCCATTGTGGGATCATATCTATAATTGAACATTCCTGCATTGATCATTGGTTGATCTAGATTAGCCAAAACTACAGGTGCTCCTGCTTCACCTCCTTGAAAAAATACCAAAACAATATAAGCTGAAATAAAAGCTATAAAAAAGAAAAAGATTGTAAAAACACCAGCTGAGGAATGTAACTGATCACGAAATGCAGGAAATTTCCAACCCATTTTAGAGATCATTACATCTAAAGGTTTTCTAATAAAAGATAACTTGTCCAAAAATTTAGAAGATTTAATGGCCTTTTCCTTCTTTTTGGTTTGAGGCCCTCCTTCTAAAATATCTTTAGATCGCAACACAAGAATTGTCAAGATGAGTAGAATTGTAACTAAGATCAAAGTAAGAAGCAAAAACTCTACGTTCCAAGTGCCAAGGAAACTATGAGAAGAAGCTTCTGCCTGAGAATAGATACTTAGATCTCTCAAGAGCTTTAATTCCTCTATTTGTCGTGTTTGGTCAATTAAGAAAGAAAAAACAAAATATCCACCTCCAAGTTTATACCCACCATTTTTTGAAAAGGTTAAGGATGATCCAAAGGCGGTTAGAAATAAAACAATCAAGGACATGGCCAAATTTAACCCAAAACCTATGGTTATATTAGAAATAGTTTCTAAAGATTCATTAATGATAAGAAATATAGTTGCCAGGAGATACGAGGGTATAGATACGAGTATCATAAGTATGACAACAAGAAATGAGCTCTCCAAGAGAAATTTTGTCAAAGATTTCGAAGTACTAAATAGATATTCTTTGCCATCTCTTTCACTAAAGGGGAGAATATTTACCCCAAGGTAAATAGCTAAGAGTGGCAAGAATATTGTTAAAGCCACACTCACAGATAGTGTTATCCAAAAATGATATCCTGGATTTTCCAAAGTTATTGTTCCTAGAAAGCTAAGATAAGAAACATAAGACATTAATGTTTCTTCACCAGGGTAAAATGAACCATAAAATATGACAGCAAGAGATAACATGAAAGCAATAATAAAAAGAACCGTCTTATAACGATAAAAATGTAGATATAATCTATGAATCCAATTAGGTGTTTGATTCATATTGATGCCTCCTAAGCTTTATAAAATTGTAAGAAATAAGCCTCTAAGCTTGCAGGTGGAAAGGAGAGTTCCTCTGGATCCATAGGAAGAAGTACATTAAGATAAGACTGAATTGATTCTGATTGTTTCACTAAAATTTTAACTTTATTATCCTTGAATTCTAAAAGGCTATCGCCTAAAGCATTAATTTGAGTCGAATCAGGTTTCCGTAAGCTAACTTCCAACACACGTGAGACTTCACGATTTAGAGTTTCAATGTCATGAACGTCTATTAAATGCCCTTCACGAACAATACCAACACGATCACAAATACGTTGGACCTCATCTAGATTATGACTACTAAAGAAAATTGTCTTTCCACGATCTTTAGCATCAGTAAGGAGATTATATACTTCCTGTTGTAGTAGAGGATCTAGACCAGATGTTGGTTCATCCAACATTAAGAGGTCTGGGTCGTGCATTAAACCAGC
>JAEOUE010000110.1 GCA_016839515.1 Candidatus Hodarchaeum mangrovi
CAGACAATTTAAAGACTATGAGTATTCCATTGATGATCTTCCTGATTTTAATGCATTTGCAATAAAAATTGTAATGGCAAGCACTAATCAAGCTACTCCCCCATTAATTAGACAACTAAGAGCAATAGCAACAGTTAAGCCTAGACTATGAATTACATAAAAGTAAAAGATAAAGACAATCTTTTTAGAGATATTAACTCTAATGGAATAGTCAATACAGATTTAGACTCATACAAAATATATGTCGAAAATTATAAAAGGCAATTAAATGAAAATAAAAAAATAGAAAATATTCAAAATGAAGTTAATGAAATTAAATCTGATATTGAACAAATTAAAGATATGATGAAAACAATGTTAAATAGTATTAAAACAGTTTAAAAATGGCAAAACCATCTTCTAGACAAGAATTAATAGATTATTGTAAAAGAAAACTTGGTGCTCCTGTGTTAGAAATTAATGTTGCACAGGAGCAAATAGAAGATCTTGTTGATGATGCCATACAGTTCTTTCAAGAAAGACATTTTGATGGGGTTGCTCAAACAATACTCAAATATGAAATAACTCAAGAAGATATTGATAGAGCTAGGGGTAAATCAGGTGAAGGTGAATCATCTAAGGTAGGAATAGCTAAAACATACACATATAAAGAAAACTCAAATTATATTGAGGTCCCTGATCATGTTATAGGGATAAATAAAGTATTTAAATTGTTTGGTGGAAATAGTCTTGGATATGGAATGTTTAATTTTAAATACCAATTATTTTTAAATGATATTTATTATTGGGGTTCTACTGATATTTTAACCTATTTTATGACAAAAAGATATCTGGAGGATCTAGATTGGATCTTGAGCCCAGATACAATGGTAAGATTCAATAAAAGAGATACAAAATTATACATCGATATTGACTGGGGTACTGTATCTCCTGGAAATATCTTTTTAATTGATTGTTATAGAGTATTAGACCCAACAGATTATACTAAAGTATGGAATGATAGTTTCCTAAAACAATATTTAACTGCATTAATAAAAAAACAATGGGGTCAAAATCTTATTAAATTTAGAGGAGTAAAACTTCCCGGTGGAGTTGAGCTTAATGGTAGAGAAATATATGAAGATGCTCAACGAGAAATTGATATATTGATGGAAAGAATGAGTTCCACTTATGAAGAACCAGTATTTGATTGCATTGGTTAATTATGTTAAATCCATTTTTTCTTCAAGGATCTAAAACTGAACAAGGTCTAATACAAGATCTTATTAATGAATCTATCCAAATTCATGGAGTAGATGTTTATTATCTTCCAAGGCAATATATAACCAAACAAACTATTATACGAGAAGTAATTGAATCTAAGTTTTCTAATGCTTACCCAATAGAAGCTTATATTGACACTTACGAGGGCTATGAAGGAGCAGGCGTGCTCTTAAGTAAATTTGGAATTCAACCAAATACTGATATAACTTTAATCATATCAAAAGAAAGGTATGAAAGCTATATTTCACCTTTAATAAAAAATATACCAAATATAGAACTCTCGACAAGACCAAAAGAAGGCGATCTAATTTGGTTCCCCTTAGGTGATAGATTGTTTGAAATAAAATTTGTTGAGCATGAAACTCCATTTTATCAGTTACAGAAAACTTATGTTTATAATTTAAAGTGTGAATTATTCAGATATCAAGATGAGGTTATTGATACTGGTATTGATGTAATTGATGACAATATTGAAGAATATGGGTATATTGAAACTTATAATATGATTGGAATTGGATCCACTGCAACTGCTATTACTAGCATAGTTAATGGTGGAGTAAGATATGTAACTGTTACAAATCGAGGCAGAGGATATACTTCTACTCCTGAAGTTATATTTGGAACTTCTCCAACTGGAGAAACTGCAACAGGTATTGCCACAATGATTGGCGGTATTACTGATCTATGTGAACCGGATGATTCATTACTGAGGGTTCAAGGAGTTCAATTAACTAATCCTGGATACGGGTATACTATTGCTCCTACAGTGTCTTTTTATGGTGGAGGAGGAACTGGAGCAGAGGCAACCTCTGTTATTGGAGATGGCATTGTTGGAATAGTAACTTTAACTAGTGGAGGATCTGGATATGCAATAACTCCAAATATAACATTTGTTGGAATTGCATCCACTTCAGCTCAAGCTATTGCAATAATGAACAATGGTTCAATTTCAGAAATAAGGATGATTAATTCTGGACTAGGATATACTGAACCCCCAACTATTATAATAGATTCGCCATATAGTTCTGGATTTGGTACATATCGCTACAATGAAGAAGTTGTGGGCAGTGCTTCGAGCATGACAGCAAGAGTCAGATCTTGGGATGCTACAACATTACTATTGCAACTGTCTAATGCATCTGGATCATTTACTCCAGGTGAATTAATAGTTGGTCAAGAATCTGGTGCTAGTTATCAAATTCGTCAAACTAACCAAATACTGACAACAGAACAAAAAGAGGAAAGAAATATTAAATTTGATTACTTTGCACAAAATGATGATGTTCAAATTGCCGCAAATGATATAATAGATTTTAGTGAAATTAATCCATTTGGTACACCCTAATGTTTGAACACTTTTACTACGAGGCAATAAGAAAAACTGTTATTGCATTTGGAACTTTATTTAATAATATTTACATTAAACATAAAAATAAGAGTGGTAAGGTTGTATCAACTCTTAAAGTCCCATTTGCTTATGGTCCAACTCAAAAGTTTTTGGCTAGATTAGAACAATCTCCAGATTTAAATAAAAAAATACAAATTACAACTCCAAGAATTTCAATGGAAATTGTTGGATTAACTTATGATGCTTCTAGAAAAAGCAGTACTATGAGAGGATTTTTAACAAAGGATTCTACTGGACCAAAAAAATCTTATCTACCCGTTCCATATAATGTAAATTTTGAATTAAGTATATTTACTAAATTAGAAGATGATATGTTCCAAATAGTGGAGCAAATTATTCCATATTTTCAACCTCAATATGCAATTACTATTACTGCGGTTGAAGAAATTCAAGAAAAAAGAGATATTATCTTTACTTTAGATAATATTACAATGACTGATAATTATGAAGGAAATTTTGATGATAGAAGAGCATTAATTTGGACCCTTAAGTTTACCGCTAAAACTTACATATTTCTTCCAGTATCTTCTGATTCAACTGAAAATAGTATTATTAACAGAGTAACAATCGGATTTGTTGCTGGAGATGTTTCTGATACAGTCACAAATGATATTGATATTTCCGTTACTCCAAAAGCGGTTAGAAATTATACTGGAACAGTGGTAACAACACTATCTTCTGATGCATTAGTAGAAGATAGATTTATTACTGTGTCGGATAGTTCTAATTTAAATGTTAAAACATTAATAGAGATAAATGGGGAAATACTGTATGTCGAGGCTATAGATCAAAATAAAATTCAAGTTATTAGAGGGCTTTATGAAACTAAATCCCAACTACAAGTAGCAGGATCAGATGTATTAAATATAACTACAATAGATAATAATCTAATACCAGTAAATGATATTTTAGGTTTTGTCAGCATATTTGAATAATTATGGAAAATACTAAAAAATTTAAAAATTTAAATAATACTTTTGATATAGAAGTTGAAAGTCAATCAGTGGGAACTCCTGTAGTAGAAGTAGAAGAAGAAACAAATAATAATACTGACATAAGAAAAGATTATGAGTACTCTAGAGCTACTCTTACGTCTTTGGTTAATAAGGG
>JAEOUE010000111.1 GCA_016839515.1 Candidatus Hodarchaeum mangrovi
AATATGAAAACATTTTTGAAGCTATAGAAGTTGAAACAATGCTTAATGCTTCTGGCCCAACAGGTGGAAGACTGTTACTTAGAAAAGATGGCAAATTTACTGAAACTTCACCAAAAACGGTGGGAATTATACATTGTGTTGGATCACGAGACAACAACTATAATGCATATTGTAGTCGCGTTTGTTGTATGTATTCATTAAAATATGCCCATTTGATCAAGGAACGTATAGATGCTAGAATTTTCCAGTTCTACATCGATATTAGAGCGTTTGGTAAAGGTTATGAAGAATTTTATGATCGATTACAAAAAGAAGGCGTTATTTTCATTAGAGGTAAACCAGCAAAAATTTTGCAGGATAAAGATAAACTGATAGTGCAAGTTGAAGATTCTCTTACTCAGAAAGCTCTGCATGTTCCTGTTGATGCAGTTATTTTAAGTAGTGCACTAACTGCACGTTCTGATGCAAGAGAGGTTGCAAAAATGTTTGGAATTAGTTGTGGAGCTGAAGACTTTTTCCGCGAACTACATCCAAAATTAGCTCCTGTAGACACCCAAGTTGACGGAATATTTTTGGCTGGAACCTGTCAAGGTCCTAAAGATATTCCTGATTCCGTCGCTCAAGGTGCTGCTGCAGCAGCAGGAGCATTGCGCATGATGTCTCGGGGTTTTGTAGCAATTGAACCCATGATTGCTTCAATAAACGAAGAATTATGCTCAAATTGTAAAATGTGTATTTCAGTTTGCCCCTATGATGCGATTGCTGAAGACCTTGAAAAGAAGGTTGCAGTAATTACAGCTTCCAAATGTAAAGGATGTGGATTATGTCCTTCTATATGTCCCTCTAGTGCTATTCATCAAGCATTCTATTCCGATGAAGCGATCAAATCCGAAATAGAAGGGATAATTTCAACAGCTAAACAGATAGGGTGATGTAAAATGAGTTCAGAAGAAACAAATGGTTTTAATCCAACTATTATTGGTTTTTACTGTCGGTGGTGCACACATGCTGCCGCAGATTTGGCAGGAACATCTCGTATTCCAGTTTCAGCAAATGTAATCGGAATTCGGGTTCCTTGTTCTGGCCGTGTTGACCCGAGCTTCATTTTTGACGCTTTTACTAAAGGAGCAGATGGAGTTCTAATTGGTGGTTGTCACCTCGGAGACTGTCATTATGATGAAGGGAATTTTAGTGCCTTTAAGAGAACGAAAATATTACAAAAAGTTATACAGGAATTTGGTATTGAACCAGAAAGGGTTCGTATTGAATGGATATCTGCATCAGAAGCGAATAAATACCAGAAAACTCTTGAAGAATTTACAGAAACCATAAGAAAACTAGGCCCTCTTAATTTTGACAAACATCTTAAAGAGAAAGAATTTGAAATAACGGTGTAATGGTGATCAAGATGAGTGAAGAAAAAGCAAAAATTGCCTTTTACTGGGCAGCTTCATGCGGAGGCTGTGAAATTGCAATCCTAGACTTGGATGCAGCAGTACTTGATGTAGCAGCAAAAGCTGATATTGTTTTCTGGCCTGTGGCAGTTGATACAAAATATCATGATGTTGAATCTATGCCTGATAATTCAATTGATGTAACTTTCTTTAATGGAGGAATAAGAAATTCTGAGGCGGTACATGTAGCTAAACTCTTACGGAAAAAATCCAAATTCTTAGTAGCATTTGGTAGCTGTGCAAACTTTGGTGGTGTTCCAGCTCTCGCTAACTTCAAGAGTAAAAATAGCATATTTGAGCGTGTTTATAAAACCACTCCTAGCACTGTTAATCCCCAAGGGATTTATCCTCAGACTTCTTATAAAACCAAAGAAGGTGAAGTAACAATTCCTAGTTTCTTTGATGGTGTTTATCCCCTTGATGAAGTAGTTCCGGTGGATTATTATTTACCTGGTTGCCCTCCTACTAAGAAATGGATTTTAGCTGGAGTGACAGCGTTCTTAACAGGAGAACTCCCTCCCAAAGGTTCAGTTATTGCAGAAGAATTTGCTCTTTGTAAAGAATGTCCAAGAGAAAAACCAGAAAAACATACCGTAAAAGAGTTTAAACGCACATGGGAAATAATGAATATAGATTTTGAAAAGTGCTTATTAGAACAAGGAATTATTTGCCTAGGCCCTGCAACGAGAGGAGGCTGTGAAGCACGCTGTATAAAAACAAACTATCCTTGTCGGGGATGTTATGGCCCTGCTCCCAATGTTGAAGACATGGGTGCTAAGATGATCAGCGTTTTAGGGTCTATCATTGATGAGAAAGATGAAGCAAAAATGGCACAAATAATCGATGAAACACCAGATTTTGCAGGTACAATATACGAATTTACTGCAGGAAAATCTGTTTTCTTAAGGAGGAAACAATAAATGAGTAATTATAAAAATATCGTGATTGATCCAATTACACGACTGGAAGGACATGGAAAAATTCATATATTCTTAGATGAAAGTGGTAACGTTGCCAATGCATATTTTCAAGTACCTGAACTTAGAGGTTTTGAAACATTTTGTGAGGGTAGATTAGTTGAGGAAATGCCGCGAATTACAACGCGTATCTGTGGTGTTTGCCCAGGTGCGCATCATATGGCATCATCTAAGGCTTTAGATAATGTTTTTAATGTTGATCCACCTGAACCCGCGAAAAAACTCCGAGAATTATTCTATAGTGCTCATATGATCCACTCTCATATTGCGCATTTTTACGCATTAGGTGGACCCGATTTTGTTGTAGGCCCTTCTGCTCCCCCTGCAAAGAGAAATATTCTTGGTGTTGTAGAAGCGGTTGGTCTTGAAATTGGTTCTGAAGTGATCAAACATCGTTCTTATGCGCAGCAGATACAAGCGATGATAGCTGCAGATGCAGTTCTTCCTTGTGCTGGTGTACCGGGCGGGATGATGAAAGCGATATCAGAAGAAGAACGTGCTAAAATAGAAGAAATGGCCCTATCTACCCTTGAGTTTTCTAAATTTACTATCAAAATATTTAATGATGTTGTCTTGGGTAACGAAGCCAATAAATCATTAGTTCTTGATCCAGGTTATTACATGAAAAGTTACTACATGGGACTTGTTGACTCGAATAATCATGTAAACTTTTATGATGGCCAAATAAGAGTAGTAGATCCTGAAGGAAGAGAATATGCAAAATTCGACACAGATAAATACTTAGACTACGTCGAAGAACAACCTCTTCCCTATTCCTATCTTAAAGCTGTCTATCTCAAGAATATAGGATGGAAAGGTCTAGTTGAAGGTGTAGATTCAGGAATATATCGTGTTGCACCACTAGCAAGATTAAATGCTGCAGATGGAATGGCAACCCCCTTAGCCAATGAAGAGTACAAGAAAATGATGCAAGTTTTAGGGAAACCAGCACATCACACCCTAGCAAACCACTGGGCCAGAGTAATTGAACAATTATATGCCAGTGAGCGACTTCTTGAGTTAGTGAGAGATCCTCAAATAACATCTACAGATATTCGTGCTGAACCAAATGTACCCGATGAAGGTGTTGGAGTGGTTGAAGCTCCAAGAGGAACCCTAATTCATCATTATAAAACAGATAAAAAAGGTGTTCTTTTAAAAGACGGTGTCAATCTCATTGTCGCAACTGCCCATAACAATGCACCTATCTGCATATCAATTAAGAAAGCAGCAAAACAATTTGTAAAGGGCCCAGAGGTTAAAGAAGGTATGCTAAACATGGTAGAAATGGCATTTCGTGCATACGATCCGTGTTTTGCATGTGCTACTCATTCTTTACCTGGTCGTATGCCTTTAGAAGTAAGTATCTATGATATCAACAAAAATGTCATTTGGAGAAAATCACAATATATAGATTAACTGTATTTTCTCCTTTTATTTTTTGACTCCTGAAATTAAATACCTATAAAATTCATTAATAAAGTGTATTTCAGTTTGATTTCTTATTCATGATCTAAATGATCATTTTCTCTTAAGAATCTATTGATTTCATCGAGTATTAACTTTTTTATCGTAGGTATTTTTGCACTCGTCTCCATTGAGATTTCATCTGTAATAATTTCTTGAACAGGAATTTCAATCCCTATTATTCTTATGGTTTTAGGCATTTGATCTGGTAAAACTTTTTGACCAATTTCTAGGGCTGTTGGAAAATTAATATCATGAGGAGATGTTAAAAATGTTGCATCACTAAGATTATTTGAGTTAAATTTCAAAATACGCTTATTTGGAGAATTTGTTTCAATGCTATCAACAATAAGTACCTTTTCATATCCTAGAATTGTTTCGAGAATCTGTAATCCACCTGTAGAAATTTGTTTGTAGTCTATTTCTGGGGGACCGATTTCGGCTACTTCGCGAACAACTTGTATTCCTATTATATCATCACCTGCTAATTCGTTACCAATCCCAAGTACAAGTATCCTAATTTCAATTCCCACTATTATAATTCATTTATATCTGCAAATACGATTCTCTTGTACGAATCTATACAAATTGTTTAAAAACTTACATATACATATTAATAGTTGGAAATTACATCGTGTGAAAGAAGTCTTAAGCTGATCATTGAGATAAATGCTAAACAAAAAGCATTTTAAATTAAATAGTCAAGCGTGGTAACAAATGACGGATTCAGACAAAGTACTAGAAGAATTTAAAGAGCTTTTCAGCGTAATAAAGCTGTGTTATCAGTGCGGTACATGTGCTGGTGGTTGTCCAGTTTTTAAGCAAAATACACAGTTTAATCCTAGAAGAATTATGGAAAAATTACTTCTAGGTAATTATAGCGAGAATATTATTGACGAACAGCAGATATGGTATTGTACAACTTGTTATACTTGTTCGGTTCGATGCCCTCAAGGGATTGACATTGGTCATGTCATAACTGAAATTAAAAATCTAGCAGTTAAAATGAATAATGTTCCTCCAGGTATAATTGCAGAGATGAAGTCCATAATTGAAACTGGTTTTACTGCAGCTATTTCTCAATCAATTTTGAATAAAAGAGAGAAGTTAGGATTACCTGAGTTACCCAAAGCTGATCATAATGAGGTTCAAAAACTTCTTGAGGTAACTGGTGTTAGTGATCGTATCAATCAACTGGCAAATCTAAAGGAGGATGTATGATGTCCAATTATGCTCTATTTATGGGGTGTACAATCCCTTATAGGATTCCATTTGTCGAAACAGCATTACGAAAGACATTCCAAGAATTTAATTTCGATTTTATCGACTTACCTTTTGCCTGTTGTCCTGATCCAGGAGGTGTCCAATCATTTGATAGTATCGCATGGCATACTCTAGCAGCTCGGAATCTATGCTTAGCGGAAGAACAAAATCTTAATATACTAACAGCATGTAGTGGTTGCTTTGAAACGTTAAAAATGGTGAATGTTCATTTAAAAAACGATAAGAAACTTAAAGATAGCGTAAATAGTCATTTAGCGAAAGTAAACCGAGAGTTTAAAGGCACAATTCAGGTAAAACACTTTGCTGAAGTTCTGTATAATGAAATTGGAATTGATAAAATCGCTGCAAAAGTAAAAAATCCTCTTACAGGATTGAAAATTGCTACTCACTCTGGTTGTCACTTTCTTAAACCACCTGAGAT
>JAEOUE010000112.1 GCA_016839515.1 Candidatus Hodarchaeum mangrovi
ACATATGTTAAAGGAATCCTATAAAACAATGAGTTGGAAATAATACAAGTATAGCATGGAAACGTAGTAATGAATGACTTAGAGATCATGCAATATGTATAATTGGTTCTAATTGTACTTTAGTTAATATTTTTATTATAAACAATAAATATTTTCAAGAAGCCTCTTTTTAAAGAAACCAAGATAATGATCATTACCAAATTAATTATGTTAATAAATAAAAGGATGGATTTAGAAATTTCAAACACGAAAAAAGTTACCGTAGAATACCGAGTTTGGATTTTATTAATACCAATTATAATGATAATTATTGGAACAATTATATTTAATGTAATGGGTTCTCAAAATTCATCTATTGCTCTTTTGGGTGGTATAATAATCCTTATAGGTGTGTTTACATTTGGTATTCTTCTCATTACTGTAATAGGACTAAAATTCGCAGCACGATCATTATCTGTTAAATCAGAATCTTCCATTTCCTTTCGAGAGAAAATGAAGTCAGAAGAACAATTTCCAGATCAAGAAATTAAAGATTAAACAAAATAAATTTTCTTAAAATAAAAAAAAAGGAAGGAGAGAGAATAATCCTTCAATTCAAATTTTCTATTTTCGTCTTCTCCGGATTACCGCAAAGATGGTTGCAACGCTTAAACCTGTGAAGATCATCAATGCATCCATTGGACTAGGTTTCGATGTTGTTGTAGTAGTAGGGCCAGTAGTGGATGGAGGAGTAGTTGTGGGTGTAGTTTGCACAGGTACATCACGAATGTCCCATCTCCAGTCGTCATACCGCTTAAGGCTTATGTATTCGCCAGGAACACGCTGATTCCAATAATAAGGACCAGTTCCAGCCATTACGGAATCGTTCAGTTCTCCTGTAACATTAGGTATCTTTGACCAAATATGCTGGGGAAGAATACTTATTCCATAGGTTGTAGATGCCCATTCGAAGAACCCTGTTTTATTGACCCAGATTTCAACTGTATAATCATCTGGGGTAGTTACATTGTAAATATCTGCCAATTCTGGTGGTCTCTGTGGGCTTTGAGGCCAAATATTCATGAAGGAGTATTTAACATCTTCAGAGGTGAAATCTTCACCATCATGCCATGTAACGTTATCATAGAGATAGAAGGTGAATTTTTGACCGGTTTGTACCCAACCGCTAGCAGTAGTATCTTCAATTTCCCAATCATAAGCTAATCCTGGAATTGGTTCCCAAGTATTTGGATCAACATTCCAAAGACTTTCATAGACATATTGTTGGACAGTAGCTTCATACCCAGTGGATACCATAATCACATTCTGAGTATCCATTTTCTCTGATAGACAATATTTGAATGTTCCACCATATGCTCCGCTTTTCAGTTTGACTTTAGTAGCTGCATAAGGATTTTGGCCATTCGTCACGCCAAGACCCGAAAATAGGAAATAACCCTCAAATTTATCTATTCGGTATGCATCAATATTTGCATCGTTATAGGCAACAATCAAAGGTTGTTCAAATGCTAACATTTCTGTAGCAATTTTCGCATAATATTTGACATCTTCTGGAGTCGTAGCAGCAATCATGTCATCTAAAACAGCGTCAATAGTAGCGTTACTAAACCGATAGTATAGTGCATTATCTGGGGTTCCTGTTCTGTAGTAATCATATAATATTTTAGGAGGATTTATTACAGGAAGATTTTCAGTCCAGCAAATAATCCAGTGATTTCCGTTTTCAACCTCGTTCACAAGCCAATTCCAATCTTTTTCAACAACTGTTGCTTTAAGACCCATTTCAGCCATACCTTCTGCAGCAATTGTTGTTGCAGCAATAGCGGGGCCATAGTCCAATGTTGGCCACAATTCAATTGCGAAATCAGCAGAATCTAAGTCACCTGCAGTCAAAGTACCGCTTTTATCTGTATCATAATCACGCCATCCGTCATTGTTTAGATCTATGAAACCAGCTGCATCAAGTGAAGCATTCCCAGATACAATATCTTTATCATAGAAATGTGTTGGCAACTGATCTTCAACTTGCCATTCAGTAGCTACTAATGGGACATAGCTATCAAGAGGTTGTCCTGCACCTCCAATAGCTTCCATGTTAATTCTGTATTTATCCATACCAAATGCTATCGCACGGCGGTAACCAGTAATATTCAGGGGAAATCTTTGACTATTCAAGACAAGACAACGATACATTGAGCCTAGACTTACTTTAATCTCAATATTGGGGTCGGGAACTAAAGAGGGGAGATAAGTTGAGAGGACTCTCTCATCATATGCATCTATAGCACCACTTTGTAGAGCTAACATTGCTTGGGGGATTTCTGAGGTTGTATAAATGGAGAAAAGAATTTCGTCAACATAACCTCCATGTGGACGGAAGTCAGAACTCCATTTAGGGGGACCCTGTGCTGGTGCGGCAGTTGCTGCTGTACTTGCACATACGATCAACAGAAGCGCAATTGCACCCCCATATTTCAATAAAATTGTTTTTCTCATATTATAGCCTTCTTCTAAAACGATAAGATAGCCTATTAAGCACATACTCGTAAAATGACGTCATTTTATTATTTTTCTTCAAGTATATGCCATGATCAAAGATATTTTTAGAACAATTATTTATACCATCCGCTCAATGCAAAAATTGTGTGTAATTTAATATTGTGATCAATGTTTATCTTTAAAAATTAAAATCGCAATAAGATAATGCACGATACCTATTTAGGAAGCAAGAATGGTTACGAATGTCAGCTAATTAAACAAAAACTGCTTTTTTTAAGTATGCATTTAAAGAAAATTTTAAAACTCATCTAAATCCTCACTCACCAAATCACTGTCAAATGAGTACATTAAATCCAATATGATGAAGGGTAATCTTCTTATTTATAATCAAAAGTTAAAGTATACAATTCGAAATCATACAATAGAAGAAAAAAAAGCGATTCTATTATAATTAGGCACTTAAGGGATTTTTTTGAAAAAACAACAAGTGGGACTTGTTATTGGTTTAGCAAAAAAAAATGCCTCTCGATCGAAATACAGGAGTTTTTTACTAATCTTTGGAGTCATTCTCACTATTGCACTCGAAACAGGGATTGTTATATCAGTAGATACATTATATGATGATTTTATTTTTAACAATAGGAACCAAAATTTTACAGACATCTCTGTTTTTCCCAAAAAGTGGTTAGATATATCCCCTTTACAATCGATTGCTGAAACTATTCGATATATAAAAGGAGTAAGAAAAGCGAGTCCTGTATACAGCATTGTTGCAAATAAATTTCTTCCAGAGGAAATTCCAGATACAAATATTTTAATATACGGTATTGACCCCGAAACTCATCCTGATATTTCCATTTTAAATGTTACAAAAGGTGAAAACACTATTGTGAGCAATAAAATTGTTGTTTCACAAAATCTTCTACAACAATCTGGTTTTCAAGTTGGAGAATCATTTGATATACCAGAATCTGAGTTGAACTTAAAATCACGAACATTAACAATAATTGGTTCTATAGGTGATCCAACTTTTTTTGGAAATAACATTGGCTATCTTTTTATATTGATTAATATTAATACCTTGTTAGATTTGATACAAGAGAATGATAAACCAAATTTATTGAGAGCAAAAATTGATGTTTCTGTTGATAATCTCCTAGACATTAAAGAAGTCAATGAAAGAATTAAAGATAAGCTCAGCATTGACTTTTATGTATGGAATGAAAAAGATATTTCAGATATTGAAGCAGAAGGAATCAGGATTTATCAAATTGCAATGAATTTGGTCATTCTAGCCTCTTTTCTTGTCGAATTTCTGTTTATAACAAATATCTTGGCGATAGTAATTAAAGATAGATCAAAAGAATTCGGGATTTTTCGCGCAGTCGGTGGTAGTAATTCACAATTGATTGTAATGATAACGAGCGAAATCCTAATTTATTCCATTATTGGGAGTATTATCGGCTTAATTATAGGATTGGGACTTGCAACAGTTCTTGTAGGTCTTATGCAATCCTTTTATTCTTCATTAAATCTCAAAACTCTCTCATTGAATCCTTTATCTCTCCTTGCTACTTTATCCTCTGGTATTATAGTAACGATTATTTCTGGTTTATATCCTATCTTCATTGCTCTAACACAACCTGTTGTTCAAAATATTCATTCCAATATGAGAAATAAAAGCTCTTCCATAAGATTTCTTTCTAAATGGAAATATACCATTATATCAGGGACTCTTATTATTTTAGCAGGATTCATTTTACAATTCTTTGTAGGTCCTACTCGATTTCTTGATTTTAAAATTTTATCTATACAATTTTTTGTTTTATTGTTTATTTTTATTGGGACAGTTTTCGTTGAAATCGGTTTTCTAATTTTTTTACCCAAGATTGCTACTAAACTTCTAACTCCATTTGTTGGAATCATTATCCAAACAATTTCAATACGGAATATTGCTAGAGAATTTCAAAAATCCCTCTTTACCATAATGACGGCTGCATTAGCTTTAACATTCATTATTGTTGTTGGTATAGTGTCCAGCGCAATCATATCTGGAGTTCCTGTTTTTATTCAAGACCAATGGGGAAGAATCGACTTGGTAGCTGAAGCACGAGATAATCAGCTACCAGATATTAATTTCACACAGATTCTGGAACAAAATGAATCGATTTTAAGGTCATCCTTCATTCAACGAGAAAGAACTGAAATTCAGGGTGTTTATAGCTATGTTTATGGTGTTGATCCATCAAGATACTCCTACTTTGCTGAGGATGTAATTGAATCTGTAGCTGGGTATTCTGCTTTTAAAGATATTTATCCTAATCAGACGAAGGGTAGTATTGCTGTTGATACTACTTATGGTCTGGTTTCAGAGTTACTATTCCAAAAACTTTATTCAAGCATTGGTTCAAATATTTCCGTAAAGATTGCTGACAATAGTACATTGCTCGTGACAATTGCTGCTGTTATAAAATCAAATGTTTTTCTAGGTAATGGGGAATATCTCTATATATCTAGTAATAGGTTTAATGAATGCTTCAACTCAACTCTAGCAAAATATTTCCTCTGTGATGTAGAAGGAGATATATCCCGTGTCCGTACTTTGTTCGAACTCAATTATCCACAATTTAAAGAAGTTTTAGCTATAGATTTTTTTGCTAAAGCCATTGAAAGAAGTTTATTATTTCAATCAGTTATTTTTCAGATATTATTTTTAGAATCATTTATTTTAGCTGCTATAGCTCAGTTTGTTTGTATTCTTGTTTCCACACTCCATATGGAACGAGAAATTGGTATCATGAGAGCAATGGGATTAACAATACGAGAAGTTTTTGGCATTTTTATTTCAGAATCAATTATCTTAGGTGTTACAGCACTTTTAATAGGGGTTCTTGATGGTTTATTAGGATCTATCTTATTAGCTTGGTACATAAGTCACTTTATTCAAATTGAAGTTGTTTTTCCTTTTGATAAAGTCCTAATATGGATTTGTTTTTCGTTTACAGTTACGTTAGCAAGTACGATTTTACCATCATATCGTTCTGGTAAAAAGAATATTGCTGGAGTTATTATTGGAAGACCTCTAAGAAAACAATATGTTGAAATCCCTCCTTTCCATCAACAATTTTCTCCATTTTGGCAA
>JAEOUE010000113.1 GCA_016839515.1 Candidatus Hodarchaeum mangrovi
AATCCAAACGTAGGAAAATCAGTTGTTTTCAATCAATTAACCGGATTATCTCAAACGGTTGGTAATTGGCCTGGAAAGACTGTTGAACGGATGGAAGGCCATTTAGAATTCTCAGGCTATCATTTTAACTTGGTCGATTTGCCTGGAATATATTCACTATCAACTTTTAGTTTAGAAGAGATTGTATCTAGGGAATACATAGTCTCTGATGAAGTGGATTTAATCATCAATATTGTAGATGTGACCAATCTTGAACGTAACTTGTTTCTTACTTTTCAATTAATTGAATTAAATGTCCCAATAATAATAGCATTCAATCAAATGGATTTGTTAAGAAAGAGAAATAGAGACCTAGATTTTAAGAAGCTGAAAGAATACTTTAACTGTCCTATTGTACCTATGGTTGCTGTTCACGGAGTTGGTGTACATAATTTGTTAGAGGAATCGATCAATTTAGTGAAAAATGAGTCCAAATGTGATCCTTCAAGGAAATTAAACTCATTTGGAAGAGAAATTGAGGATCAACTAAACTCTTTAATTAAAAAAATAAAGCAGATTCCTGATTTTGAGAGGAAGACCAAATATCCAGCAAGATTCTTAGCTATTAAACTATTAGAAAACGACCTGAATTTAATCCAATTTGTTGAAGAGAAGTTAGAATTATCTATTGATGAAATTGGATTAACTGAGATAAGATCTCAATTAGAACACCTACATGGTGAAGATATTAATACAATAATCTCTTCTGAAATTTATAGTAATATAATTCAAATTACTGAGAAGATTTTAATAGAAAAAGGAATTGAAGGGAAATCTCGAAGAAATATTGCTGACATTATTGATCATTTAACAACTCATTCCATTTGGGGCTATCTCTTTCTTCTATTTGTTTTACTGGGGATATACCTTCTCACTTTCACTATTGGAGGTTTTTTAGGGGGTATTGTTGATGAGATTTTTACTGCTTTGACGGAACAAATCTATCTTTTGTTTTCTGAAGAAAATTACTTAGTAAAAATATTATGGGATGGTGGAATGGGCGGTTTAATCGGAGCAGTATCTGGAGTATTAGTATATGTGGTTCCTTTTTTTGTAATAATAGAAATCTTACAAGATTCAGGTTATCTACCTCGAGCGGCATTCATGATGGATAAGATCATGCATCTTATAGGGGTTCACGGTAAAACTGTTATCACCATGGTATTAGGATTTGGATGTAATGTTCCCGCATGTGCAGGATGTAGAATTATGGAGACTGAGCGAGAAAAGAAAATCTCAATTGCACTAACCTCTCTAATCCCATGTGCTGCAGTAATGACGGTAGTAATGGGATTAGTTGGGAGATATATCGGATTTCAATGGGTAATATTATTGTTCATTATTAATTTTGGAACAATATTAATAGTGGGTCGCATCCTCAATAAAACAATGCCTGGTACTTGTACAGAACTTATAATGGAAATGCATACCTATAGAGCTCCCAATTATTTAGTAATTTTAAAACAAACATGGATGAGATCGAAAGAATTTGTCTTTAAAGCGCTCCCAATAATCATTATTCTTGGAATAGTTTTAGAAATTCTTTTCTTATTTGATCTTTTGCAACCCGTAAATATTATGTTAGCCCCAATAACATTCTTATGGTTAGGCTTACCCGTTGTTACTGGCGTGTTTCTTGTATACGGTATTTTACGAAAAGAACTCACATTGGTACTTTTAGCACTCTTTGCTGAAAACATTGGATTAACAATAACTCAATTACTCACTCCAGTACAAATGATAACTTTTAGCTTAGTTACCATGCTTTATGTTCCTTGTTTTGCTACTATTATAATAATTGCGAGACAAACAAGTTGGAAATATGCGATACAAATCTCATTACTAGAAATAGCTCTCGCTTTACTAATAGGAGGAATAGTCAATTTTAGTTTGACCTTCTTCTTTAACCTTTAAACTTAATTTAATTATGAATCTAAAATAGAATACTGATCCCCTTTAACCATCAGATCTGAGTCCTGAGATTCAATTAATTTACTGTGAAACAATATAGAAAAAAAATATAAAGTTACTTTGGTTTTTTATACGAAAACAACATTTAATGGGTCAAATTGAGTAAAAACGCTTTTTATTTTGGAATATTATTCTTTTTATTAATATCTCCATCAATTTATATTGAGTTAAATGCTGATTTACTAGACAAGTTATCTACAGCACAATCTGGCACGAATGACGTTTTAGGCTTTTCAAGTAATATTTTGCTCTCAACTAACGATAATGATTATGCTCATCATGTTGAAGTATCAATGGCGATTTCAGATGATGGAATCCTTTTTGCGGGTTGGAAAAATTCCGAAACTCATTATGGTGGGGGTGCACGAGTAAGTTTTGCACGATCTCTTGATAATGGACAGACATGGAGTAATCCATATAACATGCCCATGTATGAGGGATTATTTACACGCCAATCTGATCCGTGGTTATATTGGAAAAATGGGACTCTCTACTATTCTTATCTAGAATTTGAAGCAGCGTACCTTAATGACCCAACTGGGGAATATCTATCTCAAATGACTGTTGCAAAAAGCATTGATAACGGAGTTTCTTGGATGCCAGTTAAAGCCACGAATAATACCTATTTTGCAGACAAAGAAACTATATTTGTGGATGACAATGACATAGTATATCTTGCTTATG
>JAEOUE010000328.1 GCA_016839515.1 Candidatus Hodarchaeum mangrovi
ATGGAAAAAAAGTGCTCAATTGTACCAAGAGTTTATTGCTGGAAATGGTTTTAACATTGATAAATAGCACGTAAAATAAAAAAAGAATAAATTTTGAAGAGATTTTTAGATGAAAATAGAATATAGTGTCTCGAATTGGATTTATGGAGAAGAACCCATTGAAAATCAATTTAAGAGATTAAAGAAATTCGGTTACGATGCCATAGAAATAATGGTTAAAGATCCAACCTCCTTCCGCATTGATAAGGCGAAAAATCTAATGAAAAAGTATTCTTTAGGGTGTAGCAGTATATGTGTGTTTGTAGAAGGAGCTGTTGAAAAATCAAGACGTCGAAATTTGATTGACTCAGACTCAGATGTTAGAAAACACACTATTAAGTATTATAAAGATTGTCTTGAAATTGGGATAGAATTAAAAGCTAAGGTTGTTGTAACAGCACCATCGGGAGTCGCTAACATTAAGGACGAGTGGAATCTGAAGAATCAAGAGTTATGTATCCAAGCATTGCAAGAATTAGGAGATTACGCTAAATCTTTGGGACCAATTTTTTTAGTCATTGAACCCATAAATCGTTATGAGAATGCTTTTTTAAATCGCTGTGATCAAGCAGTAGAACTTCTTAGGAAGGCTAATCATTCTCAGGTCAAAATGATGCTCGATTTTTTCCATACAAATATAGAAGAAAACAATAATGGAGAAGCGATACGTCTTGCTGGAAAGGAATTATTTCACTGTCATATAGCAGACTCTAATAGAAAATCTGTAGGACGAGGACACACAGATTGGTTTGAAATTTATCGAGCACTTAGAGATATAGATTTTAATGGCTCTTTAGCTTGTGAGCCACTTCCACCGTCCGGCGCAGACGTTTACGTAAGTCTAAAAGGAACGCGTCCAGAAGCAGACCTTTATGCTAAAGAATGTATTGAAATGCTAAAACTTATTGAAAAGGTAATATAAATTGATTTTTTCAAGGAATAAATTTTATGGTTATCTAATTTAAATCGTCAATAAAATATTAAAAAATTATAAAAATAATGAGTCCAAAATTAAAACAAACTAGAGCTCGATCAGAAGAAAAAAAGGAAGAACAATTTGATAGGATACTTGAAACAGGAAAAGAATTATTTTTAAAAAGGGGCGCTAAGGGTTTTAGCATGAGAAATTTGGCTGAAATGCTTGGTATGACGAAAAATAATCTTTACAACTATATTGAAAGCAAGAGAGAGCTATGGATAGCAATACGGAATAGATTTTATAAACAGTTTAAGGATGAAAATATCAAAATATTGAAAAGCCATAATGGTTCCAATATAGAACTTTTAATGGAGATTTGTAGGCATTTTATTGAATTTGCTGAAAGAGATTTTGGAGTTTTTATAATGATGCATGCATTAACAAATGCCCCAACATCAGAAAAAGTTGGTAAATTTGAAAAAAAATATAGAGAATTCCGATTATTAGATGGTACTACTAGTCTTATTAATAAAACCATGGAAAAAAATGAAATTCAGAAGGGAAATCCTGCTATAGTCGCATTATTTCTTTATAGTTTACTTTTTGGAGCAGTCTATATTGATATGAATAGAAGAGAAAAAATACCGATTTTAGAGAATATCCAATTAAGCATTGCAGATGTATCTAGCCAAGATTTTCAAGAGTATGTATTAAAAATTATAGACAAATTATTAAAAGAGGATCTCTTGTAAAGGAATTTATGTTTTTTGTCATAGTTTTTCTATGATTTCATATTATATAGTACAAATATTAGTTCGTTAGGCATGTTTAGATGAACAATGATCGAGCGCCCTAATTTCTTATTTATTTTAATAGATGATCTTGGATGGACGGATTTAGGCTGTTATGGGAGTTCATTTTACGAGACTCCCAATTTGGATAAATTAGCGTCTGAAGGAATTAGATTTACCAATGCTTATGCTTCTTGTCCAGTATGTTCTCCTACAAGAGCGAGTATTCTTACGGGGAAGTACCCGGCAACATTAGGACTAACACAATTTATTGGAGGGAAAACTGAAGGAAAATTAATTGAACCGTCTTATATTGATCATCTACCGTTAAATGAAATGAGTTTAGCAACTACTCTTAAAGAAAATGGCTATCAGACTTGGCATGTAGGAAAATGGCACCTTGGTGGTGAAACTTATTACCCTGAAAAACATGGATTTGATGTTAATATCGCGGGATGTGACTGGGGAGCGCCCATGCATGGTTATTTTAGTCCCTGGCGAATTCCAACCCTCAAAGATGTACCTGAAAGGAAGAAATACTTAACTGATCATCTTACTGATGAAGCAATAAAGTTGATTTTCGGTAGCGATGATAGACCATTCTTTCTTAACATGTGGTATTATTGTGTTCATGTCCCAATCCAAGCCAAACGAGAAAATATTAAGTACTATAGAGAAAAGGCTAAAAAAATGGGACTAAAAAATTTAAATCCATTCGTTACTGGAGAGAATTTCCCCTGCACCCATAAGAAAGATTTCTTTGTAAAAAGACGCATAATTCAATCAGATCCTAAGTATGCTGCCATGATACATTCGCTCGATGAGAATATTGGACGTCTTATAGAGACTATAGAAGATCTTGGAAAAAGAGATAATACAGTTATTATATTTTATTCTGATAATGGAGGTTTATCCACAGCAGAAGGTTCTCCAACTTGTAATGCCCCATTATCTGAAGGAAAGGGATGGATGTATGAGGGAGGGACAAGAGTACCTTTAATCATAA
>JAEOUE010000114.1 GCA_016839515.1 Candidatus Hodarchaeum mangrovi
GAGATATTTTTTTGCTTTCAATTGCAATATTATATTCTATGGTTTTTAAAAAAATTGCAGGTATTATTCAAGTGTACGAATTTCCTGTAGGAGCTCTAGAACTTCCTGTAATTTTTGATCCAGTAATTCAACAGATTTTTCTTTTTCATTGACTGACAAATTGTCTTTCTCAATAAGATGTATTGCACTAGCAATTATTTGAATGATATTTGCTAAATCATGGCTGTATTTATCTTTTAATTGAAAATTATACAGGTTGGATCGACTATTTTCAAGATGAATTAATAAAACAACCGTCATCACCGTTACTGCGATAGCAAATGAATTGATAATAGTTAATGCCACTAAATCCTCGATTTGTGAAGAGGTAACACTTAAATTTATGCCTCCTAAAGTAAACAGAGAAAAAACAACCATATGAATGGTCCCAACTATAACCATCGCATAAAACCATTTTACACTCTCTCCAACTGTTTCTTTAAAATTTTGACCTTCAATAAGACCAAAAATATATAAGAACATTAATATTAAAAAACTACCTAAGATAGAGAATGTAACAGCAGTTGATAAATTAAAAATAATAAGAATTATTAACGGGGAGACAATTAATACTAGAGTCACAAAAAATATGGTTTTTACTGGTATATGATAGAAATAGACAATAATACTTGTTGATATGAGAAATGAGCCTACTAACGTTGATATTCCAAACAGGAAATCGAAGATTTCAACTAGATTGACATCTAATGAAAATTGTGAAATAAGTTGTAAAATACTCCCAAATGTCCAAATACTCCACCCAGCAACTTGGGCTTTAAATCTTTTATTCTTTCTCTGAATAAGAAAGTCAATACCCACCCCTAATCCTATCATTCGAATAAATGCTAGCGAAATTTGATTGAAAACAACAATGACTTCCATTATAATCCATCAACAAAAAAATGTGGTAAGATAATTTCTATTTTTTCAAAGAAATACATAAACATTTAAACAATTCTATTTTTAGGAAAAATAAAGAAAATTAAGGATAATTCCTTTCAAATCATATGAAATGTATTCTTTAAATCTAAATATGGAGAACTTGATCTCATTGAGCTATAATACTGATGAAATCTGTAGACTATCTTCTTCCTCATCTATTATCATTATAAAATCAAAGCATTAGTCTACTTTGACATAATTTTCTGTAAAATGTAAAATATTGATCTTGCTTTCGAGGGATTGGTTTTGAAATTATCTATCTCTTGTTGTTGTTGTTCTAAAACTTCCAGTGCTGAAGAATCTTTCACAATTCGTTGTCTTAATTCATCAATTCGACTCTCCAAAGGTCTATAGTAATCTACCCACCACGCATCCTTAGGTAAGGCAAAATAATCCAGTAATTTATAGTTATATTTTTTTATCAATGTTCTACTAGTTGGCAATGTCTTTATATCATCATGAATAACCAAAAATCCATTAGTCTTAAGCAAACGTCTCCATTGTTTTAAACTCTCTTCAAATCGAATGAAATACCCCACTCCCTCCGCCCAAATTAAATCAAAACTTTCATCTTGGAAATTCATTTCATAGAAGGAACATTTTATAGTTTTTATCCTATTTTCTAACTTTTTTTCTTTGATTTTTTTATTAAGCTTATCTAAAGCTAATTGATCAGTATCTAAAGCAAATATTGTCCCAGTTGATAGCTTTGCTAGCTCCATTGTTGGAATCCCAGATCCGCAACCAATGTCAAGTATAAAGGGATTATCCAGTTTAGGAAGAGTAAGAAATGCTTTTCGTGTGTATTTAAGGAAGTTAGCTCTAAATTGATCGCGATTTATTTTCTCTAAGATATTTTCAGACAAAAGTATTTCTCTCCAATGTTTTATTTCTTGATAAAATAGAGTCTTTTTCCATGAATTTTTTCTAAAAATCGAATCATTGATCTTTAATATGATTCAGCTTTTACTACTTTCTTATATTAAAAGTCCTAATAAATATCGATACTAAACCTAAGGTGATTGGATGAAGAAATATGATCTAATAGTTATAGGAACTGGATCTGCGATGAATCTAGTGGGGCCGATTCTTCAACAGAATCCATCAATGAAAGTTGCAGTTATAGATAAAGATGAACCTGGGGGTATCTGCCTAACACGTGGATGTATTCCCTCAAAAATCTTACTTTATCCTGCAGAATTAGTTCGCGAAATTGAACATGCTAAAAAACTTGGTATCAATGTTGAAATTAAAAGTGTTAGTTTTTCTGAAATTATGAGCCGAATGAGATCATTGATTGATGAGGATATTGAGCACATTAAGGAAGGCCTATCTCATGCAGAGGATATTGATTATTATCCTACTATAGCAGAGTTTATCGCTCCCTATCAACTTAAGGTTGGAGATGAAATAATCACTTCAAAAATGATATTTCTATGTACAGGATCTAAATCTATTATACCTCCTATTAAGGGGCTTGAAGAAATTGGCTATCATACTAGTGATAGTATTTTACATCTCAAAATGCTCCCTAAAAGTATGATAATCATTGGAGGAGGCTATATTGCTGCAGAATACGGCCATTTTTTCTCTACTATGGGATCAAAAGTGATAATCATTGGTAGAAATCCTCAATTTCTTCCTCAAGAAGAACCTGAAGTTTCAAAGCTAGCTAAAAAAGAGCTCTCGAAGCATATGCAAGTTTTTACAAATCATGAAGCTCTCGAAATAAGACTCAACGGAGATTTCAAGGAACTGACGGCTAAAAATAGAGATAACGGTAGTTTGGTTAAGTTTTCAGCTGAAGAAATTCTTATTGCAACAGGAAGAGGGTCTAATAGTGACATTTTACATCCTGAGAAAGCAGGAATAGAAACTGATGAAAACGGATGGATTAAAGTAGATGAATATCTTGAATCCTCTCAGTCAAATGTCTGGGCATTTGGAGATGCCAATGGAAAATATCTCTTTAAGCATGTGGGAAATTATGAATCAATGATAGTTTATTATAATGCGATCCTGAAGAATAAAGTCAGGGTGGATTATCATGCAATCCCTAGTGCAGTATTTATGTATCCAGAAATTGCTAGGGTAGGGCTAGGTGAAAAAGAAGCCATTAGAAAATATGGTGAAAATAATCTCCTGATTGGGTATCAGAAATATGAGGATACAGCTAAAGGGATGGCTATGGATGTTAAGGATTTTTTTGTAAAAGTTATCCTTGATAAGAATCAAAAAATTTTAGGAGCACATATTATTGGACCACAGGCAAGTATTTTAATTCAAGAAATCATTACTCTTATGTATACACCAGAAAAAAATAGTTATCCAATTAATCGAGGTATGCATATTCATCCTGCCTTGAGTGAAGTTGTTGAAAGAGCATTTGGTGGATTGATGCGACCAAGAGATTATCATGCCTTTCTAGAGGGAGTGACTCGTCACCATCATTGATCCTTTTTAGATGGGTTAAATTTCCTTTAAAAACATCATTTCCTATCCCTATAACAGTTTCTGAGTTTAGTAATTATAAAATAAGAAGAAAAAGATGAGCTAACTCAACCTTTTTACCTTCTAACTTCTCCCGATATTATCTTTCCTTGTTTAGACTGAACTTCGAGGTGAAGATTTAGCGAAAGAATCTCTGAATCATTTCTGCGAAGTTGGATAAGCTTGTACGCAACTAATAAAAAGCTTAAAAACGAAAAACCAAAGATAATTACCCAAAAAATGAAAGAAATATCGATACCAATCTCAAAAATTGTTCGTACGGCATATTCTTCCGCAAGACCACTCCACCAATAGGAAAAACTAAAGATATCAACAATAGTATGACTAATAATCCCTGGTAGTAATGAATTAGAAGAATACGCTAGTATTCCCCAAAGTATCCCAAATACAAATAGATGGAATAAAACTGGTGCAGCCCATACTTGATGAAGATGCAATATAACGAACATGAAAGCTACAATCATGATTCCTATTGTAGGCCCATAGCGCTGTTCAAGGGGAGTTTGCATATATCCACGATAACCAACTTCTTCGAAGATACCAGCTTCAAGTGCTGCCATAATGATGAATATGATGACTGCCCAAAGAGGGTAATCACCATAATTAATACCTATGGTAAACGTTTCTTCAGGAAAGTCAATTAATCGAAAAGTTAAAATTAGAGCTGATTGGATAATTACTACAAGTAGTACTGCTGCTACCAGACTCCATTTCCAGACATTTTGCGTCAATTTTATCTTTCGAAAATATTTTTTTCTGATCTCTATTGCTCTAACTGGCCTTGTTTGTCCACTGAAAAACCTCCAGTACAACCAAAATATAGCAATCATGATCAGAAAGGACCATGGTGCTGGAATGAATGATATGGTAACTAACCATCCAACTATACCTATTTCACAGACAATAACTCCTATTATTATCACTTGAATTATTACAGGTATTTTTCTCCATAATCTGATCACTATTTGATCTGTATGATTCTTCATTTCATCATTCCTTTCCATAGTATTCCATCTCTGAAAAAATTAGTTAAGCATGTTTAACTACAATAGTTTCCGCAAGTATGTCAAAACCTCTCTGTCTTTGTGTTTTCTCTGGATTTTGCTGCTCTAAAATAATACCTAGAATAACATCAACAGGTAAAAATCCTCCGAATATTTTGGTTAAATTACGGACAATTGCTTGTTGCCATGTGATTTTAATTCCTGAAACATCTACAACAGATAATTTAAGCAATTTTTTCCCCATAGTAGCTGAATAATAACGTTCTAACATCACGAGGTACCCAAAAAAGATCAAGATTGTACTTCCGAATATGAAAAATAGGACTGTTAAAAACACAATAACTTCCAAAAATGTCAGATCTAATTTCATAGCAATTGGTTCATTCCATGAACTTGCAAAGAATTCCGATAATTGGTCAATAGGTACAAATAATGCGAGCAGAGCTAAAATCCCTCCTCCAGTATAGAATAGCATAAAAAAACCTAAAATTACCATGTCAATGAGATAAGCAGCTATTCGAGTCCACCAACCTGCTCGTTCTGTACCCCATTCTTGACTCTTGGTAAAATTTTTAGCCACATCTCTGGCTGATCCAAAGACCATTGAAGGATTATTACTTTTTGAATCTTCCATGGCTGATTGGATGTCCATTCGTAACCCCTTAAGTAGATTATTCTTCAGGGAAGAAGGATAAGGAAGTAGTTCACTTATTTCTTTAACATATCGATTTATATTATTTATTCGATCTCTTTCATCTTCTTTCATTTTTTCTTGACGCTCCATGAGTCTCAATCAATTCTTTAACCAAATCTTGAAACTCCATCATACTTTGTTCTAACAACTCCAAAAACTCATACCCCACTTCTGTTAGCGAATAGAAGTTTTGTTGAGTTTCCTCATCTTTTCGAACTGTAATGAACCCCTCCTCTGTAAGTGTTTTTAGAATTGGATATATATTTGACCCAGCTATGATGTATTTTCCTTGAGTTGCGCCAGATAGCGTTTTTATTATCTGATACGGGTAGTGAGGTTCTTTAGTAAGTGCTAAAAGTACAAAAGGTTTAGAATAGCCCTTCTTGAACTCTTTTTCCCATTTAGCTAATTCTTTCTGTGGTTCCAATGATTTCAACTCTACTTAATTATACTATAATTCATATATATATAACTTATAGTATAGGCAATAGTACTTTTTGTACTCTCTTCAATGATATTAAAGGAGAAAGAAATATCAATAAATCAGTTAAAAAAATGGTTGTATTTCAATATAAATTAATATTTAATCTTTCTACTCACTGAAAGTGCAATCGTTTGAAATATCGATATTTTATTATTCGATTTTAATGGGAGAAAAAATAAGAAATATTATTCCAGAAGTTAACTAGTTTTGTCGGAATATTTTCATTTATAGCGTTATATTAACAAATATTTAGACAATCAAGGCATTTTTTCCGAATTATTTGACATTTAAAACTTTTATACCTTTAATTTAGAAATTAAACATTAGTAGTTTTTCTCCCTAATCTAAAGTTGTGTAAAATATGGTTGGATTCTCTTCGCATTTTGCAATTGGATTAATGGCCTCGCTTCCTTTTGTAATTCTAGATAAGAAAGGTCGCTATCGTACTTTAATAGTAGGGGCTTTTGCGGCTACTCTTCCTGATATTGATGCTCCGGGTGTTTATTTTGAATTTATTGAACATCGGGGTTTTGTACATTCTCTATTGATGTGGATTCTTGCCAGTATTATAGCTTTAATCTGTACATTCTTATTAGCTGTATATGAGTATAAGCGTAAAAAACAAGATTCTTTTTCTGAAGTGATGTTAGATAAATTTTACTATTTTGGAGCATTCGCTATTGGTTGGTTAACGCACTTGATTGCGGATTTTGGTTTTACCTCCTATGATGGTCAAAAAGGAGCAATTTTAGACCTTACTTGGGATCATCTTTTTATTCTTGATAATCTCATGGGTCTTTTAGTAGCAATTTTCCTTGGGGTTATAATTTGGTTTGAAATTCGAGATAAACCTCTGAGAACTGATGCTGTCGGTCGATTCTATCGTTTTCAACAAAAATTTAAGCCATTTTCGAAAGATAAGGATAAATAACTTATTAAAATATCATTTGAAGTTTTTTACTATCTTTCTATCATATACCCACCATATTACGAAGAAAATTCCAAAAATTATCCAATCAATCATCCAGAAAAGGGGAATAGGAAAATCAACATTTAACAAATCCCAAAGAGGTGTCCACACGGGATCTCCCCAGTTCCATGTTTTCATGAAAACCCATTTAACAAACCAATGACCAATATCTTGGAAAAATTGTGCTAAAAACGCACCTCCAATAATTAACAACCAATCAGACTTTTCTCTGGTGATAAACGGTATGATCGAGAGTAACCCAATGATTAGAAAAGCATACATGATCCAATAAAATGGATAATTAAATTGCTCATAATCGAGATGAACAAATGCTTCTGCCTCAATCCCTCCAAGCACCAACGCAATAAAAGTAATCCAAACTATAATAGCTCCTTTATCATATCTATCTAGATCTATTCTTCGACTCTTCATTTTAAAATACCTCATTTATCTGGGTTCTAGGGGTCTATTTGTATTATCTTAAATCTGTTCTGTGTCTATTTTCTTTTTAACTCATTGATAATCAAAAATTACATCAAGAAAAAACATCCTGTTTGCAAAACAATTTGATTATCTATTCAAACTAGGACATTACTGAATAGAATGATTCAATTTTTTTCTTTGTGTTTGAAGATACTCAATAATATCTTCCTTTTTAAAAACTCTACCTGTTTCATAACAAATCCAAAGCTCCTGCAATTTTTCAGGTTCTTCGGGTAAGTAATGTAACCCAATATTATAAATATAACCCGAACATAATTTTTTATACATTTCTTTCGGCAATCGTTTAGATTTAGGTATGTTCTTTTTTAACCATCGTTTTCCAATGATATTAGTGTCTCCAGGTTTTCCTAGAATTATTTTCCAAGACATTGGGATTCAATCATACCTTGACATTTTAAAAAAGTAAGGTATTAAACAGTCTAGAACTATTTAAACTTTTAGACCTTGAAGTACAGTATCTGGATTCAAGATTGATGGGGAATTTCTATTTCTCTTTGATCATATATTAACTCAATAATAATAGAATTACATCATTCAAGCTTTTCAGACTTTTTAGGAAGTGTTACTGTGAGATCCTTAATCTCGGACCCTTTTGATGGACCAAGCTGGTTTGAGAGAGGAAAATATCTTTATAGACGAAGTAAATTTAACGAAGCGCTTAAAGCTTTCAAACAATCCCTACGATTTAATCCTTCACATTTAGAATCTTGGTACTATATTGGTATATGTAATTTTAAAGAAAATCGATTGGTAGAAGCCGAAAAAGCCTATCTTAATGCCCTGAATTTGGACAAATCACATGTTGATTCATTATTTCACCTAGGTATCACTTTTTATAAGCAAGGTCGCATTCTTGAGGCCAAGAAAGTTTTTCAAGAAGTTATAAGTATCCAATCAAGTCATATAGATGCCTATAACAATTTAGGGAAAATTTTGTATAAACAGGGAAGAATTAAAGAGGCTGAAAAAATTTTTTGGTCTGCTTTATCTCATCATCCCAATCATCCAATGATTTTATCAAATTTAGGAGTTATTTTTGCTAAAGATAACCATTTGATAGAAGCTGAGGAAGCATTTCGCATTTCATTAGAATCGAAACCTAATATTGCTCGTACTTGGACTAATCTTGGATCAGTTCTAGAACAAATGGGACGAACCACTGAAGCGGAACAAGCTTATACGACAGCTTTGAAACACAAACCTGAATATAATAACGCTTTACATAAACTCAGAAATCTATTAATGAATATAGGACGGCCAATGGAATCTTTCAAATTTGCTCTTCTACTGGATGATAAAAATGTTAATGTTTGGACAAATCTGGGAACAATGTTAAAAAATGAAGCCCAGCTTTCTGAGGCTAAAATTGCTTTTAAAAAAGCATTAAAGATAGATTCTTCCTTAGATGATATCTGGATAAATTTAGGCGAAATTCTTGTTGAAGAAAATCGTTTTGAAGATGCTGAGCTTACCATTAAAGCTGCATTACATCTCAGGCCATATAATTCTTATGCTTGGAATTTATTAGGAGAAGTATTAGAAAAGCAAAAAAAATATATAGGGGCAAGAAATGCTTATAGAAGATGTTTAATACATGATCCAGAGTTTGTTTCTGCATGGAACAACTTGGGCCTTTTATTAAGTCATTTAAGAGATTTTAAACAGGCAAAAGAAGCATTTAAAACATTAATTAACATTCAACCAAATATGAAGGAAGGATGGTTCAATTTAGCAAATCTATTTAGCATGGAAGGAGATACAGAGAGTGCAATGCCAATGTACCAACATGCTCTTACCTGTTCTCCGAATGATCCAGATATTTGGTATAATTTGGGTATTTTGTTTAAAAAATCTGAAAACTTATCTGAAGCAGAAGGGGCATTTCGCAAAGTAGTAAAAATCTTACCAAATCACGCTGTTGCTTGGTATCATCTTGGGTTAGTGCTATTTCAACAAGACAAGCTTAATGAGGCAAAGAAAGCCTTCTTAACATCCGTACAACATGAGGAAAGTATCTCTCCTTCTTGGTATTTTTTAGGATGTATATTTTTTTCTGAAAAGAAATTTGAAAAAACTGAAGAATCGTTTAGAAAAGCGCTGAAATATGATCCCTCAAGTGCAATTTGTTGGGCTAACTTAGGTGCTGTCTTATTTCTTAAAAAAAGTTTTGAGGAAGCAATTTACACTTTCAGAATGGCTTTAGTAGCTGCACCAGCGAATTGGTACTACAAGAAATCAGTGAAAAACCTTTTAGACAAATCACAGCAAAATTCATCTTTAATGAAGTAAATTTTTATGTACAAACATTCTTTCTTATTAAATTATTTTGTGGGTTCTTAAAGATTATAATTTAACTAACTAAATAAGATGGTTAAGAAGTGTGGAAATCAAAAGTTGAACAGAATCAGGATTCGTTAACGATTAGTCCAAGTTTTTCACGCATTCTTCAGTTTCAATTTCCAAGCTTTCTCCTTTTAATCATAAGTTTTTTCCTTTTTATCATTGGAATAGATAAAATTACTGGAGAGGCATCAAGGAATGATTTATTAGGTGTAAGTTTACCCTTTATTATAGGATCGGTATTTTTGATCTTAGCTTTCAAATTTATATTAGGCCCTTTGCGGTCAAAAATGACTATCTCTGAGACAGGAGTTACTTGGACACATATTATGACATCCAGAATTATCAAATGGTCTGAAATCTCTACTATTACAATAATTTATTGCTACTGGTTACTTGAAGGAAAAAATCACACTTGGTTGAAAGAATTTCGTATTCGCTTGAAGAATCAAACCATAATTAAATTGGATTTGATTTATTATTCAAAAAGCCAACGAATCTACATTAAAAATACCTTTAAATCGTTTATCCGCAGATTCTCAGATATTAATTTGACAGTTGATTATGAAAAACGAGCAAAATTTTCTTTTAACTGAAATACACTGTGGCAGGTTATAATATTTTCTGGGTTGATTTGGCCCGAGGAACACCAGGTAGCATTATAAAAAGAACTATACAGCAGTTTTAACTTTGGAAACAAAAAACGTCTTTTATGTGTAATGATTAATTTAAAAGCATTGGAGATCTATCCTATATTGGCTTTCAATATGCGACTCCCTTCAAAATTAACTATTGCTAGTTATCCAGGTGCTAAAAACAATACAAAAAAACATAGGTCTTTATTCAGTTTAGTCCCACCAAGAATCCCCTTTTTAATTGAACCCTTCACTGGATTGGCCAATTTCTTTATTAGGATTTCACCTCAAGTTGAACAAGCTTGGTTGAATGATAAAGATCAAGAAATTTTTGCTTTACTCAAATGTATTCAGGATTCCGACCTTTTAAAGGAATTAAATGAATATATCAATGTACTCCCCTTTGTTGAACGTGAAGATTATTACCAATGGAAGAAGAAAGTATCGACTTCTTTATTAGAACAAGCAATAAAACGTCTAATAATTTTGAATTGTTCTCCAAATGGGGCTGGAGGAGGATATAGCTTTGAAAAAGCTCATTCTAATTGGTATATTACTAAGCCCGATAAACTGAGGTTAATTAATAGGATATTCAATCGTAAATCAGTAAATATAACCAATTTGGACTATTCTGAAGTTTTTAAACAACAAGCTACAGCTATAACTGATCAAGACCCATTTTGGTATCTTGATCCTCCTTATTATGATTCAACAAAAAAGGGAAATTTGTATGGAAAAGGGATGAATAATATTGATTGGCCAACTTTAAAATCATATCTTGGGGAACTCTCCGATTTATGGATTCTATCTAATCGGGATTCCATTTTTATACGAGATCTATTCGCAGAATTTTATATGTATAGTTACATCACTTATAGTGGTCCGAATAATACATTTCGTCGTAATACCGAGTTAATAATCAGTAATTACCCTATTAAACTGAGATTTCAGCATTGAACTCGTAATTTTCACTCTCTGGGCCTTTTCATTGAGGAATTTTTCATTATTGATTGTATATCAGCTTAGGAGACCTTCACGATCGAAAAGTTTCGAAGCTAACCATAAGACAATCACTATTACGAAGAAAATGTTAATCATGTGAAAAATTACATCAAACCAAACATTTCCTAATAACAAGTAATCATTTGTAGAAAAATAATTTGGTAGCATAGCTTTCTGAAAAATTGCTAGGGCATGTTCCCAAGGGATTAGGTATAGCAAAAGTGGTAAACTTGAGTTCCAAGTTCCACTCATTACTTCAGGTATACCTGTAAATAGGTTTATAGTAAGAAAAAAGAGAAGTGGGAACATTAAAAAGGAAAATAATTGCCTTGATGTTTCTGCACTTTTTGCAAGAGAAGCAACAGAGATTCCTATTCCTAAATTCAAAAGTGTACAAAGAAATAATGTTAAGGTAAGTGCTGGAATCAAACTCACAGGAACATTTATCGAAAACACAATAGAGTTCCAACCATTTGCTGGAGCGATAATGCTATTCGTGATATCTAGGTAGAGTATAAAACAAACAAGATTTATAACTACTGAAATCAGTCCCAAAACAGCTCCAGCTAAAAACTTAGCCTGTAATATTTTATGTCGAGATATAGGAAGACTTAATAAAGATTCCATGGTTTTATTTTGTATTTCTCCTGCAAAAGAAGCAGAAACAAACGGAATGATTGTGATCGATGCCACAATAATAGCGATCATTAACGGCATTCCTAAATCAATTAAAATTGTTTCATCTAATTGGACATCTATACTTGCACTACCTCCCTCAGCTATTCCTAATCGTAATAAGGGTAAGATTATTTGGAATCCCCACATAATGATTGGCATAAGAATTACCATCATCATAATTCCACGTGTTCGTCGAGCAGTTTGTAACTCCCGTTTGAATAAATAGTTTAATTGTCGATATGTCATTTTAATTTCTCTCCTAGGTCTTTATCGTTGCTTCTAATCTTGCTTTTCTTACCAGCTTTGTGTATACATCCTTGATGTCTTGGACATTGTGTTCTACTTCAAGATCAGCTGGTGTTCCTAGTGCAATAATTCTTCCGTTTACAATAATAGCCACACGATCGCAGAGTTCATTAATATCTGTAAGATCATGGGTAGTTAAAAAAATCGATTTATTCTGGGAGCTTAAGTTCTGAATGAGAGTTCTAATTGTTTGAGCTCCAAGTATATCGATTCCTGTAGTAGGTTCATCAAGAAAAATAAGATCTGGATCCGTAATTAAAGTTGATGCAACCATGACTCGTCTTTTCATTCCACCACTGAAGGTTTTTGTCAGTTCGTGTTGACGATCAACTAGTTCCACAACTTCTAAAAGTTCATCAGTTCTTTTTTCTAATTCTTCTTTTGGAATAACATCACCAGAATGAATTCCTCCTTGATAAAGAATATTTTCACGAGCTGTCAACATTTCAACACAGTTTGCTTCTTGCGGAAGTAAGGAGGAACGTTTTCGGATTTCATACATATCTCGTACTATATCATACTGATTAAAGAGGGTAGCACTTCCACTTGTGGGCCTAATTAATCCAAGTAAACATCGAATCAAGGTAGTTTTTCCTGATCCATTGGGCCCAAGCAATCCAAATATTTCTCCTCTTTTTACAGTCAAAGAAACTTCTTGCAAAGCAATAGTGTTTCTAAAACGTTTAGAAAGATTGTTTATTTCAATAACATACATTTAAAATCGCTTCTTTTTTTCGTGGGTGAAGAATCTTGTAATTAATGTGTAATATTGAAGAAGAGCCTCTTCTCCTTTCTCTGTTGTAACATATTCTATAGTTCCAAAATTATTTAGTTCTTTAATTAAGCCTCGTGAAATTAAGAATTGAATCGCACCTTTAAAGGTGCTTGTTTTGATTCTTAAGTTTGCTCGAAGCCAAGTTTGAGTTCTAGGAGTTCTTACGCATGTTTCCAAGAATTCTGACCAGATTTCGAATCGAGAACGACGAGAGGAATAATAAGTAGGAGAGCGATCTTTTTCTGACATAATTATGTCTCCTCAACATCGATAAAAGGTAGTGATTCAAGACTTTCAGCCCAAAAACGTAATTCTTCAAATGTCCTTATCCATTGTTGAAAATTTTCTCTGGCTTTTAACCCATGCCACACCATTGCTCCATAAGTAAGAAAGACGCCAATATATGAGATTAAAAGCCAAAATAATGTGTCAAATGTTTGTGGATCAATAAAAATAACAAAAATAATATGGTTAATAATTAATATTATAATCCCAATAATTAATTGAATTATCCATCCTTTTGACAGATATAATCTTGGAGTTATTGATACAGATGAATCCTTTAAAGGATAATAGAGCATAGAATGTATCTGACTAATATAAGACGTTATCCCTTCATAGATCCCTAAGTGTTCTTGAGCAGGTTTCATTCCTATTAATTTAAATCGTGAATCTAATTCCCTCCAAAAAGGAAAAAGAATTCGAATATTATTCAATGCAACAAGAACCAAGATAAATGTGTTAAATGAAATAAAAAATATATCAAATGATTCAAACTGTTCTCCTATAAGAAAGAACGTTGAAAGAAATAATAAATACATGATTATAACATAAAGGCTCGAAAATAGTTGTTTATTGATCAATTTATGCCCTTTTTGGAGGGTTTGTATCAATTCATTCTGTTTCTCGGATAGCCCATTTCTCTCGCTTTTCTGATTTCTCACTGACAACACCAAATAACCTTAAATATTACTAGTATTTAATACAGAAGGGACTTAAAGACCCTGCTCAAAAAAGTCAGGCTGTGACACTGAAAATCAATTAAGAAAGTTTAAGATGAATTTAATCTTATAATTTATCTCATAAAGATATGAAAGTGATCTTTCATTATGGAAAAGTAACTATACACATTTTTAAAAAATCTTTTACAATTTCCCCGCCAAAATGCTCGTCACTTGGTTTTATTTTCAGTATTCAGAAAAAATAGTTTGCAAATTTAGGAGATACAATATTTTTACCAGAATGGAAAATTAATCCTCCATTTAAACACCCTGATATCTTGATGATCCCTGTTGGAGGTCAAATGACAATGGGACCACAAGATGGAGTAGATTTTGTCGAATTTGTCCAACCAAAAATGGTTATTCCATGTCACTATAATTGGGATATTTTATTTTATAAAAGGAAGACAGATGTTTCAAATCTTAGAAATCTCGGTGAAAAAATGGATATCCTCTTTAAGGAGATGTATCTGTGTGAACAATAGGTATTTTAATTTATCGAATTTTCTAGAAAACATCAGTAATATTTGCACTAAAAATACCTAGTATAGCGTAAAAACATCATTAAAATTTATTTTATAAACCGTTTATTCTTAATAATACTCTTTTTGCCGTTATCAATTCGTTCTAAAAGAAATTTTTTATTAGAAAAGGAGGAATAGGAGAGACGATCATGAATAAAGAAACTCCTTATCTCCAACAACTTACTAATAATATTTTGTATTTTCCTGGACATGCAAATATTACTGTATTAAACTTAGGAAAAACAAGTTTAATGATTGAGTGTGGGAGAAATATTGTAGAAACTGCTGAGATTCGAAAACAGGCTGAAAATATTCTTAAAAATAAGATAAAATATGTTGCTATAACACATTTTCATTCTGATCATACTCACAGTATGCCATTAGTTGAAGACTGTCAAATTATTGCATCAAAAAAGTCACTTGAGTTTTTAAAAGCAGCGAAGCGTACACCAGTGAAAAATTCCCGATTGATCTTTCCAAATACTATTTTTGAGAACCAATTTATCCTTAAAGAAGGGAATTTTGAAGTCATTATTAAAAAAACAGGTGGACACACCGCTGATTCTAGTTATATTTATTCTTCTCAACATAAATTGCTTGCTACAGGTGATAATCTACGTTCTGATTTTCTCTGGGGAGGACGAGGAGGGAATCCAGAGGACTGGATTTCTGCTTTGAAAGAATATGTATCTCTTGATCCTGAATACATCATCATTGGTCATGGTGAGATTATGACAAAGGATGAAGTTAGTGCTATTCTTTCGTATGTTCTTGAGGTTAATCAGCTTCTTATCACTCTTTCAAAGGAATCTCTTAAAGAATCTGAGATTCTCCCCAAAATACAAGAAATCAAACCACATGGGAAGTTCAAAGTTTTTATTCATGAAAGTACAGTCATTCAATGGTGTAAATATTACCTTAAAAATACTCAGAAAGGCTAATTATAATATCAACCACTTTTTAGATTGTGGTTCGATGAAAAGAGATTATTAATTATTTTATGACCGTTCAGAGGAAATTTCAACTAATACTTCCTCAAATTTCTCCATAAAGTATTTTGCATTTCCTAGTTCAATACACATTGGAGGTTTGATTTTTAATACATTTTTGTCATTACCAATCAGTATTCCATGATTTTTTATTTTTTCGACTATTTTTTCAGCTTCTTTAATAGCTGGTTCAAGTGTTTTAACATCTTTAATAAGATCTACCCCTAGAAATAATCCAGAACCCCTAACATCTCCTATTATGAAATATTTTTCTTTTAATTCTTCTAATTTCTCAATTATATATTTTCCCACCTTTAACGCATTCTCCTGTAATTTTTCTTCTTTAATAACATCTAATACAGCTATTCCAACAACACATGAAACTGTATTCCCTCCTGTTGTACTAAAGAACTCCATTCCATTATTAAATGATTCAGCTATTTCCTTTGTTGTCACTACTGCGCCAATAGGATGACCATTTCCAATCGGTTTTCCTAATGTAACAATATCTGGAATAATATCATATAACTCAAATGCCCAAAAGTGGCTACCTACTCTTCCAAATCCTACTTGAACCTCATCAGCTATACATACTCCTCCATTTTCATGTATAAAATTAAAGATATGATGAAGATAGTCTTTTGGATATATTATTTGTCCAGCTGACCCCATTATAGACTCAAAGATAAATGCAGCAATCTTTTTCCCATGTATTACAGTTTTCACATCTTCTGCATATTTTTTCCCTGCATCGGGGTCAGATGCCTGATAGGGTCCTCGATAAATGTCTGGGATCTTTATTGTATGAACATAATTAGGTGCTCCTCTTCCACCTTTTCCACTAAATTTGTAATGACTAATATTTATTAATTCTCCAGTATTACCATGATAAGCTCCTTCCATCGCTACAATATCTTTACGATTCGTATGAGTTCTTGCCAATCTCAGTGCTAATTCATTTGCTTCACTACCACTGTTTACGAAGTAGCACACTTCTAACTTATCGGGTAATGTTGAACATAATCTTTCTGCATAGTTCACAAGTTCTTCTTGTAAATATCTGGTATTTGTGTTTAATGTTGCAGCTTGTTTCTGTAATGCCCATACGACTTTTGGATGTGCATGTCCTACATGTGGAACATTATTTCTCATATCTAAGTATGCTTTTCCTTTTTCGTCATATAAGTATTGCATAAACCCTTTAATTATCTTTAATGGTTTTTTATAAGAAATGCTAAGGTTTTTTCCAATAAATTTATCCCTTTTTTCTAATATTTCATTATTGATTAATTTAGAAAACGTTACTTCATTTTTAAATGGTGATATTCCACAGACATACTTAAAAACATAAGAAGCATGGTTAGGGGTAATTTTGTGAAATTTAAATAATGTTTCCCAAGCGGGTTGTTCACTTATTCTCAAATATTCATTATTTGGTTCCAGATTCTTTTGATAACCACTAATGGCTACACTTAAGGTCAATCGCATGCATATTAGAATGAATAGCAGATCAAGCTCTTCCTCTCTGAGAGGAATAAGCGTATTATACCCTTTTACAATTATTGAAGCAAGATACAATGGATTTTCTTTATTAATAATCGCATATGCAATTGCTATAGCTAGTTCAAAAATTGTGTATGAATAAACCATATCTCCAAAATCAATTATACCTAATCTATCCAATCCGAGTTGTGATTGATTGACAACTATGTTATAATCATTTGCATCATTATGGATAATACTCTGCTTTAATTCGGATATAATTGGTACGACTTGTGTATTATAGAGATTTAAAAAATATTTGATTATGGTTACTTTATTCTTATCTTTTTGGTATTCTAAAAATTTTTTTATCACGGATGGGCTATTTTTTAGATCCCAATGGAAATCTCTTTTAGCTGATGGATGGAAAAATCCTTCTAGCGATCGTGTTAAAGTTGCTATAAATCGTCCTAAGTCATAATAGAGATCAATGGTTGGAGCTTTTATATCGCCCCATATTTGACCTGGAATATAAGTTAATAATCTGATAAAGTGTTTGATACCATTTTTGTCTTTAATTACTGTTATTTGTTCTTTTTCTTTTGATAATATTACTTCGGGACAAATAACCTTATTCTTCAAATAGTCCATGACACTGTTTTGAAATAATAAATTTTCTTTTGTTTCAGAGGAAGCAGCAATTTTAAGAATAAAAAATTCTTTATTCAGACCTTTGAGTAAAAAATTTAAATCTCTCTCACTAGGTAGAGGTTTAATATCTCCAATTACCGCAAAATGATCTTTTGCTAATTGTAATGCTTTATCTTCAGAAATTTTTGGTCGATACTCGTCAATCTTTGACAAATGTTATTCCTCGGTCAAATCTATGCGTTTTCCTTAAAAAGTTTAAGTTCAAGAAATATGCTTTTTAGAAGATCTAAGAAAAATAGAAAATAAAAACTCCCCTATAAAAGATTCTATAATTTTTCTTGGTTATATTCCACTAATAACCCAAGTTCAATTACTCTATCAAAGAATTTAATTGCCTGACTCCGTTTGTATTTCTTAGCTAAAAAGGAGATAATTTGCTCTGAAAATAGAATTTGCATGGCCTGATTTTCGGAATAGAGATGCTTTATATAAGAAAACATCTTTTTCTCTTTACGGTTAAGCTTAACCCCATTTAATGCTAGTACACCTTCATTAATTGCAAAAGCAGAAAAATAATGGAGCGGAATATGTTTTCGTATCATCTTTTTTATTACTGATTCAGGAAATTGCTCTGAGGAGAAGATTTCTTTTAAGCTATCTCCAAAGGCTAGCTCAAATTCAAACCCTATTGCTCCGAGTCGGTTTCTGAAATGATCTGGAAGAGGTTCTTCAGAAATAATAATGATACTCGAATTTTCTCCGTTCCAGATTAGCATATAAAATCCCTCTTTACTTATAGTTTCAAATCGTTCCGCTGGAGTACCGTTTTCAGTTCGACGTGCCCTCATACCTTCTGAAATATCTTCTATAAATGTAGAAATTGCTGTAGACACTCCTGATAAGGCATCAGTATCAGTTTTTGTTTCTATTAGTGTCTTTTCTGAATATAATGCCAAACCAGATGCATGTCTAAAGAGTATCAGTTGAATAGATTTAACCTCCTCAAAACTCTGTTCAATGTCCCATTCATACTTTTTTACTTTTATAGAATGGCTTTTACGCATTTTTCTTAACTGGTATACTCCTGTTACAGCTAAAACTACGATAATCAATCCAATAATTAGTGGAAGAAGTATATTTAACAAGTTAAAGGGAGCTTGAATTAACGGGAGGTCTTCTGATGGCATTATGTATGTGAAGGGGTAACTAGAAGGAGAAGAAGCCACATTTACTTTTACTTCTTGGATAGAGTCTGCATAAAAAGTATTTTGACCACTTATGGTATAAGTTGCCTTGTAAGTAGCATCAGTAATGGCTGTACCTTCAAATGTTCTCAAAGTCCCATTTCTATATGCAATTATGATGTCAAATTCAATAATTATCCCTTCTAAAGAGGCTAATCTATATGCTGCTCCCCATCCTCCACTTAGTGATTCATTACTATAACTCAAAGTAACAATGAAATCAATATCTTCACCCCATTCAACTCTGGATCCTTGTGGAACTTGAATAGAGACAGATAATTGTCGTCCAATTAAGTCTAATGAAAGATTTATTACTTGGGATTCATAACCATAAGATATTATCATTAAAGTAAGATTATATAATCCCCAATGGAATCCAGAGGTTGAAAAATCTATAAAGAAAGGATATTGATCAATATCAAGAATATAATTGCTTGAAGAAACGTCACTCCCATTCATCCATAGTCTGATCCAATCAATCGGAATTAATTCTCCCATTTCATTTTTATATTCTTCTCCAATAATATGAACTGTATCCTCGACTAGGATGGAGTCATTATAAATAAAATTTTCAATATTTAAGGGTTGAGTAGGCATGATAACTACAATAAAAGAGATAAAATATATTGTTTCTTCAAAAAAAGTGGTAGAAAATCGAATTGTAACAGTAAAGCATCCTAATTCTACTGCATTGATATTAAACACATGGGTACCATTTGAAAAGTTTTCAATGAAGGAGAAATATATGGACCCATTCCCTTCAACGATTGGATTTGAGTCAATTATACCACTATTATTAAAAATATCCTTCCAAATAATTTGAACTGCATAAATTTCTGAAAAACGGAATGTACTATCTTCTCCAATGATACTTGCATTATTTGGGGATGTTTCAATGCCAAAAAATGCTGGTACAGGTAAAATATCGATTTGTAAAATCAAATTTTGAGATTTAAACCCATATAGCTGAAAATTAATAGTGATTGAATAACTTCCTATTAGATCTGCGAGAATTTTGAATGTATAATTTCCATTACTATCATTTTGAAGGATAATCCAATCATGTGAGATATTTATTATGCTGTCATTAATTAGGATGGTATCACTACTTGGATTTTGTGGATTAGGGATGGATTGCCAAACAGCTGAGAAATATGTATCTTGTGTCCAATAGGTGGAAATTAAAGAAGTATCTGAAATAAGTTCTGATTCAGCTTCTTTAACAATAAAGGTAATACGATAATCAACATATTGATGATTAGGTTTATCAAACCTGATGATAAGAGCACTAGTAGAACCAATTATCCATGCGTGATAAGAAAAGGTATGGAACCCATTAGAAACGTTCCAAAACGTCACATTCACAGGAAGATTACCTTCAAAACTTGTAATATCAACAGGAAGCTCATTGTCATCCTTGATATATACTTGGAAATAATAGACGTCTCCATATTGAAGAAAACCTACATCGCTTACCCATAGATTCTCATGAGTTGAAAGGTCATTGTCAATAATTAAGGCTCTTTCAGTTACCTCAAATCGTAATATAAGGTTAAGAGCTGTATATTCTACTGTTTCAAAAGTAAGATTGATGGTTACTATTCCAATATCTCCAGCAGTAAATTTAAAATAGTGTGTACCATTTATTTTGACTGAATTTAGAAATATTATGGAAGAATCATTGCTTAATACTCCATTAGAGTCATTTATATACTCCCCATACTCATTCTGCCATACCACCCAAAATTCAAGTGATAAGCTTGATTGGATTTTAGCGTTATTTGGACTATTCATAATATTTGGAGATAATAATCCAAAGAAAGAGTTTCCTGGTTCAATCGTATAATAAAATTCAAGAATTAGAGATGTATAATTTTCATGGCTAAATAATACTTGAATGAAGAATGTACCAATTTCTACACCATCAAAAATGAGAGTCCAGTTCAGATTTCCGTGTTGAAGAGAAGTTAGGGAAATGGATGAATCTTTATAAACAATTATCTCTGTAAGAGTAAGATTTAGATTTGTTCCTCTATTCAGTTCATAATATCTAAAAGAGATCGATAGGTTATCATAATCCGTAGAGGAATAATATCTAGTGAAATTACTTGTACCATTAACCAGATTCTCTCCACTTAATGTATCAATTCCAATTAAATCTACGAATGGACTCTTAATGACATCAAAAATTACCGTGATCAAAGCAGAGTTAAAATTCTCTAGTGTAAATGTGATAGTAATAGATTGAATCCCCAAAGTTACTTCATTAGAACTATAGGCAAATTCAAACCAGTAGAGATCCCCTGTACGATTTAAATATCTTATTTTTTCATCATTACTAATTAAAATTGGAACTTGTCCAAAAAAAGTGATGTTTTCATTCCAATCTAAATTCTTAAAGAAAAACGCAACTTCAAATGATTCATCATAATAGATCTGTGTATAGTTAACATAATCTGTTTGAAGAGATGTTGAAGCATTCTGGATATTTAAAACAATTATAAATTGAGCATCATAATAATTAACAAGCTTAAATGTAACATTTATCAAGAAAATCCCTATTTGATTAGGATCAAAGGTTATTGTCCATGAATTATCTGTCTCTTCAATAGAACTAGCAATCGGAATTAATGATTCAATTAAAGGTATACTTGTAGAAAGGTTCCTGAGTGTAAGAATATGATAGTATTGGAAATTAATAGAAACACTATCTAAGGAACTATTTGAATAAGGAAGAATTATTTCTGTCTGATTATGATAAACACTTTCCATATATTTACTATTGATGTCTGTATAGCCTGGGGTTATTGTTAGAGAGAGATTTATTTGACGAGACACATAATTAACGTGTGATGCTGATATTGGGATATTTGAAAATATACCTACACCAGCGAAATCTGATGAATTTAAGCGGTAGAGATAGGCTTCTAAAATTGCACTATATTGTGCAGTTAGTCCATTAACTGTGACATCTGCACCTTGAATAGGGCTTCCTGTTGAATTTAGAAAATCGATACGAAGAGTAATATTCTCATACCATTCCAAGACTAAATTAGTGGAATTAACATTTAATGAGGTATTGTCAACAAATTTCACATAAATAACTTGAGTCCAATTAACAAAATATGCAACCTGAGTTGTTATTGTTACACTACCATAATCTCCTGGAATCTGACCATTAGTTTGGAACGATACATTATAAGCGTTATCAAATGGTATTTGGTTCATAAAGCTGTCTTCAGCTGAAGTCCAATTTGCTTCGCACCAAATTTGAGCATTTTTAACGTCAGAATTATTATGGACGGATTTATAGAAAGCGGTAACATTAAAAATTTCTCCAATAGTCACTGTTGAATCTGCTTGTATATTAAATGAAGTATTGACATATAATTCTAAATTTCGTGTAAATGTTCCAACCTTGTTTTTATCTGTATTAATCCAGAAAGCTTGTAAGTTATACGTTCCATTAATATCTGTATTCTGATCTAATGTATTATTGATTGACCATAAATCTGAGACAAGGGTATCACTGTATAAAACATCACTTTTAGAAATAATACTTGTACCAATTCCTGCGTTTTCAATCCAATAGGAAGCATTTCCTCCTGCTTCACCAACATTAAACTTTAAATCAAGTTCATCCATACTATACGCTTTAAGAGGTAGTGATAAAGGAATACTATTTCGTTCAAGATAAAAATTCGAAATGTAGTTAGCAGCATTAAAACAGATTAGCCAATTCGTTGTTTCACTTAGTTGACTTGCGTTTACCACCATAGTTGTATTACCATAAGTATAATGGTGAAGGGGATTACCATCCCAAGTGATATTCTCATTATTGCTAAGATCTGTATACACTGGTTCACTAGAATCATTCCAATAGATTTCAGATCCGTTCCAATCAGCAGGAAACCCAGTAACAGTAAACATCCTATTTTTAATAATATCAGGAGTATTAATTTGAACTGAGGTAAAAGAAAGATTCCAACAAGCAACTGTCCCATTCTGAATTAAATAAGTTGATGAAGCTGTAAGGGGATTTAGGGTGTAAGAAAAATTAGCATAATTCTTTAATGTAAATGAAACAGAAGTGTTGGTATAAAAATTATGAGTTAAGGTATCATTTGCCTCGAAAGAAAACTCTGATAATTCATAATTCCCTTCTGTTGTATTATAGGTCATAGAAATTGCTTCGGGAGTGGTGTAGGTTAATTTATTACCTAATGCATCAGTAGGTATTATTCTAATAGCTGAAAGTATGTCCCCTTCTGGAAAGGGATTCAAAGTCCAACTACCTGAGTGAGTCGCTTTTGCTGCCCAATCACCGACATCTCCGTTCGTTAAATCGTCTTGTGTATACCAACTCCAAGAACCATAAATTTGGTTTCCTGTATCATTTAATACAATCCAATAAAATCCTTTAGTCAAATTTATTGGATTAGAGAAAATATAATTAACCCAAGCTGGTCCTATAGATAAACCTAGATCCAAGGATGCAAACCCTTCCTCTAAAGTTATGGTGCCCAATTGAATCCCTGGTTCTCCATTATCATCGGAAAAGATTGATACATTTCCATGTGGAATCTGACCATCCTTATCCAGATCAATATATCTAATATAAACACTTATTTCAGTAATATTGGCATATTCTTCCTTAATTTCAATTTTTTGAGCAGCCTCAAGATACGTAACGGAGTTTCTAATATCAGGATCAGTAGTTTCATTTTCTATTAATCGCCAATCTTCTTGTGCAGTAACTTCCATTATCTCAAAATGAAGACTACTCTGTTCAAAGTTCATTAGAGTGCTAGTACTATAAGAATCCTCATGTATTGTAGGATTTCCAAGAAAGATATCATTTATTGTGTTTAAAGACGTGAAGTTTAACTTCGTTAATGAATCATTAACCGAAAAGTCACTTTTCCCTACCCCAGATTGACTACCAATCATATATGGGATTGACTCAACGGTTATAATTTCTTCTCTTATTTTATTGTTAGAAAAAGTTAAATTAGGCTCTCTCATCAATCTTTTGACTAAAATTCCTTCTTCATTTCGTAAACTCTGTTGAAAAATGTCTTCGGAAGAGATATCATTCATTGAGAAGACTAAATTTATTGGGATTCCATTAAGTCCTATAAGAGAGACTATGATTAGAGCTAGTAAATAGTTTTTAGTGATGTTACTCGCTTTGTATCTCATAGCTTTAATCCCCTTTGTTTCAGGGGTTTATTTTAATGTTTCATAGGAGGGTCTTTGATAAATTACTAGGCCTAATCATTATTAAAGATGTCATTATTAAAGATGGAAAGTGAGGTAACAGTGCATTGATATTGATGATAGCTGATTGCTTAGTTGATACCTAAATTCCAATGATCCCAAGTAAGAATAATAACAGTATTGTGGGAAAGAGTTCTTGTAGGTGTTTGATGTACGAGTTTAAGGATGATAGTAAGAGAAATAAAAGTGGATGTGGATGGTTCTATCTGAAGAAGGAAATCTTCAACAAAAGATTTTATATTACATCGGATCATTCCATAAATGACCTTATCAGAGGAATCAGATGTGTAGCCACTTGTTTTATCGGGTATATGAATAACACAGATTGTAGCTGTTTCAAGAGAAAATTTATTTGATTTTGACCTGTAAAGTCTATTAGATTTTGTTATTATTGCAGAAGAGTCTTCTATTGTTATTGTTAAGTTATAACTCCATTTACCATTGCCTGGATGAGTGAAGATATAACTATATGTATCTTCTTCCTCTGGGGGAATCTCAGGAGGAGGATTTGTTGGAACAATTTTAATCTTTGAGAGCATATCACCTGGTGGAAAAGGATTAAGAACCCAACTACCAGTATGACTTGCTTTGGCTGCCCAATCACCAGAATCTCCATTAGTCATGTCATCTTGAGTAAACCATTCCCATGAACCAAAAGCTTGTTCCCCTGTATCATTTAAGACGATCCAATAAGATCCTTGGGTTATCATTATGGGAGTAGCAAATAGACAATTAATCCATGTAGGACCTATAGAGACACCTAAATCAAGTGGTCCAAACTTCTCTTCTAAGGTAGTCGTACTTAATGGAACCCCTGGAAGCCCATTATCATCAGTTAAAATTGAAACTGTCCCATGTGGGGTTTTTCCGTCCTTTGCTACATCAATATATGTAAGGTATACACTTATTTCTGTAATATTTGCATATTCCTCGGTAATTTCAAATTTCTGAGCTGCAGTGATATAAGTGAGAGAAAGTCGTCCATCTAAATCCTCAATTTCATCTTCAATTGTCAGCCAATATTCAGAATCTGTAGTTTCACCGAATATATCTAGGAGTGAAGAGTTTAGAGTGAGGAGACATATCATAGTAACTATGAGTAATTTAAAACAAACTCTAGTAAAGTTGTGCGTTTTCATAACAGGTAAAGTTGATACCAAATTGAATATATTTAATTAACTAGATACTCCCTCCGCAGGCTCTTTTCCGGCCTCAGTGCTTTTATGTATATCTAGAGAAAGCATGCGAGTATAGGGAATCAGTTCTCAAAAAATAGCATATTATTAAGATAGTTATTTTGTGAAAAGAAGCCGACAATTTTCAAAATATTGGCTTAATACACCATCCCAAAAGTATTGGACCATTTAATAATTATTTTGTTTACTAAAATCAAAAAATTCATCTTCCTAAGATTATATGGTAGAATTACGTTTATTAATTCTTTCAGATTAAGAAATTTTATATAATCTTACTGGTAGAAAGATTTGTTTCTAAATTTCTATTGATTCTTTCTTTTACTTAATCTATATTAATTTTTTAAGTGTATTAAGGGTTTATTGAACTCTAATAATAAATAGTAATAAATATGGCAGGTAAGAAAATAATTAGTTGATTAATCGCCTCTTTCAGAGATAATAATCGCCATTTTAATTTTCTTATTCTTGCTAATAGCTTAAAAACTTTTGGTTTCAAGGAAAAGATTATAAAAACCTAGTTCTTTCTCTATAAGTGTATTGAAAGATTTAACTATAATTAACAGCTTAGAAATTGGTCAAATCCAACCATCAAAGATAGTTAATGTTACTTTTTTTTATAATTATAGAGAATTAAGAGGATCCCTAGAAATACTACTCCAAACTCAAAACCTGGTATTCTGGTACCCGATTTAATACTTCCTACATCACGTTCTATCTCGATAATACTCTCATTTGTTTTAATCTCTATAGAAACAGAGTATTTTCCTGTTGGAAGATCTGTTATTTGTGCATCATAACTATTTTCTTTTTCTGGGGAAAAGCTATAAGTTTTAACCTCTGTTCCCTGATTATTAGTTAAAATTGCTCTGACTCTATAAAAATCAATTGCATTCCCAGTTAAATTATTCTGCTTAAATAAGGAGACCGTCAATGTATAATTCGATGACTTTTGTACTATATTTAATTTAGAGAGGTATGAATAACCTAGTATTTCTCTCAATACAGTCTCACAAAGTTCACGATGGGGTGCAGTTAAATAGCCGCCTCCAGTCAGTCCTCCTCCAGATCCTCCAGATATAATTCGTTTATCTCGTATAACTCTAGAATAGTATTCTATTATTGCTCCACTATTTTCCAGATAATTTGTTGCAGAATCATGTGCAACCATGTGAACTCCATTTATTATCTCTGATTCAGATAAAATAGCCATTCCTACGCAGATTGATCCAATCACTAATCCTTTGTTATAAGCCATCGTTATAAGATCATGGAGATTGTCTTGAACTAACATCGAAGACCAATAACCTCCTGAAGGTATAAGCAACGCGTCAAAGTCAGTGAGTAGATCCTCGGTTATTTGCTTAACAGTAATATTTGTATCAATAAAGATAGGATTCTCCCCACGATTTGTACACGCAAAATGTTGAGATGTTAAGCCAACAGTCGTGATTATAACACCCATTTCTTGTAAAATATCTCGTAATTCAAAATATGAATATCCAACATAGTCAGCCACAAAAATTAGTACCTTAATTTCTGATAAATCAGTCTTAATGGATTTGGTTCCAGAGATCCTTATCTCTGTAATATTAGAAATACGATTAAACGGATAAAAAAATCCAGTTATGACAAAAAGAAGAATTAGAATGCTATAATTTTTCAAATACTTCACTTGTTCCTATTAAATTATTAGGAAAAATGAGGGATTTGTTTTATTAAACCTATTATGATGGAGGCAAGAATCAGTTATTTCAGATCACATTTACCTGTAATTTATTTCTGTGCTTTCTCACTCCATCGGAGTACTTTTTTTTCTTAGTTCTATGCCTAATTAAGTCTTTAAAATAAAAATTTATGATCATTTCCTGCGTAAAAGAGTTTATTAGGAGCAAAAGAAATGAAAAAATCGCGAATAACAGGTGTTTACTCACTAATTGTCGGAATATCGATGGTGGGAATGTGGATTATGTTTCTTGTGACAGATAATATTCCAGAACTAAATACAATTCCTTGGGAAATTGGATTTCATATCCTTGCAGAAATCATAACTGCTTGTTTACTAATTTTTGCTGGACTAGGATTTTTACGTGATTATAATTGGCGATATATTGTTTACTTTATTGGAACTGGGATGCTTCTTTATTCGATCATCAGTGAGGGATTAGGATACTATGTCCAACGAGGTGATATTCTTTTTACAAGCATTTTTATCAGCTTACTGATTTTAACGCTAGGATTCCTTGGATTGATCATCTCAGAGTATAATGTCAGTGATCCATTAAAACTTTGAATTTCAAACTAGTATCTAATATAGTTAAATTAAAGAAGATTTTATTTAAAGAAAGATCCGTCGAGATATATAACCAAGACATTATTTGGAAAGCATGGGTTACTTCTGGAAAAATCAAGAGAACTAGTTCAATTAAGCTGACCCAAGCAATTTCTGACTAGTTCTATAAAGACCTTAGGAATTATTTTACTCCCCCATTTTGCTGAACATTCATAGAAGGAGGTTCCTTGAGAACGAGCATATTTCTTTCCTTCTTCTTCTGTAACTTTTCTTCTATCAGCTAGATCAATTTTATTTCCAATAATCGTAATAACAGCTTTATCACCTGCTATTTTTCGGTACTCATCAATCCAGTAATCAAGATCACCAAAAGTATCTGACTTAGAAATGTCATATACTGCAATACACCCTAATGACCCTTCAAAGTATGTTTTTCGAAGACTTCCGAACCTTTCCTCTCCTGCTGTGTCCATTAATACCAATCTTACCGGGAGAGTACTCCCATTGATGATAATTCCTCTTTTAACTGTAATATCCACCCCAAGAGTCGGTAAATAGTCTTCTGAGAATGTATTTTCCGTATATCGCCTAATTAAAGATGTCTTACCTACATAAAAAGATCCAACTGAGTTGAGCTTAATAATGACTTCATTAGGCAAGGATTACACATCCGTACATCGGAATTTAGAGTCTTAGATTAAAAGCAATTCGGAATTATTTTTGATTTATTATTCATGTACCAATGTTTTTTTGCCTAATTCATTTGGTTTATAACAAATTATCTAGTAATTAATTCTATTTCTCTAAATAATTATATTTTTACCTTGAGGAATTGATGATGGTAACCACTCAGGAATTTTCTGCTCTTACAGAGAACGAAAAAATCGTCTTATGGGTTATTAGGGAACTATCAAGAATGGAAAGAGATCCAAAAAGTCAAGAAATTCTTATTTCTGAAAGTTTAAAAATACCTCTTACTGGTGAGGGAATCAAGAAGCTTAAAACCATCTCAGAGAAGAACATTGATTCAGATTCAGCAATTGAATTATTAAAAATTAAAAAATATGTTCTGTTTGATGGAAGAGAACTCAAGCTTACTCAAAACGGAATCAAACTTGGAAAAATAGCTCAGATTGAGCAGCAGAGTAATTGGTATAATGATCATCTTCTACGGTGTGCAAATAGTAAAGCTTATGCATTATTTTGTGAAAAGGTTTTTGGAAAAAATCTTTTACAATTTAATGTTCTTGATATGGACCAATTAAAAACTCTTATCTCCTCATTGAATTTAAGTGCCAATGATTCAGTCCTAGATTTAGGGTGTGGTTTAGGTAAGATAACAGAATATATTCAGAGGAAAACGGGAGCTAAAATTTTAGGCATCGATTTTGCGAAAAAACTCATTCAATGGGCAAAGGAAAATACCCTCCAAACCGAGGAAAATAAATTACAATTTCAAGTAGGAGATATGAATCAACTTAATTTTCCTCCAACATCATTTAATGCTATCTATGCCATAGATACTCTTTATCCATCAAATATTGATAATATAGATGCAATTATCGGAAAATTAAAAAATTTATTGAAACCAAAGGGACAATTAGGTATCTTTTTTGCCCAAATCATAGAAACGGCAGAACAAGAGAATATTTTAGCTCCTAATAACACTAAAATGGCTCAGGCATTGAAATACAATCACCTACCCTTTACTGTCATTGATTTTACAAAAAATGCACGAGATATATGGGAACGAGAAATCATTGTTGCAAATGAGTTACAAGAAATGTTTGAACAAGAGGGCAATCTTGACCTTTATAAAGAGCGGATTGCTGATGGTGAAAGATGTCTTTTTAGGATTGATAACCAACTGCAGAAAAGGTATTATTACCACGTTTCCATTGACTAAACCTTTTTAAGGTCGGTTCCTTGAAAGAAAGTTAAAAAATTTCAAATATCTTTTTTTCTTTTTATATAATTGATATAGGGAGAAAATAGCATTTCTTGTTATTTTAATGACCATATATTCCTATTTATTGATTCGATTATAACTCTAGAATCATAAAATGATGCTATCGGAAGGATGAAAATTTTTTTCATTACTCCTATTTCCTTGTAAAATTTTTTTGAATGTGTGTAAATTTCTTTTTACAGCATGTAAAATTCTTTTTACAAAATATTGAGCCTTCTAATCTCTTACCGATGTCAATAAGTTTAAATAACATAATTATCTTTATATTTATTGGATTAAAATTCAATAAATAGTAAATGGTGTAAGAAAATGATTACGAATTTTATAGAGGACTTTGGTGATTTAATATGGATAATAGCACCATTACTCATCCTCCAATTATCGTTAATACTAATTGGACTTTGGGAATGGAATAAAAAAAAGGAGTTTTTACAGAACAAAAAATTGTTGTGGTTAATTATTATACTTATATTTAGTTTTGCTGGACCAATCTTCTTTCTTCTTTATGCTCAAAGATTTGATGTCCCTATAAAGGGAGAAAAATCAGTTGAAGATGAGTGGGAGAAATGAAATATGGGGAATATAATTGAAATTCAAAATCTAACAAAAAATTATGGGAAATTTCAAGCACTTAATAGAATTAATTTGACTGTTCCAGAGGAATCAATTTTTGGCTATCTAGGTCCTAATGGAGCTGGAAAAACAACTACATTGAAAATATTGGTGGGATTGTTACATTATTCTCAAGGATCAGTAAAAATCTTTGGTCAAGAAGTGAAAAATCATTCTGTAGCAATAAATAAGCAAATTGGATTTCTTCCGGACGCTGAAATGCCCAAATACGAAACAATTTATAGATTTCTCTCTTTAACTGGGAAATTAAATGATATTTTATACCGAAAGGAGAGAATTTCTGAAGTACTTCAACAAGTCGGATTAAAAAAACTACAGAATCGAAAGATTGGTAACCTCTCCAGAGGCCAAAAGCAGCGAGTAGGAATTGCCAACGCACTTTTGCACGATCCCCAGTTATTAATCCTAGATGAGCCAAATAGTGGACTTGATCCAATAGCAAGGAAAAATATCCTTTCTCTTTTAAAAGATTTAGCGAAAGAAGGAAAATCCATAATATTATCTTCCCACATTATCGGAGAAGTTGATAAAATAGCTACAAATATCGCAATCATTCATCGGGGCAAGATCATTGAAGCAGGTAAGCGAAATGATCTAACCAAATATTTAGCTCATCGTAAATATATTATCTCAGGAAAAATTATTCAAGAAAAGGTACTTTCTTTAGATTATGTTACTGCTTTCAACCTTGATTTATTAGACCGAGTGATAATTACAGTGTCAAATAATATCACAGAAGAGCAGCTGCTACTTGATTTGATTCAAAAATGCGATTCCAAGATAAAATTCTTTTCTTTAATGGAATTTTCACTTGAAGATCTATTCTTCGCTAAAATTACCGAGGAAATAAAAGGAGAAGATTATCCATGAGACTACATTCATTTTATGTCCAATTCAAAAATGATTTATGTGCAGATAGACTGAAACTTATACTTTTAAGTTTTCTATTTTTCTTTCAAATTATTATGAGTATCATTGGCACTTTCTACATGCAGGATTTACTGAAGTTATTTGGTTTTGAGTTAGTGAATCCAATAACTCCATCAGGGGAAGTTGCTTTAGCTGATTTCTTTAGTGATGTATTTCTCTTCGGAATCATAATCGCTTCACTAGGTACCATGAATATCTTTGCTGGAGATATAGAAAGCGGATCCATTAATTATTCTTTATCAAGACCCATTACACGTGAGGATTATTCTATAGCAAAGATTTTCTCCCGACTAATTACCCTTATTGTCCCTTTTATAATAGCTTCATTCTTTGGATGGTTTTATTTGCTCTTCTTTTTTACAGAGATTCCTCTTATTAATTTAGTCTGGACTCTGATTCCAATAGTTCTTTTTTATAGTTATATTGGGGTCGTAACAAGTCTTCTCAGTACAAGATTTACTTCTTTAACAGCTGGATTTAGTGCTATTGCCATTTTCATTGTTCAATTTGCTATTGCTGCATTTAAACCTTTGGAGCTACTCTCCCCATTCACCTTTGCGGCTTTTTGGCCAAAATTACTTAATAACAACTTAAGCCTTTATTCTTGGGAAGCTATACGTAATCTAGGAATGATCAGTATCTGGATTCTGATCCCCTTGATCCTAGTAATTTTATCAATGCGAAGAAGAGATTTCTAGACTCTTCTTCTCTCTTCTTTTTTTAAAAAAAGGGGAAGTTTCTTGTCATTTGATATGTAGAAATAAAGAAATGACAAGAAAATACTTGATAATAGCAATATTATCCCTATTACTTGGTTTAAAACTGCAATATCAAAAAGAGCAGGTTCTGGGAATAAGAAAATTATGGCTAAAGCATTTGTAAGAGCAATAGAGATAAGAATTTCACGATTATTAGGGGCAAAGAAGATCCATATGAAATTATTAATTAACAGTAGCGTCCAAAGCGTTTTAGTTCGATAAATGAAAAGTAAGATCGATGATAGAGAGAGTAAAAGAAAGAAGATGCTTAATAAAATATGCCACTGGAGGAGAGTCAATCCTAGGATGAAGAAAAAAATCCACCATGCACCAAGTATCAGTTCAAGAGGATTTAGTCTGGAAAAACCAAGATAAATATCTGAAAATGGCGACCCCTTTGATTCAACAACTAAATCTAACATTAATGCAGCTCTCCTTCCCAGTTTAGTTAAAGAATATCTTCCTTCAAGATCCTTGCCAATAAGATGCGCTTTACCTAGTAATGATAGATGGTATGCAACATTAGATGAGGCTGGAAGATTTAGACTGTTTAAGAATTCTGAATATGATACTAAATTATTGTTAACATGAAGAATTCGAATTATTTCGCGTCTAATATCATGATTCAATGCCTTAAGAACTTCTGTTATGTCTCCTTCTGGAACTGATGTCATAATTCTCCTCCTAACTTTTGGTTAGATAGGTTATTAAGCTGTTATTACATCTTTCGATATAAGGTAATAAATTAAAATTGCTCCCATTGGTATAAAACTAGGAAAAATAGAATATAATGGAAAATTGTGCCCTAAAACAGTAAGAAATGTTAAAAACGGGATTAATCCCCAAAATGTAATGACAATATATTCTCTATAAGCACTAAAATGTTTTGAAAAGAATTGGTTCACATATATCGACAATAAAACAAATCCAATTCCAAAGAGGCCCAACCCAAGAAGAAGTGAGGAGAGTTGGGTTAATATTCCTAATTGAATCAATTGGGAAATGTCTCCAAATGGATTTAATCCACCAATAATAAGGTATCCAGTCCCATTTATTAGAGACCAGAAGGTTAACCAAATCAAAAATATTGATAGAAGGATTCTTTTTTCAGACAGGATAAAATGGAGAAGGACAAGAGAAAAAAAACAAACAATAATACAGACTATAATACCTCCAGCAATTACATAGCTTCGGAGCAAAGGTGGTACATCACTGGGAAGATGCCAAGAAATCGAAGAGAATTCTAAAGGCCATAACCATGAGATGGTAAAAGAATTTATTTTTCCCCCAGCGAGCAAAACTATCAATCCATGTCCTAAGATTTCATGAATTATTTCTACAATCATTTTTACAATAAAACCCATAAATATGAATATTAAGATAAAACGAGTGACAGAAAGTGGTGTGAATACGAACTCTTCACTGGTTTTATTTGCCATCCTTTACACGACGTCGACTTATAATCTCAAGTCCAAGAGCTAATCCTAAAAAAATAACCATTAAGAGAGAACAAATAAATGTATAATCCCTAAAGGGGTAAGTAATTACTGGAAGCATTCCCGTTGACCGTTGTTGAAAATTATATGTAAAAATGGTTAAAACGAACATCAAACCAGTTAATCCATAAGCACTTATTCTAAATATTTTCATAACTATCCCTGTAGAGAATTCTAATAATATTTCAAGTCATTATTCAGAAGTTATTTGATAAATGACTTCAAAGTTTAAAAAAGGTGAGATTTGGGTAATCTAGAACAGATAAATAGTATCTGACGAATTTCTTTGAATTAATTTATATTTTCAATTTTTATATTGAAAACTCAAAGGATCTATTTATTTGTTAGAAAAGATACATCAGACTTTTGGTAATTTTTCATATTGATTATGATTGATCAAGGGTTAAGGTTTGATTATGAGTTTAGATGTAAAAAAGTATCAGAGTTACAAACGGTGGCTTTTATTCCATCTGGTCAATCAAAAATTATTAGTTTTTGGAGTAATTGTTGGGATTAGTATTGTAACTCTTTCAAGAGTTCTTGTACCCATTGTAATTGGGTATATTGTTGATACAACTCTATTAACACGTGATCTTGCTAATTTAATTATGTTACTCATCATTGTATTTTTTATTTATCTCGTACGAAATGCTGGGGATTACCTTACAATGCTGATTGGTCATTACTTAGGTTTAAAGACAGAACAGTATATGAGGCAGGAATTTTTTGATACTATTCAACACAAATCCTTACGATATCATGATATTGCCAAGACTGGTGATTTAGAAGCGTTAGCTACCAATGATTTACGAATTATCAACACAATGCTTTCTCATGGTGCTTTCTATATTTACCCCTTTTTTCAGGTAATATTGGCTTTTCTTTTATTTTTTACCCTAGATATTCGATTGGCGTTAATTTGTGTTCCATTTTTTGCCATCTACTTTTATTTTGTTCTTGACTATCGAAAAAAAATCACTCCTTGGGCTGCAGCGCGAATGGTAAAACATTCGGATCTTGTAGTGGTATTACAAGAAAGTATTAGTGGAACAGCTGTAGTTAAAGCATTCACAGCAGAACAATGGGAACGTAAGAAGTTTAAAAAGGCAGTAATTGGATTTCGAGATAATCGAATTGGAGAAACACGAGTTCAAGCGAGATTTTACCCGTTATTGACTTTAAATATCGCTATTGGTACAACCTTTCTTATTGGTACGTTTTTAGTCTTTCAAAATTCCCTTTCACTTGGATCATTAACTGCAGTTAATTTACTCTTAATCACTTTACTGGATCCAACAGGTATGATCTTTTGGGCCACTAATGATATGATGAGTGGATTTGCAGCATGTTCAAGATTATTTAATTCCCTCTTAATTGAGGAAAATGAGAGGAGTGATGCTAAACTGGAAGAATGGCCTGAAACACTCAGAGGAAAGATTGAGTTTCGTAACGTTACCTTTTCATATGGAGAAGGAAAAAAACCAGTCCTTCAAAATATATCATTTACTGTTGAGAAGAATCAACGAGTGGCTCTTGTTGGACCAACGGGATGTGGAAAAACCACATTAGTAAAATTGTTATTACGTCTTTACGAACCTCAAGAAGGTACTATTTGCCTGGATGGAAGAAATATTCAAGATTTTCCTCTTAACGAGCTACGTAGACATATTGGTTACATCGAGCAAGATATTTACCTTTTTTCCCGTTCAATAAAGGAAAATATAGCTTTTGGTAAACCAAATGCTTCTGATGAAGAAATTTTAGCAGTTGCTGAACTTGCTCAAGTCCATGATTTTGTCAAGGAATTCCCTGATCAATACAATACTGTTGTTGGTGAACGAGGAACCCGACTTTCAGGTGGAGAAAAACAACGTGTGGCAATTGCTCGTGCATTTTTAACAGATCCTGACATTTTAATACTGGATGATGCAGTTTCATCAGTAGATAGTGAAACAGAAGAGAAAATTACCCGTTCTCTAGAAAATATTGCAAAAAACAGGACTACACTAATTATTACTCATCGTTTGCATACAATACGTTCTTCGGATAAAATTCTAGTCCTCAAACAGGGTCAAATTGTAGCAGAGGGAAATCATAACGAATTATTACAATACTCGAGTGATTATCGACGTATTTTTGGAAAATATCAACTTTTACCACCCTTAAGAATCAAAAACTAGAAAGAAGGACTTTGAAATGGGTCTCTACAGAGCAATATCAGATGAAAAATACGAACGGGAGTATTCAGATCGCGAACTTTTGACTCGATATATTCGTAGAATACATCCTTTTAAAAGAAGTATCTTCTTAATTTCTCTTTTCATTCTTATAACAACAATAGCAGATATCACAATTCCTTTAATAGTTGGAATAGCTGTTGATGAACTTGAAAGTATCAATCCCGATCTAATTTTTGTAATTACCTTGGGATTTATTTACTTAATTTTGCAGTCTATCATTTGGGTTACCTTTGCATTACGCCGAATAGAGATTGGGAACTTTATTCCCTTCTTCCTTGAGAAAATTCGGATGGATATCTTTGATAAGCTTCAAGAACAGGATATGAGTTTTTTTGATAGACATCTAAGTGGCAGTTTAAATTCCAGGATATCTAATGATACAATGGATTTTGGTGATTCAACAATTCTGCTTGCAGACACATTAGGAAACTTACTTATTACTGTTGTAACTTTTGGGATACTTTTAATCTTAAATCCAGTTTTAGCTCTTATTACTCTTACAGCAGTTCCGATCCTTTTTCTCTTAATGTTTTCGTTGCGAAAGTTAGCGCGAATAGTCTCACGTGCCTACAGAAAATCAATAGCTAAAATAAATTCAGCAATGGTTGAATCTATAGAAGGCATTCAAGTATGTAAGAGCTATGGACAGGAATTTACTGTCTCTGAACAATTCAACAAGACGAACATTGAATATTTTAAGTCAGCATACCGTTTGACTGCTGTAACTCATGTTTGGAGGTCAATTCTCGAAACTATAACAGCAATAGTTCTGATAATAATTGTTTATCTAGGTGGACAGTTAGTAGCTCAAGGAACAACCAACATCGGAATGATTTTAATGTACATTCTATATATTCAGAGATTTTTCGGTCCAATTATGATATTGGCGACATTTTATCCCCAATTAAGTACAGCTATGGCAGCATATGAACGTATTCTTGAAATTCTTGATTCCAAACCTGATGTGAAGCAAAGTTTAACAGCTAATAAAGCTGATAAAATAAAAGGAGAAATTCTTTTCGATAATCTTACCTTTTATTATCGAGAAGGAGAATATGTCTTTAAAAATTTTAATTTAAAGATTAAAAAAGGTGAAAAGCTGGCCATAGTAGGACATACAGGTGCTGGAAAATCCAGTCTTGTAAATCTTCTAATGCGTTATTATGAGTTTCAAGGTGGCTTAATTAAAATAGATGGGATCGATATCAGGGATTTTGATCTCTATTCTTTCAGAAAAAACATAGGAATGGTTCAACAAGATGTATTTTTATTCTCTGGTACCATTGAAGAAAATATCCGCTATGGAAATCCAGAGGCTTCCACAACAGCTCTTTGGAATGCAATTCGTTCTGTCCATGCAGATGAATTTCTTGAATATTTGCCTGAAGGAATAAAAACCCAAGTAGGGGAAAGGGGAAAAGGATTATCAGCAGGTCAAAAGCAACTTATTAGTTTTGCAAGGGCCTTATTAGCTGACCCCAAAATTCTTATTCTAGATGAAGCTACCTCCTCTGTAGATGCTTATACCGAGGCCATTATTCAAGAAGCCTTGGAAATATTATTAACTAATCGAACGTCTATTATCATCGCTCATAGACTTTCGACTATTCAAAAAGCAGACAGAATCATTGTCTTAGAAAAAGGACAAATTATTGAGGAAGGAACTCACGAGATTTTATTAGGTAAAGGGGGAAAATACGGCCAACTTTACAAACAATATTATGAGCATCAGAATATCGAGTGGACACCGTCAACATGATTGGCTAAAAAGCTATGGGGAAACAATAGATGAGATCCCAGCTGTATGTTGTGATCGATCATCAATCAGTTTTCTGGTAGGATCTAATAAATTAGATTCGAATAGATTGATTTAATAGATGAATTGAACTAGTTGGAATCAACATGGAGTATAAGTTAGACCGTGACGTGCACATGGAACAGATAGGAGAGAACCGTTTTGTGATAGAGATATCACGTGACTGGAACATTGTAGCTCCTCATGGGGGGTATCTGATGGCAATTGCAGGTAAAGTATTTCACGAAATTACTAATTTCAATATTCCATTGTCAATGACTGCTTACTATCACAAGCCCACACTTCCTGGTAAAGCGGTATTGTTTGTCAACAGAGTCATGGAAAATAAGAGGTTAGTTACAGCAAAAATAACTTTACTACAGGAAAATAATGAAATTATTTCGTTCATAGGAACTTTCACACGAGAGAATGCGTTTAAGGGATTAACACTAATACAAAAACAACCATTACTGCCTGATCTTAATACATGTATTGAATTTCCTTATCCACGGTACCCATTTTTCAACCAAGTCAAGCTATGTGTCCCACCAGATCAATTTAGCTGGGTAGACGGAGATACTGGAGGAGAAACCTTTTTCTCTGGGTATTTTAGTTTTCAAGATGGTCGGCCATTAGATGGACTTGCTGTACTGTTACTAGCTGACGCTTCCCCACCACCTGTTCTGCGTTACACGGGTCCAGTCCAATGGGTACCTACCATCGAAATGTCAGTTCAAGTAAGATATGTTCCACCAGGAACACGCCTTGGTTTCCAGTCAAGCACAAACTTTGTGACTAATGGACTTACAGAGACTGATGTTGAACTATGGAGTGAAAAAGGAGAACTTGTGGCGATTGGTAGGCAACTAGCTGTTATTAGGGAAACAAATCGTAACATTAAGAAATAAGCAATTTATTCTTCCTCAAAACCATACTTTATTTCCTCTAGTTCAATAGTATCTTCAGGTATTATGATAGAGGAAGATGTTTTGGTTGCTACAGGAGATAGTTCCGGTATTTTTCTGAACCTCCAAAGGTATAGTGCGACTAATAATCCTAGGGAAAAACCAATAATTTCTAAGATTTCTGAGATCATTGCGATGACAAGTAGAATGGAAAAGGGATCACTAAGGATAATACTGAATGAAAAGCTCGGTACTCCTATTGGAATCAATAATAATAGATGCATTGTCCGTAAAAAGATCACAAACATTCCAAACAGAAAAACACTAATTCGTATCAAACCTTTTGAATAATCCTCTCCAGCCATTAACCGTGAAATGA
>JAEOUE010000329.1 GCA_016839515.1 Candidatus Hodarchaeum mangrovi
ATTAAATCCGGGTCATAAGCATTTAAATATGTTAGCAGAGGCTGTAAAATATGGTATTCTTGAAGCAGGGGGAATACCTTTCGAATTCTGTACAATTGGTCCGTGCGATGGCTGGGCTAATGGAAATCAAGGCATGCAATATATTTTGCCGCAAAGAGAGGTTATTGCAGATTCAATTGAATTAATGGTAGAAGCTCATCGCCTTGATGCAATGGTTACCTTATCAACTTGTGATAAAATCAACCCTGCGGTATTAATGGCAGCTATTCGTTTAAATATACCAACTATTTGTGTGCCAGGTGGTCCAAATTTTTGGGAAATCCGATTTTCCGCTGACTTTAAGGGTATAGATCAAGCTATGTATGACAACTTCGCCCATAAAGTTGAATGTGTTCAGTGTTCTACCTATGGTGCGTGCGAAATGATGGGAACTGCAAATACGTTTCAGTGCTTAATGGAAGCATTTGGCATGACTCTTCCAAATGCTGCTGTTACCCCAGCTATATCTCAAATGAAATATGTTTTAGCGAGAGATTCTGGAAAACAAATAATGGAATTATTGAGAAAAGGTATCACCCCATCCCAAATATTTACAAAAAAATCCTTTGAAAATGCGGTAATGATTGATGTAGCAATTGGTGGATCGACCAATTCAACACTGCATCTCCCGGCGATTGCAAATGAGATGGGTATCGAAATGGATTTAGAGATGTTTAATGAATTTAGTAAAAAAATTCCTACAATTGTTAATGTGTATCCCTCAGGTAATTTTGGAGTTGTTGATTTGTACAAAGCTGGAGGTATTCCTGCAGTAATGAGTAGATTAAAAAACTATTTACATTTAGATTGTTTAACGGTTTCAGGAAAAACTATTGAAAAAATCATAAGGAGAGCGAAAGTATCAGATGAAAATATAATCCGACCCTTAAATAATCCCATTTATCCAGAAGGAGGGACAGTGATTTTAAAGGGAAACTTAGCTCCTGAAGGAGCTGTAGTGAAACAATCTGCAATTAAGGAGCCTAATATGTTTTCGTTTGAAGGACCTGCAATATGTTTTAACACAGAACTCGATGCTTTAGAAGCACTAGCACAAAATAAAGTTGAGAATGGTAATATCATTGTTCTTAGATATGAGGGTCCAAAGGGAGGGCCAGGAATGCCAGAATTGTTAGCTACTACTGCTACATTGATGATGAGGCGTAATTTAACCCGAGTTGCTTTAATTACAGATGGAAGGTTTTCTGGTGCCACCAGTGGACCATGTATTGGTCATGTGAGTCCTGAAGCATATGTAGGTGGACCTATTGCAGTAATTGAAGATGGGGATATAATTCAAATAGATATTCCTAATAGAAGTTTAAATATTAGTTTAACAGAGAGCCAAATTCGAAAAAGATTGGATGAGTGGAAACCTTTTGAAAAGTCTATTTCAAGTAAAGCGTTATTGAAATACAGGAAACTAGTTACTTCAGCAGCTAAAGGGGCAATCCTACAGATATAAAAAGTTTTATAGATTTGAAAATTAACTTTTTTACATTAAAAAATTCAAAATTAGATATTATTAATTATTAAAAAAATTTTATAATGCAGTTGCTAAAAAAAATCTAACTAAAATGGTGGTATAATTATTTCTTTAAATAAAGAGATTGAAAATATACTAAAAGAACGTGGGGCAATGAAAGTAGGTTTTGCTTCACTTGAGACTATGGCAGGTGGACCTCCAGGCGCAGATATTACCTATAAACTCCCCGAAGCTCAATCTGCTGTTGGATTTGCAATTCCATTGAATAGAAACTTAACCCGTCCCTATCTAGGAAAAGAGTTACCCAATGCCCGGGCTGATTATGAAGAAGACAATATAGCAATTAACATTAAAGCATGGCGCATGTCCAAACAAGTACGTGATTTTTTAAGAGAAAAAGGATATAAAGCAGAAGCATTGATACCAAATAACAAATATAGAGAGGATATTCCAGGTTGGCAAGCAAGCTTGCCTCCAGAGCTTTCATTGAGATATTTAGCAGTTCGTTCTGGGGTTGGTTCTTTTGGTTGGTCGGGTAATATTGGAATAAAAGATTATGGCACTTCGATTATATTAGGAGGTGTTGTAACTGATGCAAAACTCGAACCAACAGATCCTTTACCCCCAGAAGAATCATTTTGTAATAAGTGTAAACTCTGTACAAAAGTTTGTGCCTTTGAAATGTTCTCAGACAAAGAAGAAACAAATGTTATATTGGGAGGATATACTTTTGCTTATGCTAAAAGAAAAAATAAAAGTAGGTGTTTATTGGTATGTGGTGGGAGTACTGGGCTGGAAAAAGATGGAAAATGGTCTACATGGAGCCCAGGACGATATGATTATCCTGAAGATGATAATGAAGTAAATAGACTCATGTCCCTTGCGTTAACTCACCAGAAAAAACGACCATTGATTAAAGATCATTCAAAAGGGTACAATCCTGCTTCATATGGACAGAGTGGTATAGTGCAACTTACTTGTGGAAATTGTCAATCAATTTGCTGGGGAAATCCTGAAGAAACTAAAAAAAATTTTAAGATTTTGACAAATTCTGGTTGCGTAATTCAAAAGGAAAATGGTGAACTCATAGTTCTTCCTCCTGGGAAAGCAAAAGAAGAGTTTGAGAATTTGGATCCTCATCATAAGCGGATTTATTATAAGGATTACAAGCGTAGCATAAAAAAGAAAGCGAAACTTTCTCATTTGATGCCATAATATCTTTTTACTAATTGGATAAATATTTAAGCTTATAGAGAAATGATTAAAATAAAAAGTAGAAAAAAAAGTATATTTTAAGCCATTCTAGCTCTTTTTTCTTGATGAATTTTGTTCAAATCTTCCCTAACTTCAGCAAGATATTGCCCATGTAATGGATACTTCCACATCGCTAAGATAATTACAGTTAAAGCTATTGCTGGGAATACAAATGTTAAAAATTTCAATCCTAATATTTGTTCGGGAGTAATCAAAGAAGGATCAGGCTCATAGAAAGTCCAGCCAACATTTGTGAAAACAAGGCTAATAGCTGAGAATACAAAAATATATCCTACTCGTAAGAAAAAAATATAATTTCCAAAATATGTAGCATCCCTTCTCGTGCCGGTTTTTACTTCATCTTCATCTATAATGTCGGAGACAATTAAATCCTTTGAATACAGTGATCCTCCTAAACCAATTCCCACTAGAAAAAACACTATGAATGCTAATATCAAATTCAAGTTAAATATCAATGGGAATAGAGTAACCATCCAGACAGCAGAAGAAATCATCCACATCTTTCTTATACCAAATTTAATAGCTAATCGTTTCCAAATGAATGTAATTGAAATTGCAGCAGCAAGAAACGCTATTCCTAAAAGAAGAGATAGTAAAAAGCTATCTCCTTCTCCCAGCTTTAAAATATATTTACCATACAAGGGTATTATGGTTGGGAGTATTGTATCAACAAAAAAATCCCCTATAAAAGCAGGAATTGCCCACCGAAAAGATCTATTTTTTAGTGAAATTTTAAAAGATTTAAAGAAACCTGGGACATCTTTATGATCTTGTGAGAATTCGATCCTTTCTCTAGGTGTGAATTTAAGGAAGATTAACCCAACAATTACAATGATAATAGTAATTGTTAAACCAAACGTTGCGTATTCCGATTTAAAATCGGGATTAGTATATTCTGGTATAAAGAAACTAGGCAAAATAAAGGCAAAAATTAAACCAAAAATAGCAAAAACTTGCCGGACATTATTAGCTTTAATCCTTGCTTCCTTGGTTATAAAAATCTCTGGTAGCATCGATGTTAAGTTTATATCGTAGGTTGTATAGCAGAATTCGAATAACAAAATAATTACAACGAAGTAGGCAAAGTTAATAAACTGGTCTGAAATACCGTAAGATGCCGGTGGAAAGAATAAAAAAAACATAACTAAGGCTAAAGGTACAAGAAAAATCATAATATAAGGTCTTCTCCTTCCCCATCGCGTATGCGTCCTATCACTTATATGTCCCATTATAGGATCGTTAAAAGCATTCCATACAGACCAAATAATAAACCCTAAGGTAATTAAATTTACATCTAGTCCAACTACAGCAAAATAAAATGTAAAAACCAAGAATGTAAACACCTGATATGCAGTTATAAGAGAAATCTGGCCAAAACTATACGCAACAGCTCCTTTTGCAGAATATTCTGTAGAATTAGTATCGCTCATATTTATCAATCAATATATGAATATATAATAATTGATAGACCAAAGGTAATAAAAAGATTTAGAGTCATTATCTAGTTTGACTAAAAAGTAAACTAGTTCAGTTTTTTGATCCTAAAAATGTAGGTCTTAGTAATGAGATATTTGTAATTCAAGTAATCTTTCATTAGTTGGAACCCCATTCATGTCCCAACCTCTCCTTTTATAATATTCTTCTA
>JAEOUE010000330.1 GCA_016839515.1 Candidatus Hodarchaeum mangrovi
TGGTTTTATTCCAAGTTCGTCTGCCTTTTCTCGCGACATTAGTAATGTTGCTGCTGCACCATCAACTATTTGCGATGAATTCCCAGCTGTGACTTTTCCACCTTTTTCTAACGATTTAAACACTGGTTTCAATTTGCTAATCATATCCCATCCTTTCTCAGGATCATCCAAATATACGGAACGTACGGTTTGATCCTTTTTAATCGTAACCATTTCTTCTTGTTGTTTACCCGTTTTCTCATTTTTAATCGGATTCATATTCTCATCTGTAAGGCTCCTTAAATAAGTCACAGGAACGACTCTTTTATAATATTCTTCTTCATTACGCATTGCCTTAGTAGCTTTTTGATGACTCCAAACACTGAATTCATCTAATTCTTCTCGAGTGAACTCATATTTATCATTTACTAATTCTGCTGAAACGCCTTGTGGAATAATCAATTTATACTTTTCTTTCCATATGGGAGATAATATTACAGGATAATTCGATACCTTTTGAACAATTTCAGTATCTATACCCATTGCATAATGTGTCATCGATTCGACTCCTGCTGCTATAATTATATCACCATCACCCACTCTTATTGCATTAGCAGCAGTATTAATTGCTTGAAGCCCTGAATTACAATACCGATTAACTGTTGCTCCTGCTACCTCTTGAGGTAAGTCGGCCAGTAATATTCCCAATCGTGCAATATTACCTCCTTGCTCTCCCAATTGACTTAAACAACCTACTTGGCAGTCTTCAATTTCCTTGGGGTTAAATTCTGGACATTTTTGTTTTGTACGATCTACTATTGCCCTCAAAACGGAGACTAATAGGTCTTGAGCTGAACATTCTCTAAAGGCTCCCCCAAGCTTTGCCATTTGAGCACGACCTGCTTTCCCAATAGGTGTGCGAATGGCATCAATAACTACGCATTCTTTTAATTTTTTTACCAATTTTTATAACCTCATTTATTATTAAGTTAATAATTAGATTCACACCAACGACGTTATGAAATAGAATCATTAAAAAAGTCAGTTATTTTGATTAACTTATCAGAATTCATATCCATAATTAATCTTACGATAGTTGCTGTAACAAGAAGATTTTCTTGTGATTTAGTATTTTTATAGCAGTTCATTGCTAAAGTAATAGAAGTATTTCCTATTTTAGTCACTCTTGTATGAATTAAGATATTATCTCCAAAGGTTGCAGATTTTATATATTCAATCTCAACTTTTCTTACGGGAAATACTATTCCTTCTTTATGTAAAGCACCACAGTCTTTGTTCAATTTTGAAGTAAAACTGATAAATCCCTCATCGAAGTAATTTAAATACGTATTACTATGTACTACGCTCATGAGATCTGTATCTGAAACTCGAACGGGTACTACATGAAAATCTTCAATCCCAAGTAATTTATCAATAATTTTTTGCTCTCTCTCACTTATCATAACATGAAAAACCGTACACATCATTAATTTTAAATTATTAGAACTACCTTCTTAAATTTAATATTTGTTTGGTATCATCTGGTGTTGCTACTTGACGCCCTACCATTTTTATCAATTTTGAAGCCCATTCAACTTGTTCGAAACTTCCTTTTGCTAAACTTCTATCAGGCATCCTTATATTATCTTCTAAACCTACTCTTATATGACCTCCTTCTATTACTGCGCATGCATTTGCTTTAAACTGATCTTTAGCTATCCCGCAAACACACCAAGTAGAGTCAGGTGGACTGATTGCTCTATAATGAGCAAGATTTTGTATACTAAAGGGAGCTCCTCCTACAACTCCAAAAACATACTGAATATGGATTGGTTCTACAAATACTTTATAGGTTTTTTGAATGTAAAGGATATTATATAATCCATTCTCGCTAAATACTTCAATTTCCGGTCTAATACCAAGTCTTTTGGTGACTCGTCCCATTCGTATCATCATGTGAAAGGTATTTACATACTCCCCCTCATACATGACTTTTTTAGTTTTAGGATTTATATTTACCCAATTCATTGTTTGGGTATCGATTGAGCAAATTTCAGGTAGCAATAACTTAATTGGAGATAATCTTTCCTTTTCAGTTGCACCAGTTCCACCTGTAATATTAATCAATATTTCAGGGCACTTTTCTTTAATAGCTTGAATAATCTCTTCATATCTTTTTGGATTTTGTGTTATTAACCCTTCATCAGTTCTAGCATGAATATGCACAATTGAAGCTCCCGCTTCATAACATTTTAAAGCTTCTTTAGCATATTCTTCTGGAGTGTATGGAACTGCAGGGTTTTGTTCTTTGAGCGTAGTAGCACCAACTAAAGCTGCGGTTATTATCGTTTTATTTGAATTGCTATTGGTTACCATTTTTATCACCACTTTAATTTGAATTATTTTAATAATTCCTCTAATTCTTCATAAATAATTTCAATAACATATCCTAATCGTGCAAGATCTTCTAGATTTCCCTTAACTTTTAATTTTCCTGTGACATATTCCCGCTTTAAATCAATTAATTTGAGAAATATTTTAAAGAGTTTTATCTTTGGTAGAGATAATTCTAAATTGGGATTAGGAACATTTCCCAAAGTAAACGAAAATCGAGTTTTATTAGTTTCTATCCAAAAGGAATCTGAATCTTCAAGCTTAAATTGAACAATACAATCCCAATCTTCTATTTCTTCTTGCACATCGATGTATGTATTACCTATCTTTATAATAGTGTTTAGAAATTCTACAAGGTCTATTCTATCCAATTCCTTTGCGTGAATTTGTTTCTTCATTACTTCCATTAAAATCAACCTCTCAACTTCTTAGAGTAAAATACAAAATACTATTTTTTATGAAATAAATATCTACCTATAAGCATAGATATTTCACTTGTTTCGTTATTTATAAAAAATTCTATATCTGTCTTTGAAACTGGACCATCAAAAGTATAAAATCTCAAATCCCTTAACTTTTCATCATAAGGGATAAGCGGTCTACTTTTAGGAAGAACTTTTTGAGATACTTCATCCGGTTCAAAATATAACATTCCATCCTTTCGAACTATTTGAGCTTTTAACATGCCTTTATAAGTTTCATATTTTCCAATAAAGGATGCTAAAGTCATTTCAATCCTTTTTGGAAATAGCACTTCTTCTGGATTTCTACCTAAAATAACTGCAGAAAGAATGAATGGAATTAAATAAACCACAGGTTCTCCTGTTCCTGAATTTGAAACTGCAGAGATCGTTATCTTCTTTTCAGGAATGCATAACATATTAGAACTAGACACACTTGTATTTCCTGAATGAAAAACTAATTTTGAACCGCAAAAATTTTCGATTAAAAATAATCCATAACCATAACCCTCTTTTATGGGTTCATCTGTCATGGATTGAATACTAGGTGTATTAATATGGATTGTAGTCATTTTTTTGATAAGATCACTGGAAATTATCTCCTTATCTTTATATTTCCCATTATAGATAAGTAATTGTAAGAAATGCAATACTTCAAAAGTATTACTTATTAATCCTCCAGAACCATGAATTAATTCACTAAAGGGATGAGACTTTGGAGTGTCCTCCAAATATCCAGTCATAATATCTGAATCTTTTAAAAATCTTTCTCTACTGAACGTGCTTCGCTCCATTTCTAGCGGATCTAAAATCCTTTGTTGTATAAATTCTTCATATTTTATATTGGACACATCTTCAATAATTCGTTGTAAAATAGTATAACCATCATTAAAATAAATCCATTTTTTACCCGGTGGAAAGCAGACTTCATTAGTAGCGTTATTAATATGCCTCTCCCATTCCTCCCAGTTAGTAATTTGAACATTCGTAAACTCAGTTCCAAGTGCCATAGTAATTGCAATATAACTTCCTAATAGTGCGGGTAAACCAGAAGAATGTGAAAGTAAATGGTGTATGCTTATCTTTTCACTATTATCCCCTAATTTAAATTGAATATACTTTGATACTGGATCGTCTAATTTTATTTTACCCTCTTCAACTAATAACATTATTGCTAATGCAGTAAATGTTTTAGTCGCAGATCCAATTCCTACTAATGTTTCATTAGTCATAGGAGTCTTCGTATCTTTATCACGATAGCCATAACTTTTACATAAAATAATTTCAGTATCTTTAGCAACTGAAACGCTTACTCCAGGAACATTAAACATTTCCATAAGTTCCCTAATAATTCCATCAAATATATTCAAAAATTCATTTGGAAAGTAATTATTCATACTCTTCTCTTCCTAATTCTTTAATTTAAAAAAATGGATAATTTCCTTTTTTTCCCTTTTTGGGGGGAATATTTCCATTTCGATCTCATTATTAGTTACTTTAAAATATGCGGTACAAAGAGTACCACCAGTTATTTCTCCTATTTTAGGGAGATTAGTTTTTGTACCTTCTCTAAATATTCGCTCATCTGAGATTAACTTAAGAGCACTAGTAGGGTTAAGCTGAACCTTTTCTAATAGCTCAATCCCTCGCTTATATCTAATTTCTGTAGTAGAATTTTCTTCTAAAGTAGGTATATGCACATCTTTGAATATTGGACTAAGATAATGATTTGTATGAAAAAATCTCTGTTCTATTTCGCTTATGCTTGATCTATTACTAGTATATTCAACGTTTATAGCTCGAAATTCTTTTTGTGATATAATATTATGATTAAATCCCGCATTTCTTTCTTTTTTTAGAAGAATTGATAATATTTGTTCTATTGAGTCCCCTTCACATAAAGCGCGATCATTTAATATACGAGGGATACCTGGCTTTTGTTCAGGATGTGGGACATCATTTCCACTAAATACTATACCATTAGAATTAAAACCAAATGCATTCCCAGGTAAAGAACCTGGATAACAAAATCCAATTATATTTATACCGTTTTGAGTTTCAATATCACATATGTAAGAATACTTTCCTGTATCATGGATCATATCTTCATTGTGTACTAATATAATCATATCATTAGATTTTAAGATTAATGTGGAGCAAGAATCAAGTTCCATTGAAGCAAGCCAATTCAATTTCAACATATCTTCTAAATTTACCTCTGCGCCATTAGCTAATCCCTTTAATTCTTCCATAAAATTAGGATAAAATTTATATGCAAAAGTATTCATTTTCTCTAACCAATTAGGTTTTAACACTTCAAAATATTTCAAACCTAATTGAATGAGATTTTGCTTCATAGCAGCGTGAATATACTCTTTTGCCTGAGTTCCGATTGAAAAACCAATATCGTAATTATTTCCTCTAGCTTTAAATATCGGTAAATAGTTTTCAATATCTAAATAAGTTATAA
>JAEOUE010000115.1 GCA_016839515.1 Candidatus Hodarchaeum mangrovi
ATGCTAAAAGATATTCCCTAATATTGGCAAATCGACTGATCCGGTAAGTGCGAAAAAATAATTCCCGGTCTTGAGCCCGGGAATAGAGACCATCGTACTTAAACGCCTTTAACCATGATGACTTTGCCATTATCGTGGGGTGAATTAGAGGAATGTCCCTGTTGATCTTTTTCACAAGTTCAGGATGCTCAACCGGCCTTTCCCAGGTACCGACTATTTTCCCGAAATTATTAAAAAAATATACATTAGAGCCAACCACATCCACTCCAGGATGGGATTCAAGGTATTGTACTTGCATTTCCAGTCTGGTGGGCATGTTGAGGTCGTCGGCATCGCATACAGCAATGTATTTCCCTTTAGATGCTTCGATGGCTATATTTCTTGCTTTAGCCGGATTATAATTTTGTCTATTTTTAATCATCCTTATACGAGAATCAACAAATGATTCAATAACTTCTCCTGTATTATCTTTAGAAGCATCATCTACAATAATGAATTCAAAATCCGGAAAAGATTGACCCAAGGTAGATTTGATGACCGGCCCAATGGTTTGACCGGCATTATAAGCCGCCATGATTACTGAAACTAAAGGAGACCTTTCCATAAACTCAGGCTAATGATGCCTTATAGATCCTTTCTAGATCCTGAACATTGACATCAATATTAAAGGGACTCTGCTTGACACAGGTTAAGGCTTCTGCCGGTGAAACATTTGGAAGGGAACGCAGCAAGGATAGGGCAGTCTCCGCCCAAACCGAGTTTGGTTCCGAAAGGGAAAGACGCCTGATTAAAGGTGTGACCACCTCTGCTTCCCGTGGCAAATGTTCCGCAACCAGACAGGGCAACCCCGCAGCTTGGGCTTCCACCAGAACTCGACCAAAGCCTTCCCACTTGGACGGGAGAATAAATAAATCCATGGCCTTCAACAACCGAGCCACATCAGCACGACTCCCGGTGAAAATAACGCGTTTTCGTATGCCAAGTTGATTTACTTTATCCTCCAACACTGGACGAAGGGGTCCGTCCCCAACGAATAAAAACCACGTGTTCGGCTGGAGTTTCAAAACATCTTGTGCCAAGTCGACTAAAAATCCTTGGTTTTTTTGGTCAACGAATTTACCCACATGCCCGACAACAAAATGTTCCGACGGGATCCGGAAATTTTTCCGAATCTCTCCCTTGGAAAATTCCATTCCAAAAGGTTTTAGGTCTATACCTGGTGGCACATAACACAATCGGGGATCATGGGTGACTTTGGCTCCGAATAAACCTTTGGCGGCCTGCCGGCTCACTGCCAGCAAATGAGTGGCGTAGCTGTTGATCCAGCGGGTCATCAAGGTATTATATAATTTTCTAATCGGCGTTTTTCCTCGGTTTTCATTCACGGAATGGGTTTGAACAAGGCGCACAGGAATGCCAGATAGATAAGCCAGGCGAACGACATATCCGCTGAATCTAAAAACATGGCTGTGAATTATGTCATAAGGACCATTTTTACGTAGAAGAAACCTAATCTTCTTGTTGTAAATTAAAGGCTCAGTATTATTTAACCGAAAAATACGACAACCCAAAGACAACAACTCATTATCATAATCACAATGCTTATCAGTATTATAAATAAAATCGATATTAAATTGTTCCAGATCTATTCGCTGCAGAATTTGGATTAACCAGGTTTCAATACCTCCCCTATCCATGCCTCCGACAACATGAAGAATGCGCTTTTTAATCATTGTGAATTTAAATATGTTTTTCTAAGACATATAAATCTAAAAATATACTTCTAATAATTTCTTATTATTTAATATTCTATAATTATTAAATACATTTTCATTACTTAAGTTAGTGAAATTTATTTCCTTTTTAACTTCCTCCATTAAATTAAAATAATCTATTAAAATGGCAGGAGATAGCTTTAAACTTAAATCGTTATCCTCATTAGAATCTTTATTCAAATCATAAATTTGCAAAATTCGACCCCTGTTTTCGATTATTTTCAAGCCAGATTCAAATACCACAGTAAATATGGGGGGAGAAAATTTCGCACCATTTTTTCTAAGAAAATTACCTTTACCCTTGAGATCTGTTTCCCATATTTCAGGATAGATCAACTGAGAAACAGAGTGTTCTTTTTTTGAATCGGACAAGAGAGATAGAGATGATACTGGACGAGGCAGAGGGCTTTTTACCAGGTCAAATATGGTAGCGTATAAATCAGTTAATGACACCAATCGGTCTTCAATGCCACTGGTTGACGTTGCCTTGGGAAATTGAATAATTAAAGGAATCCAAAGGACGTCATTGTATAAGGATAAGCTATGGCAAAAACAGAATTTTTCTCCAAAGTGTTCACCATGGTCACTAGTAATTATAAATATTGTATTTTCTGATATGGAGGATTGCTTATAGGATTGCCATATCCGACCTAAGATACTATCCAGAAATAATAATTCATCGTCGTAAAGATTATTATAAACGATTAAAAGCTCTTCTATCGAAGATAGATCAGTTGTTTGGTAAAATATACTTGGCGGGACAGTTTGCTTGTCTAATTTACTAGAGAAACATCGATAAGATAAGGGTGGATTATACTTAGTATGAGCTTCTATAATATTTATAAAAAGAAAAAATGGGTTTTTATTGTTTGAATTTAAAATTTTATTAAATAACATTAAACTTTTTAAGGTAAATTTCGAGGACTTTTCTGTTGGAATTAATCCAAAGAGCTTGTTAATGCGATTATTTAATCCAATGGATAACTTTTTAATTATGGGAATTATTTTTCTTGTGTCATTAAAATAAGTTACACATATTTCTATTTTATCCTTTAAGGTAAATCTATGGGAAAGACGTTTTGAAAGATCAGAAAGTTCTCTATTTGATGATTCGCGGGAAAGCCCAAATATTTTATCTTTTGAACGGATGTATCCTTCGCTGAAGTCCTTAAAATAATCAAATCCGGGACAAAGTCCCGAGGCCGGTGAAACCAATCCGTTGGAGGATATCCCATAAGTACGATAGCCTAATTGTTTTAAAACCGGGACGAGATGCTGGATGTTCGGACTCAGAGCAAAATTCCCCTCGTGCACTCCATGTTGACTGGGATATAAACCGGTGAACATGGAGGCGTGGGAAGGGATGGTCCAGCAGGAGGGGGCGAAACAGCGGTTGTAAACCGTGCACTCTTCGGCGATGCGCTCCAGGTTGGGGGTAGTTCTCCGATGGTAGCCATAGAGAGACATGTGTTTGGCCCCTACGGTGTCCAGGACGATAAGAATAATGTTGGGCAACTTCTTTTTCATTA
>JAEOUE010000331.1 GCA_016839515.1 Candidatus Hodarchaeum mangrovi
CAAAGTGTTTCGGGACAGTTTACATCACTTTTAAAAGAAAAAGCAAAATTAAGAGTAAAAGCTTCGATTAAACAATATGATGGACGCCCATTCGATCCTATTCGATTATCACACAAGATTAAGGAGGTGCTTAAGTAAGTTGGATGAACTTAGAACAAGTGCAGAGGTAACATGGTGTCCAGGATGTGGAAATTTCGCAATTAGAACCGCAGTACAGAATGCAATTCTTGAACTCGAAAAAGATGGATTGAAAAGGGAAGAAATTGTAATTACAACAGGTATTGGATGCCATGCAAAAATATTCGATTATTTAAATTTGAGCGGGATTTATGGCTTACATGGGAGAAATAGCTCAAATGCAGAAGGAATCAAAATAGCTAACCCTAATCTAAAAGTAATAACATTCTCAGGAGATGGAAATGGCTTAGCTGAGGGCTTAGAACATACGTTGTTCGCAGCAAAAAGAAATCAAGATATAACCATGATCCTTCATAACAACAGCGTATATGCTCTCACAACAGGTCAATATTCTCCTCTAACCGATCCAGGATGGAAAGGACCATCAACGCCAAAAGGTACATTTGAAATACCATTCAATGCTATGTCGTTATTAATTGAAGCAGGTGCAACATTCGTAGCAAGGAGCTATTCTGGTGATATAAAACATTTAACTGAAACATTAATTAAGGCAATTAAGCATAAAGGGTTTTCATTCATTGAAGTATTACAACCTGCTGTTCCATATCACAAATGGGAGGAATATAAAGATAACATTCAATATCTTGATAAACAACCGGATTCTCACGAAGAAGCAATGATTACTGCCAAAAAAGCCTCCAAATTTACAACGGGAATATTTTATCAAACAGAAAGAGGCTTATTTCATAAAGGTTTATACGGAGATTTTAATCCAATAAAAAACAGCTTATCGCGTGAAAAAAGAATAGAAAAAATCAAGGAATTATTAAAACCCTAATAAAAAAAGTGACTTTATTTTATATCAAATTATTATGGTAAAAAACATCTTATTAGACTATTTTCCTAATCTAAAATAAGAGGTAATATAATAAATTTAGTTTAAATTAATTCTACCGATTGCTCTGAATGGTAAAGCCTTATTATACTCTTCAAAATCATAAATTCGGCGCCCATCAACAAGATTAGGAGTTTTCATAGATTTTTTAAAGTCACTTGGAGTTAATTTCTTAAATTCCTCCCATTCAGTAATCAATAGTGCACATTCAGAATCTTTTAAGGCTTCTTCAATTGTTTCAGCATATTTAACTTTATTGCCTAATTCCAACTTAGCAGTTTTATTAGCTTTGGGGTCATAACCATGAATATTGGTAATTCCCCGCTTTATCAATTCTTTCACAACTCTAATACTAGCTGCTTCTCTCATATCATCTGTACCCGGTTTGAAGGCGAGACCCAGTAACGTAACCTTTTTACCCTTTAAATTACCAGCAAGTTCTTCTGCCATATCAACTATTTTAATCGCTTGGTCGTCATTAATACTTAATACGGCTTTTAACAGTCTTGAATCATAACCATTAGATTTAGCCCAAGCCATTATCGCATTTACATCTTTATGAAAACAAGAACCTCCAAAACCAGCTCCTGCACCGAGAAATCGTGGATTAATTCGATAATCCAAACCAACACCCTTCATCACCTGAATTATATCTACATTTGGTACTAATTGCGCAAAGTTCGCAAATTCGTTCGCATAACTAATTTTAGTAGAAAGAAGACAATTGTTCCCATATTTTACTAATTCAGCACTTTCAAGATTCATTCTAAGAATTGGACACTGTTCCAAATGTTTTCCATAAAAGTATTCATAAAATTCTTGGAGCATCTTACCACTTTTTTCATCAATCTCTCCAATTACAATCCTATCAGGATTTAAAGTATCTTCAATGGACCGGCCCTCAGCAAGAAATTCAGGTTGCATACATAAGCCAAAATCTTTTCCAGGCACTTTTCCTGAGACTTCTTTAATAATTTTTCCAACCAGATTTCTTGTTGTTCCAGGAACCACTGTGGATCGAACAACTACCAAATGATACCTATCTTTCTTCTTTAGAGCTTCTCCTATCTCTCTCGCAGTACTTTCAATGTAACTCAAATCAATGCTTTTGTCTTCTCGCATAGGAGTTCCTTGAGTAATCATGGTTATATCTGTTTCTACTACTGCTTGAATGGGATCTAAAATGCATTGTAAGAGTTCAGGGTTATTATTTTTAATACGAGTCATCATCTCTTTCAAACCCGCTTCGAAAAATGGAGGATTTCCCTCATTTATTAATTTTGCTTTCCTTTCGTTATGAGTTGAAGCAATAACCTTAATATCTTTATCTGCAAAACATGCTGCGCTACACAAACCTATAAATCCCGTACCTAAAATTGAAACACTATGTTTATACATTCTTTACACGTATAGTTCTTAATTTTTAAATCTAATGAGTAATCTATTATGTTA
>JAEOUE010000116.1 GCA_016839515.1 Candidatus Hodarchaeum mangrovi
TATCAATTTTCTATTATGTTCAGACCTCCTCTGATTTAAGGCAGCTAGGAATGTAATTATTTCCTGAATAATGTTAAAGATCATTATTTATTAAATAAGAAAATCCAAGAATTTTATGTCAAAATTATAATTATCGAGAAGCTATCCAAGCAATAAAAAATTTTTAGATCAACCTTTCCTATTCTTTTCAATAATATCTTATAAAACAATTCTTAGAAGTCGCAAATTTTCTTCATAATATTCTTTAATTTCATTTGAAAAACTAGCTAATGGAGCTATTTCAACACCTTTTTCGAGCTTATCTAACATCGATTCAACTGCTGATAAATGTCTTGTATTAAGTTTGAGTCCATGGCTCATTAGGGTGATTATTTGGTTTTCAAAATTTTCATCATAAATATCCCTTGGGAAAATATCGCATAGTTGTAAAAGGATTTTAACAACAGTTTGATAACTAGAATGGGCATTAACAAGGAATGGAACGATGTTATTTGGATTAAATAATCTACACGCTTCCTCCCACTTGCCTTTAGCTTCTAAAACTGATGTTTTAATTTCTGGTGAAAGATTAGATTCATTGAAATCCTTTATAATTTCTAATTTTTCCAGAAAGATTTCAAGATTCTTCTTCTTTTGTTCATGCTCTTGAATAGAAAGTTTTATTTTCTCAAGTCGTTCCTTCTCATTTCGTATTTTTGAGGAGGCACGTTTAACCTTATTATGTTGTTGTTTTACAAGTAAAATTTGTTTCTCATGATTTGATTTCTCTTGTTTTAAAGCTTTAATTTTCGTTTCGATGATGTTTCCTTCAGATTTCATTTCTGCAAGTTGGTCTTGAAGCTGAGTAATTTCTATTTTGAGAATTGGAATAATTTTTTCAAGTTTTTCTACAGTAAAGAGTAATTCCTCATAATTTTCTGTTTGTTTCGGAGGAATTCCACCTGTTTTAATGTATTCTTGAATTTCTCTGATTTTTTCTCTTATAATAAATTTTTGAGATTCAATGTCTTTAATTTCACGTGTAAGATCAGCTTTGTATTTTAAATGGGATTCGAATTCCTGATGGATTACCTCGTTTAATGAAAGAATGTCGCCAATAAGATTGTTCACTAGATTTATCCCCTCAAATGTATTTTTTGTTGTAATGATTCAATTTGATCATTTAGTTCCTTAAATTCATTGGAAATTCGATGAAATTCTTGAGTAAGAATAGCTAATTCAGCAAGCTCTGATTGGTCTTCAGCATCTTCAGTTAATATATCCGTCTCATCATCTAAATTTATAATATCCTCCTCTAAATTGCTTTGTTCTTCAATCATTTCTTTCAAATGTTCTTGCTGATCTTTTATTGATTTTTCTACCTGAACTTTAGTAATTTGTAAGGCTGAATAAGTACTTTCCAATTCATTCTTCTGAGTAATTAGATGTTTAATTTTTGAGTCGTCAAATCCTTCTTTTACGACATTTAACTCTGGATGAACATCTATTAATTGAGTAAGTTGTGTGTTTAACTCTTCAAGTTCGTGTTGATTCTTCTTTAATTTTCTCTCTAACATTGTTTTAATCCGTCTATTTTTCGCTAATTTCTCTTCAAAATCTTTTTTTAGATTTTGATATATTTCTTGAAGCTCACTTTCAGAAAGAGATTCTAAATGTTCTTTTTTATACATTTAACACAGCCTACTATGAAAACTTTACTTGTGATAAATTGCAGGAGTTACTTCATTATTTATTTCTGCTTATTTTAAAAATTTCTAACTAAATACTAAGAATTTGTATTCTTTAAAAATTTGAAGACTTAATCAATTTGAAAATCTTAAGGTGTTTAAAAAGTATTTTGTAAATAATTTCACTAAATTTTTATTCAATTTAAACTAAGGTATCAATAACTTTTAAAAAGGATTTCAAATGATTTTTAGTTGTTGATGGCATAATAACTAAACGTAAAAATCCATTAACTATCGATGTAGTCCAATTTTTTTCCCACAATGAAGCATGTAATTCTTCAGTTGTAAGAGAAGACGCAGGAGGAATAACTCCTAAGATATTGATAACAGGTTTAATTGGAATAAAAAAACCACGTTCTTTTAATTCTTGTGCCAAGAATTTAGTATTTTCTACACATTGAAGAGCATTTTCTTTAAACCACGAATAACCATACTTATTCCATAGAACCGAGAAAGCAATAGCTGCAGCACCTGATCTAGTCCCAGACATTGTATATTGTTCAGGTTTTCCTGCTAGATATGGCAATACAAATTTAATTGCATCTGGATAAGATCTATCACGCCATAATAATACTCCACCATTAATTGGTATTCTTCCCATCTTATGTAAATCAACAGTCATTGATGATAATGCAGGAAGAGTAAAAGAAAGGGAGTAGTTATCAGAATCTGTTAAAAATGGAATAACAAATCCTCCAAACGCTGCATCAATATGTAATAAAAGATTATGAGTTAAACAGATATCATTTAATTCTTTAAGGGGATCAATTGTACCTAAACTGGTCGTCCCAGCGACTCCGACTACAGCGACTGTATTATCAGTTATTGAATCTTGAAGGATTTTTAAATTAATTTGATATTTATCAGTAACTGGTATTTTTACTAAATCTATGTTTAACAAATCTGCAGCTTTATCAACCGAAACATGAACCGATTCTGGCGCTAAAATTTGAAAATTGGTTGTTTTTCTTTCAGATTTTATTTTGTTACGAATTGCCCAAAGAGCAGTTATATTGGCTTCTGAACCTCCTGACAATATGACACCAATACCAGATTCGGGTAAAGAAAAAAGTTTTCCAACAAAATTGATACAATCCCGCTCTATCAAGACTGTTCCTGGAAATAAAGCAGGATCTCCAAGATTTCTTTGAACATTTTGTTGAAACACTTGAAGTGCAAGTGGATCTGCTTCTGTATTCATAGAACTTAATATTTTCCCTTGTGAATAGATATGATCCTTTGCTAATAATAATTCCACATCATAGCTATTCTTATTGGAAGTCAATCTCTGATTCATTAGAAATTTTCCACCATAGAATACAAAAAATCTCTCAAATGAGATATAGGAGAAAAGTTATAGTATCTTTCTAATGAAACAGTATATACCTGTATAATTTTTATTTTTACACAATAACCCTAGAGAATTTATCCGAGTATTTTAATTTGGAATGGATTAAGAATGAGTGTTTTGTTGATAACTTCATCATGATTTGAAATTTTTATACTCAACCATAATTCTATGAATTACTGCGTTCTCTTCTTAAACCATTGAATAAGACGAAGGATCAGAGACATATGAGTTGTAAGATAATGAAATTGGGTAAATATTTAATCGTTTCAATATTAGGTCTCCAAATTATAGCTAGTGCCTTAATTTTATCCATTAATAATCCTGTAGTTGTAGGAGAATTCTCTAAACATCTACTAAGGGGATTAGAGTATCCTAATAATTTAGAAGAAAGTGTATACCATTCAGTTCCTAGATTAATGAATGAATCCTTGGATTCTTATTCTTTGGTTAAACAAGAAACTTCTACTCCTTTAAAACCAAAAATTCTTGATTCATTTTCATTGCCAAGCTGGAACGGCTTAGGATTCTCATATCGAAAAAATATCACTATAAATCCAGCTAATATACCAATTGATTTATTAAATTTTCCAGTATTGATTGATTTAGAATCAGATCCTGATTTGGCAGGCATACAACAAATAAATGGAAATGATTTATTTTTTACCGATGCTCAAGGGAACAAACTGGCATTTGAGTTAGAATATTTTGATAAACAAAATCTCAATCTTAAAGCATGGGTAAAAACAGATATATCTAGCTCAAGTCCAACAGTAATTTCAATGTATTTTGGAAATTCAACCGTTAGTTCTCAAGCAAATCCAACCGGAGTTTGGGGAGCTGATTATATGGGAGTTTGGCATTTAAATAACAACCCTGTAGGAGGCACAATGTTCGATAGTACCTCAAATAATAACGATGGTACTCCAGGGGGAAGTATGACATCCAATGATCTTATCAAGGGATTAATAGGAAAAGCCATTGATTTTGATGGATCGAATGATTTAATTAATTTAGGAAATATTAATTCGAACCTTTGGACAGGAATTACAGTTGAGGCATGGGTTTTCCATGATGTTTTAGGAGATGATCGAGTGATATGTAAATCACCTGATTCAGTAACTGCTAATCATATTTTTTCTTTAGCCATTGAGACCAGTAACAGATTAAGAGTACGACTTTCAACAGATGGAACTGGTGGAACAGTAGCTTCGAGTTTAGACTCTTCTGGAACCATTTCTCTTGGAACATGGCATCATATTGCTTTTACATGGAGTAGTACATCTGAAAGGGTCTATTTATATATTGATGGAGCTCAAGATATAAATAATTTTGCCAAAGACGGTGATTCAATAATGGATTCTACAGTTCCAGTTATAATTGCCAATGTAAATAGTGGAACTGAGAACAGATATTTCGATGGATTAATTGAAGAAGCGCGAATTATTAAATCAGCCTTGCCCTCTTCTTGGATAACTGTAGAGTATTTGAATCAGTTTAATCCCTATAAATTTTATTCAGTAGGAAATCTTGAAAGACCTAGCACATATGATCTCTTTAGATATTCAAAACAACTTACAATAGATCATTCTAAAGTTATAGGAACAGCTGACCATAATCTAATTAATATATTATTTGATATTTATGATCCAGATTTACGAGTTACTGGGAAATTACCAAATAATGGTGAAAATTTGGTATTTACAAACATCGATACAAAAAATAATCTTTATTATGAAGTAGAGGAATGGAATCCGACCTACAATTCTACTCACGCAAGACTACGTGTATGGGTACAAGTTGATACACTTTTTGTGGATAAAAATACTCATATCAAGATGTTCTATGGAAACCAAGCAAATTATGGATATTATAGACCTGATATTGTTTGGTCAGATTATTTAGGAGTATGGCATTTAGGTGAATCAGTAATTGATGAAGGATCAGCTGTAAATGTGCATATAGATTCATCTACAAATAGTAATCATGGTAACCAGCATGGCAACGATGATATCACAGGAATGAGTGGATTAGCACAGAATTTAGATGGGACTAATGATTATATTGAAATGGGTGATCTTGATATTCTTGAATTACAAGGAGACCAATTTTTTACTTTATCTGGATGGTTTTATCGAGATACTGCAACAACATCAGATGTAATAATCGATAAATTTTATCCACAAAGCCCAGATTATACTGGCTACTTGATTTACATTGATGAAACAGATGGATTACTTCATTTTTATCAAGGAGATGATGATGATGATGGAATTCATATGGCTTCCTCAACAAATTTTAATACTGCACCTTCTGGGTGGTACAGCTTTTATATAACTTTTGATACAGGAGTTAATTCTGACACCTCGTCTTGGAATATTTATATTAATGGAAATGATGACACAGCAATCCGTGAACTATGGGGAATTGGAGCTCCAAGTTATTCAGGTAATGATGATTTCTATTCATCAAATAATCTTGCATCTTTTACAATTGGAGCACATCATAATCTTTCTAATTATTTTGATGGAAAGATAGATGAAATTCGCTTTATCCAAGAGGAGTTATCATCTGATCGAGTAGCAACAGAATATAACAATATAAAATCACCAGTTGAATTTTATAGTATAAGCAATGAACAAGAAAACGAAAATTGGTGGATCGATAGCTCATTCGGGAGGAAAAAGGATATTATTCTTGATAATTCTTATTTTGGATCAAATGAAGAAATGATTTTTCAATATCCTCGTGCACCTGGTTATACTGAAACTTGGAATCACTTTTCGAAGACTGGTGGAACACAGGATTATCAAACATATGACGAACAAGTAGCTGATGATGATTCATCCTATATTTACACTACTGTTAATGATTCTTACCGCTACACTTCTTTTTTCATTAAGGGAATAAGTGATTTAGAAGGAGATATAATAAGTTTAAGTGTAAAAACTCGTACAAGACGAACAGGGTCTATAATATCAGGGGAAACACGAAGTTTCATCCGATTAAACAATAATAATTACTATGGAAGTTCACGTTGGCCATCATATAGTTATTCTACATTTACTGATACATGGACAACAAACCCATTAACATTATCTAGCTGGACATGGGACGACCTTGCAAATCTTCAGCTAGGAGTAAGAGGGAGGATAACCTATACTTCGACTATTCAGCTAAGAATCACACAAGTTTATGTAGAAATCAAATATAGTAATAATGGACAGTTGTTTGATTATCCTTTATTGGTTGATATTAAAGATAGTGATTTAAAAACTGATATACAATCGAATGGAAAAGATATTGCCTTTTACGATAGTACAGGAACTAAATTAACCCATGAAATTTCAATCCTAGATCAAGACTTTAACTCTACACATGCTCATCTTCAAACTTGGGTAAAAATGAAAACACTTTCACTTAGCAGCAGTACTGTTCTCTCGATGTATTATGGCAATAGTACTATTGAAAGTCAAGAACAGAAATATGATACATGGAATTCTTTTAAAGCAGTTTATCATCTTGAAGAATCACCAGTAGGACAAATAGTTGATGATTCATTAAAAGGATTCAATTTGACCTCATCTGGTAGTATGAGTTCCGGTGACCTTGTTTCTGGTAAAATTGGCAATGCAATAGATTTTGATGGCATCAACGATCAGCTATATTCAACCCAGAATATGCAATTTAATAGCTTTAGTATTTCAGCATGGATTAATTTTGAAAATGGTAATGGCTGGAGAACCATTTTGAACATTGATCGAACTGCGTCTTACCCTAACTGGCTTCAATTAGCAATTACAGATTTTATTCCGACAATAGATGATTCTTCAGGTTCATATACATTTGGTAGTGCTTTAAGTACTTATACTTGGTATTATATCACATATATCTATGATAATAACACTAATGAATTACGTGTTTATGTCAATGGGGTTCAAGCAGGTTCTATTAGGTTTTTAGTAATTTCTGAAAGAAATGATGATTATGCTCTTGGTGCATGGGGAACTTCAGACTGGTTTGATGGACGAATTGATGAATTACGAATTGGATCTATTCCATATGAAAACGCTTGGATCAAGATGGATTACATTACCCAAGTAAATCCTGGTTCAGTTTTACATATCGGAAATGAATATGACCATGAAGCACCCCTTATTAATGATTTTGGAGTTGACGATTTCGGTCAGGGCACTCCAATATTTTGGGCAAACGTAACAGATTGGGATTCAACTACCTCTGGTGTTAAAATACAAATCAACGAAACAGAATATTCTATGACAAAAAATGGAACAGGAATCTGGATTTACCAAGCTACAGTTGCATATAATGATTATATTGAATATGCTATTAGTAATTCAACTGATAATAAAGGAAACTATCTCACTAAACCATCTAATACTAAATCAGTCACTTTTAATTACGATACGATTAGCCCAACAGTAGTTGACTGGATTTATCTTACTGATACCAAAGAATTTAGAGCTAATGTATCAGATAGTTGGGGAATCATCGATACAGTTATTCTAAATGTTACCTACCATGAAAATATGGGAGATCTGACTGATCTATGGGCTGTTATGAGAAATACAACTTATGGATATGTAAATGATACTATTTTTATGATAGAAGGAACAATTAACTTTGTTGTGACTGTAAATGACACAAATGGAAACACATTCACTTCAGCTACTCATCCAGGATATGTAGCAAATAACCCGCCAAGTATCTCGAATCTTCAACTTTCTAAAAATCCTTTAACTTTAGATTTACCTGTAACAAGTAACGATACTCTATTTGTTTTATATGATTATGCTGATACCGAGAATGATCTAGAATTTGGGACGGAAATTCGATGGGAAAAATGGAACGGTTCACATTGGATCCTGCAATCAGCTTTCAATGATCGCAAAAATATTACTGCAGCTTCATTAATCCGTGGAGCAATTTGGCAGGTTCAGGTACACCCAAAAGACGGCAAAGATTTTGGTAATTGGGGTATAACAGGAAATATAACTATTCAAAACTCAATCCCAATTGTAACAGGGATTTCTTTAACTCCAAGTGCCCCTATTACCTCCTCTAATTTAGTTGCTGCTTATGTCTGGTTAGACGCAGATACTGGAGATACTGAACAGGGAAGCCAAATTAGATGGTACCTTGATAATGGAAATGGATCTGGATATTTTTTGTTAACAGCATATAATAATCTAAAAACCTTACCTTTTAGTGTAACTAGCAAAGGTTATCAAGTTTACTTCAATGTTACCCCATCAGATGGAATTGGATTAGGTAATCAAGTCAAATCACAGATTATTACTATTCAAAATAGTCCTCCAAGTCTTATTGTTAAAATTAATGGCTTTTCAACTCCAGGAACTGTAGATAATGTTACAGATCTAAATGGAAGTTATATTTATACTGACATCGATCTTGACAGTATCAATATTTCATCGTTGGAAATACGATGGTGGCGATATAATTTTTCAAGTAGTCAATTTGAAAATTATGTCAATAATACCTTTATTATATCGAATACAATTACTAAAACAACTGATTTATGGCGTGTGGAAATGCGAGTAAGTGATGGCACTACCATAAGTTCGTGGTTTTCTTCTGCCACAATAAGTATTGGCGTATCTCCCAATACTCCTCCTGAAGCTTTATTTGTAAACCTTACATCAAGTAATCCAGTCGCTGGGGGTTATCTGTATGCGAATTATACCTATTATGATTTAAATGGAGATCCTGAAGCCAGTACAACATTTAAATGGTTTAGAAATGGAGTTCACCAGCCTCAATTTGATGGAATGCAGCAGATTTCTACGTCTCTAATAAAAAGTGATAATTGGACTGTTTCAGTTCGTCCACAGGATATTTATAATGATTATGGAAACTGGAGTACAAGTGAAATAATTAAAATTTTAAATACAGCTCCTACAGTAATAACAGCGACAATATTTCCAGCTTCTAACGTGTATACATCAAATATTTTATTAGCTAATTTTCAAGTTGATGATATTGATGAAGATAGTGTTACTACCTATTCAATTGTATGGTTGAATGGAACAAAAGAAATTTCAGAACTAAATAACCATACTGAAGTAACAGTAGCATTTACTAAGAAAGGAGAGGTATGGAAATATATTGTAAGAGTTTATGATGGAGAAGCATGGTCAAATAACTTTACTTCATCTTCAATAACAGTTTTAAACTCATTATCTTACTTAGAAAGTGTTACTTTAATTGGTGGTCGTAACACCTCTCAAGATGTAGGATTTATTTACTCCTTCAAGGATATTGATAATGATATTATTGATACTGGAAAAACTAAGATTAATTGGACAATTGAATTTGAGGGTGGGGGGAATATTACTGTTAATGGAGTTTGGACACTCTCACATGTATATTTCTCGGCAGGTGATTATATTACAATCCAAATCACTCCTCATGATGGAGAAAGTCTTGGATTGGTTTGGGAAAGTTATAGAGTAAGATTAATTATCGGAAATGCAATTCCTCAAGTTCAAGGACAGCCTAATATTCTCGCTCCTAATAATAGTACAATTTATTACGCATCAGGAAAATTATCTCTAAATTATTCAGCATATGATGCTGATTTTGGGGAAAGTAGTTCTTTATATAATCTTGATTTCGATCTTGAAGGATATGTTGTAGGAGCACAATACCGTTGGTATCGTAATGGAATTTTAATGTCTGATTTAACTACTCCAACCGTTTCTGTTAATTATTTAGCAAGAGGACAAATATGGAAAGCTGGTGTTCGTATTAGAGACCGATTTGGAAGCTACAGCAAATGGGTAAACTCTTCATCAATTTTAATCATTAATAGCTTACCATATATTACTTCGTTCCAAGTTTTAAATCCAAATGTTAGATCAGATCAAAATCTTGATATTAAATTCTCATTTTATGATTACGACCTAGATACAATAAACATTTCTAAAACACTCATTTATTGGTATAAGAATTCTTTCCTTATTTCAGGAACAGAAAATTCAACAGTAATCTCAGTAGAACAAGGGATAAATCTTTATTACGTGACTATCAGGCTTTATTCTGATTATTACATTCGAGGAGATAATATAACTGTAGAGGTCCAGCCTCACGATGGTCTTAACTGGGCTATTGTGGTCAATACAAGTTCTACAATTATGATTAGGAATGCAAAACCAACTGCTTATAACGTAAATCTATTAGCTAATGGAACATCATCCATTGCTTATACTATTGATCCATTGAATGTTTCTTGGGCTTATTTTGATCTAGATAATGATCCTGAAGTTTCTATGGAAGCAAAAATCATCTGGCGGAATAAAGGAATAATTCAACCAATGTTTGAAAATTTTACTTCTATTAATCCTATAAATACCCTAAAAGGAGACATTTGGAGTGTAGAAGTTCTTGTTTATGATGGATTTGAATGGTCTAGCATTGGGAAGAGTTCTCCACCAATATCAATAATTAATAGTCCACCAGTAGTATTTTCTGTCATAATAGAAAGTAATTCCCATAATAGGACAGAAACATATGCAGATACTGATTTAGTCTTAGATTTATTGGATAATGTGAATTTTACTGATGTTGATGGAGATTTTATACTCTGGTATGAATCAGACATTAATTGGTTTAGAAACTCAATTTATATTCCGATGTATGATAATTTAACAATCCTACCTAGTACTGCAACTACAAAAGGAGAAATTTGGTATGCAGTCTTAAGAATTACTGATGATCTCAAGATCTGGTCGTTAAATATCTCTTCTCAAACGATTTTAATTGTAAATAAAGCTCCTATAGTTTTAGGCGTTTCACTTGATGGAAATGAATATAGCGGTTTCTTTGTGGAAGACGAAAACATCACGATAATTATTAATTTATTTGATGTAGACATTGGCGATAATGATTCCTCATATCTCTATTGGAGTGTAAATGGAAATTATTTATCACAATTTGATAATCTTCGTACTATTTCAAGTAAATATACTACTCCAGGAGATATTTGGAGTTTAGAAGTAATTGCATCAGATGGTTTTAGAAATGCTACAACAATTTTTCCCTTTAGCTTTGATATTGAAAGCCGTCCAAGCATTGAAAATATTACCACGGAGATTCTTCAAGAGTCTGATGGACAATATTTGATTTCATCACTTATAACTGATGCATTAAATCATTCTATTGAATTAGTTAGGTATAATTTATTTATAAATGGAGCAATATTATCTGATTCTGGGTTTATGGCACCTAATTCTACAGGACATTGGAGATTTTCATATGATTTATTAAGCAATGAAAATAACAGCTATTTTGGCACGATAGCGACTGTTTACATTACTGCACGATCAAATATAGGAGTAACAACTGTACAAAGTTTTAATTTCACTTTAATTGATGGAGTTGCTCCACGAGTGTCTAAATCAGCTGGATCACTTGGTGTTTATTTCAAACCAGATAAAGATACAAATCCAACAAACTTGACTTTCTTTGCTGAAATTGAGGAATATGGTTCAGGCGCTGAACAAATACTTCTTTTCTACTATTTTGAGCTAATAGAGGAAGGAGAAGGAGCTTTCTTAGCACAAGAAGATTATAATGTTGTAGAAATGATATATCAACGAACTGTAGGTTTAGTACAGATTTATTCAGTAAGCATACCTTTTTCAGCTAATGGATCAAATTTTAATGTCTTATACTATGTTTCTACATTGGATTTGTCTGGAAATCTTAATGAAAACGCATTTGATATTAGAAATTATCCTGATCGAATAGAAAATGAGCGATTAATATATAGGGTACCAGGATTACCTGAATGGGTTCTTTTAGTTGCAGGATTAGCTGTATTTCTAGTAATTATTGGTAGTATAGTTTATGTCAAATTTATTCGAAAACCTGAAATAGTAGGACTTGATAAAGAACTAGTAATAGCAAAATTAAAAAACATCATAGATTCTGATGTTGTGAACGCTCTCGATACTCATACTATAGGAGTAGTTGTATCCTTTTTCGACCAACGTCATGGACCAATCCCAATAATCGTAATTCCTGAGATCCTAAAGGATAATTTTGCTAAGCTTGTTGAAATGTCTGATCGATCATTCAGCGTTACAGGATTCTCTGAAGATTTTGAAATCGAAGTGCCTTCAGGTTATGATTTTGTTTTAGCCCTAGGTACTAGAATTAGTGTTTTAACCTATGGTTTTTCACTTGAGCGTCCTGAAGCTAGAGGAGGAAGAGAAAATATCACTGTTAATTTTCTGATTCATAAAGAACTCTTCCCTCTCGTTAATCAATTTGTCCCTGAAATTCAAAAAGAAGTACATCAAATACATATCATCATGGATAAGGAACCCAATGAAAAAGAAAAGATCTTAAAGAATATTTTTGAATTACGAAAATATCTTTCAAAGATTATTCTGTCTTATCAAGAAATTTATGGAACTACAGAGCTTTTATTAAGTGAGGAAAAATGATTTATTCAATTATCCTCTAAAAGAGCTAGGTAATGCTTTAATTTTTCAGAAGTCTCATCAACTTCCTTTTCTTTTTTATCAACTTGTTCTGGTATGAATTTAGGGATACGATCTTTCCAACTTTTCTTCTGTTTAGCGGTAGCTTGAATAAATGTCTGAAGAGAAGCATGAATCAACCGGCTTGCAAAATCAAAAGCTCCATCAGTTTCAAGAGGGATTTGCATTCTATCTTTAATTAAGTGACTAATTCCTTCAATAGATAGGCTTCCATCAATTTCAACATTTCCAATGGGATGTCCTCTCTGTAGAAACGATAAAATGTAATTAGCATTACCATTTGGTTTTGGTTCTAAAGTAAATGCAACACCTTGACTATCTGGTAATAGAAGGTAGTTACCTTGAACCTGAACTTCCAATGGAACTTTGAATTCGGATAACGGGATTTTTTTAATATCCATCGATCCTTCTTTCGGAGACGTAACTAAATCTTTTGTTGATTTTAATTTTTTGACTTTTAGACTCTGGATTGCCTTATGAATAATATTCGCTGCAAAATCGAGAGAAGCTTTTCCACCTTCAAAGATTCCCAAAGTTAACATACTCAATTCATAAGCCATAAAGTAGATGAGCTCATTTATTGTTACATTTGGTGAAAGAATTGACCCACCAATAAGCTCATATTTATTTTGACCAGTAAAGATATAGAAATTTAATTGAACATTCACAGCTTCCTCCCCAGCTAACTCTATTCTAAATCCGAGGTCACGAGTATCTGGCAAAGTTATTATCCCCTCAATATTTTCTGAAATCACAGGAATATCGATACTAGCTTTTTCAATTGGCTTTTCTTTGGCTGGAGGTAGGACAATTTCTTCTTTAACTTTCTCTTTCTGCTTTTCTTTTACTTTTCGCTCTTCTCTTAAATCCTTTAAATAACCCTCAGCAATTTGTGCTATAGATAAATTCGGACGTTCTGTAGCAATAACTAAACATTGAACCATCTCATCTTCAGCGATTAAGTTTTTAAGATATGCATTAAAAAGTTCCGTAATTCGAAATTTATTCAGAGTACTAATATGTTTTAATTTTTGGTTCTTAACAAATGGGATGTATTTTAATATGACATTTAGTACTAGAGGAACAGGGATCCCAGATCTAGCTGCCATTTCAAAGAGATCAACATACCCAGAATTCATTAAATCAATTGCTTGTGCTTTTTCAATACGATAATAATCAATAAGATGAACAATTTGCTTATTTTCTAATTCTTTCTCAATGGTAAGAGATTCAGAGGAAACAACTTTTATTTCTTCCGTTACAGTCTCAGGTTGTTTAGGAAAGGAGGATTGGTATGTAGAAGAAGATTTACTGGCTTCTGAAATAAAATTTTCATTTTGAACTGGCTCTGGTGTCATTTTATTATTTAGGGAATTTTCCGCAAAAGCTTTAGCTTCAGCTTGAGGTTTATTAGTAACAGCAGTGGACAAAAGGGATTGGAGGCGTTGTAAAATGGCAGGATCTCCAGCTTTAGATTTATCAGCTTGCATTATTGAAATTGTATGTGATCCAACAGGTTGATCTGAAGTTATTGCTGCTTCTGGTTTCTTTAAAATAATTGAACTATCAGCATATTCCTCAATCAAACCGATTTTACGCCCTTCTACAAATTCACTCTCTGAAAGCGAAGGCATTACGAGTTCAAAGATTCTTCCAAATGCATCAATAACTGTTTCAGGTTTATAAATCGTCGTTCTAAAAAATCTTAATGATTTAGGATTATATTCAAGTTGAAATTGTTCCTTTAATTGAGAATGAATACTTTCATAATTTGGGCTAGCACGAAGTAAATCATTTTTATGAAGAAAAACAAAGACTTCCGCTTCAGGTGAAAAAGTATTCAGTTTTTCTAAGCATGCTGCAAAATATTGAATCGAATTATTTCGGGTTGTTTTATTTGCAACATCAATTAAATAAATAAAAGTTTTTACAGAAGAAAAAACAAACGGACTAAAGCCGCTTAGAAACCTCTTTAGAAAAATCTTCTGTCCTCCAAGGTCAACGATGTTAATTGGAGTATCTTTCACATTAAGTGATAGTCTTTCATAGTTTATTGTAGCAGATAGGGAACTAACTTCCTCAGTTCTCTTTTTTAAAAAGAAAATACGTTTAACCGCTGTTTTACCTGCTTCAGAAAGACCAGCGATTAGAATCTTATAACCTAACCTTTGAGTAATTTCTGAATCCGAAACCCATTCGCTCACGATAATCCCTTGATTTTATAGCTTATTGAGAAAGTAATTTGTCTATTGAGATGTATTATCATATTTCTATGAGTTATGAATTATAGATTCTTTTTAATGCAATGCTAACTAATATATTAGAAAAGCTTAATTAAAAGAATATCATTTCAAAAATCAATATGGCAACTCTTCAAACAATTCAAAAGGTAGTCTTTCTAGGCTTAGGCCATTCTGGGAAATCAAGCATTAAATCAGTTGTTTTTGAAGGTAAAAGCCCAGAAGAGGTTATGGATTACGCTGCGACAATTAACTATACCCGTTCGACAAAAGGGGTTTTAGACAGTGCGTTTCAAATATTCGATTGTGGAGGGCAAGAGAATTTTATTTCAGTATTTGTAGGTGATCAAGCAGAATTTATCTTTTCTGATGTAATCGTGTTAATCTGGGTTGTGGATGTCTCTAATATGGATCAAATTAGTACTAGTAAATTCTATTTTGACCATGCTCTTAAGAGACTAAATCAATATTCCCCTGAAGCGGAAATCTATGTTTTTTTTCATAAAAATGATTTGATTATACAAAATCTTCAAAAACAAGTAATAGAAACAATGGAACAATATTTTGTTTCTCCTTATGATAATAAAATCACCTATCGTGCAACTTCTATATTTAATCAGTCTATTTATCTTGCGATTGGAGAAATTATTCGTACTTTGATGATAAAGTCAACTAAAGCTCAAACTGTAAGCGAGGCTATTCGAGAATTTTTAAAACAGAATAAAGAGCTAGGAGGAGTCTCGATTTATACAGCAGAAGAGGGTCTTCCAGTTTTTGAGGAAGGCGAACTAGCAGAACAAATAATTATCCCCGCTAATTTGTGTTTAACAACAAATGAAAGGATTGGGTCTGAATTTAGTGTTACAGATGTTTTTAAAACCACTATTGAAACTAATGACTATATTTTTGTTTTTCAACATTTAAAAACAACTCAAGAACTCCTTTTATCAGGGATTGCACGAAAAATTGCCCCCTTGCAATATGTTATGGTAAAAATGGAACAACTAGCAACTATTGTGAAAGAGTTATTATAATATTCTTTCTATTATTCTAACACATGGATACGTTAACGGAAATCACTAGCAGCAAGTAATGCTTTTTTTACATCTTCACCATAATCAAAACTTTCAGAAAACATAGCTATTTCGATCTGTTCCATGGCTAACTGTAAAAATTGAGCCATATCATATCCGAATATTTGGAAAAAAAGGAGAGAAGGAAGAATCTGATACTTAGAATGCTATTCTTCAGTTCACTAAAACTGGGATCAGCAACCCAAACATCAGAAACATCCAAGAGTTAGCAATCAGCTTCATTAAAGGATAGGGAGTCCTTGTTAAAAATACAGCAAAATCTAATAACAAAGAAAATAAAAGAAAACCTCCAATATACACTAATTTTGGATTTAGACCAAAAATCGATTCCTGAAGCAAGATTTGCTCATAAAACCACGTAAAAAATGGTCCAATTAGTAAGGCAAAACCTATTACTAATAATAGGGGAAGAAGATATTTAAAAAGGCTATAAAATAACACAGAGTTAATTAGTTCATCATTTGGAGATTCTTCTCTCATTTCTGTTACTAATTCATCTGAAATATAACCTAATCCTATTGCCATTACAAGTCCAAATAAAAAACCTACAATAATTGAATTTAAATTCCATATAAAGATCACATTTTTCACCTCATATTTTAAAACTAATTAATACTTAGTTTTAGGGTTTAATCAAGGTTTAGGCAATTAGGAATTCACTTTTAGGAATAAAGCTAGGACAAAATTCCCAGAAATCGAAAGAAAACTTTAAGATTCTAGTAACCTTCAATTTTAAAAGAGTGTAAAAAGATTGGATTTACTCGATAAATCTATTTTATTTGAATTAAGCTCAAATTGTCGGGTATCTTTTACTTTTCTTGCTCAAAAATACGGAGTTACATCTAATACAATCAAAAATAGAGTGAAAATTTTAGAAGAACAACAAATCATAAAGAAATATATTGTAGAGCTAAATCCTAAATTATTAAATCTAAATACTGCCATTATTTGGATAAAATTTCCCTCTTTAATTAATACGGATACTTTTTTAAAACTTGGCCAGAATGAAAACATTTCTGCCATAGGAATAGGATTAGATTCGGCGTTTTTAATTATTAACTATCTATCAAATAATGAATTAGCACAAATGAAAGATTTAGTTTTGAAACAAATAGATACTGAAGAGATCATCGTATTTCCAGTTTTACCACCTCTTTCTATCAAAACCCTGATTCCTAAAAGGAATTTAGAAGAAATTAATGATATTGAATGGTATATTTTATCTCTTTTACGGCATAATGCAAGAATAACCTTGAGTAATCTTTCTAGGAAAACAAATCTTTCAGTAAAAACCCTCAGACGAAGAATCGAAACACTCCATTCCGATTCTATTGCTTTTTTTACAATTCAAATGAACCCAAGTGTTCTTAAGAAAGGATTAATGGTAATTTTTGCCCTTGAGCTTAAAAAATTAACTTTAGAATCTCAAACCTTGATAGAAAAGGAGGTAAGAAAAAAATTAGGTGAAAAATTTTGGGTTAGTTGGCAAGTTGTAGATAGACCAATTATTCTTCTCGCATTTCAAGCCAATAATATGTTAGAAGTATCAAACATCTCTAAAACCTTATCTGCTATTGAAAAAAACCCTATATCTATTCAAAAATTAATAGGAGAAAAATTTGAATATTTTTCAGATCTATTTGACCATTTATTAGATAAAAAAATAAACAAAATTAAAATAAACTGAAAATATGACCTTATTTTTGATTTCCGCTACTAAAACAATGTGAGATTTTAGTATACCATGAATCTTCATCCAATAATATAAGGAGGAGCCTCAGAGTATCTAATAATGACTCTATATTTTTCCAATTCAACTGACTCACTAAATCGGCAAGACTTTTATCAGCATTTCTAATTAAATTTTGAGCTAATTCCCCCTTTGCTGAGAATAGGTCTATCAAATTGTTTCTAAAACATTCTACATCCACAATTTTGTTCAGATGAGATTCCAATACTTTAGCCACTCCTGTATAATAGAGATACTTTTGTTTTTCAGTCTCTTCACACACCTCTTCAGATTTTGTTTTTACAAAAAAGATTTTTGCAGTTCTCATATAAAGGGTTTGGGTATTACGCTTTCCTTTGTAGGGAAATTTTCGCATTCCAGCTGATACAACTAATTTATAGTTTTCCAAAATTCCTAAATGCCTATAAATAGTTTTTTTAGACTTTTCAACACCTGAAGCATCAAGTTCTCTTTTTAAATCATCAACAGTCATAGGATTATTAGTTTTTCGAAGGATATTCAGAATATTATTGAGATTAGGGTCTTGAAACAGCTTAAGAACTTCAGGGTCAGTAATATCTTTGACAAGTGGCTGTAAATAAGAAATCTCATCAACAAAATTATTTTCAGAGTTCAATTTAATCTCTCCAATTTTTTTTCATATAAGAGTTGCCACAAAAAATATTTTTTTAAAGTGTCTCAGCTATATGAGACTAATCTCATTTATTTGAGTTTAAATGTTTTGAGGTTAGAAATGATGAATATTCAATATTTTGATTGGGAACCTGAAAAAGGATTAGAAGAATATCAAGCCCGAATTTATAATGAAACAAATAACCCTACCCCTCCAATTACCCCAGAGTCAATCATTCAACGAAATAAGCAGGAAAAACCTGTTTTTTGTAGAATCGCATTAACTGAAGAAAAAGAGCCTTTGGCTTATGTACAAGCACGAGACTATCCTGCTATTAAAGAAACTCACATCGGCTTTCCATGGGCTTTAACAAACTGCCCAAAAGGAGTACAAGATCGTCTTTTCGATGAAATGGTAACTTATGTAAAAAATCGAAAGGAATCAATGACAATAAGAGCAAATGCAGCATCTGAAAGAAAAGAAATTCTAGAATTCTTTAAGAAAAAAGGGCTAAAGGAAAAAACAAGAAGCTATCGATATGATATTGAGTTAAAAAAACTTAATGAAGCGAAATTCGAAGGTTATACCACCCAACTTGCAACTCTTGACGATATTGATAAGCTGGTTGAATTAATTCGCGAAGATGGCCGATTTGATGGCCAATTTCCCACTGATGAAGACGTAAAAACGTATTTTACGGATAGAGTATTTGCTACAGGACATTGTATTCTTGTGTATAAAGATGACAATCTAGTTATGGCTTCAGCTCCTCTTATTTATAAACTGCCTCCAGAAAATAAGGATACTCTTATTTTACGATTTCATTCGTATAGAAAAGGATCAGAAGGAGCTTATAGGCCTTTATTGGTAGAAATGGCGAAAGAATGCTTAAAAGCAAACTACGGAACACAATTTCCTATTAGTACTTTTGTTTCCCCATCTAGTGAAGAGATTTTCGCAACAATTTTAGATGATTTTGATCCAGTAAAAACAGTTACAGGGTTTAGTTTTGGATTTGAGGAGTAAATTACTCCTCAAAATTCTCATGTTTCATTCTAAAATTAATTGGCTGGCTTACAAATCACAATATTACTCGAGTATATCTTGCAGAAAAAGCAGCAGCAGCTCTCGAGAAGGCTGAAGACCATATTCTCTCATATTAATTAATGTTACAATATTTCCAAATAATCTAGACCAAAACTTGAATAATTCTCCAAGCAAAATGGGATTCTATCTAAGTAAGGAATGCTTATAATTTCATCAATCGATGTCATATTAAATGGTTGATAACCATGGAAATTAAAGTAGTTCCCCTTGCTAAGGAAGAATTAAAGCCAAAATATGAATCAGAGGAAAATCTCGGTTTTGGTCAAATATTTACTGATCGAATGTTAGTTTCTCATTATCATGAGGGTTGGAGTGATCCTATTATCCAAAAATATGAACCATTAGTATTGGATCCTGCCGCAATTTGTTTACAATACGGACAAAGTATTTTTGAAGGACAAAAGGCTTATCTTTCACGATCAGGGTCGATAAATCTTTTTAGACCTAATAAAAACGTTGAAAGATTTAAAGCTTCGGCTGCACGAATGGTTATGCCTTCAATTGATGATAATATTTATTTTGAAGGATTAAAAGAACTACTTCGATTAGAAAAAGACTGGATTCCATCATCAATTGGTTCTTCTCTCTACATTCGCCCTACAATGTTAGGAATCGATGGTCGACTAGGTGTTCAACCTTCAAAAAAGTTTCTTTTTTACATAATATTATCTCCTTCAGGTTCTTTTTTCCCAGAAGGGTTTAAACCAGTCAAAATCTATGTTTCAGATTTCTGGATCCGAGCTGCACCTGGAGGGACAGGTTTTGCTAAAACTGGAGGAAATTATGGAGCTAGCTTATTAGTTGGGGAAGAAGCTACAAAAAAGGGATGTGATCAAGTTCTCTGGTTAGATGCTATACATAAAAAGTACGTTGAAGAAGTTGGGGCAATGAATATCTTTTTCATTATTGATGACGTGATTTATACAGCTCCATTGCAGTCAGGAACTATTTTAGCGGGAGTTACTAGGGAAAGCCTTATTTATATGGCAAAAGATCTAGGATATAAAGTAAATGAGGAAGCACTTTCTATTGAGCGAATTATTAATTGTATTAAAAACAAAACATTAACTGAGTGCTTTGGAAGTGGGACTGCTGCATCTATTGCTCCTGTAGGGGCGTTAACTTATAAAACGGAAGAATATGTTATTGATAACTTTGAAATTGGTCCTATTTCTCAAACCTTATATGATAAATTAATTGGAATTCAATATGGGCTAATCTCTGATCCTTATAACTGGATTGTGACTATTAATTAATTTAAAAACTTATTTAAAATAGCAGGTTTTTCTTTTGAAATTAAATGAATTTAAGCTTGAACGTTATTTTGCAAAATATGAGTTTAAGACAGCTTATAATTTATGCGCCTCAGATTGTGAACCTTTGACAATCAATGATCTTTTAGAAATGGAAGAAGGATCTTTATCAGCTCTTAAAAAGCAAGGATTGGGCTATACTGAGTCAGCAGGAGATCCTGAATTATTAGAATTAGTCTCAGGGCTATATACTACTATTATACCTGACCAAATTCTAACTTTCTCTGGTGCAGAAGAAGCTATTTTTATTTTCATGAATGTTTTATTAAATCCAGGAGATCATATCATCGTACAATTTCCTGCGTATCAATCTCTTTTTGAAATCGCTCAGACCATTGGATGTAAAGTAACTCTATGGGAATTGGACTCTCTAAATGATTGGGAGCTTGATCTTCAAGTTTTACTCGATGATATTAATCCTAGAACACGAGCTATTATCATTAATTTTCCTCATAATCCGACTGGTACTCATATTTCGAGACAAAAACTAAACCAAATCATCGATATTGCACAAGAAAACAATATTTATCTATTTTCTGATGAAGTATATCGACTATTAGAATATAATTCTTTGCAAAGATTACCAGCAGTTTGTGATCTTTATGACAACGGAGTGTCACTAGGGGTCATGTCAAAAGCTTTTGGATTAGCTGGACTTCGTATTGGTTGGATTTCTTCACCTAATAGAGAATTATTAAAGCAATTATCTATGTTCAAAGATTATACAACTATCTGTAATAGTGCTTCAAGTGAATTTTTGGCCAAAATTGCATTAAAACAAGTAGATACAATAGTAGAACGCAACTTAAATATCATCAATCAGAATCATGAATTATTTTCTGAATTTTTTGCCAATTTTAAGGAATTTTTTAATTATATTCCTCCTAAAGCTGGTTCAGTTGCTTTTCCCTGCTTCAAATCAGACTCTTCATTTGAACAATTTTATATTGATCTTGCCAGAGAAAAAAATGTATTGCTTCTTCCTGGTTCAACCTTTAATTACCCCAACCGTTATTTTAGAATTGGATTTGGTAGAAAAGGAGTAGCTGGAGCTTTGGATTTATTAAGTGAATTTATTAATTCATCTTTTTTGGTAAAATAAGGTAATAATTGGTGATATTGTATTAAATCATTACCTTTTTCACTTGATTCTTAATGGGGAAACAAATTAGGTTCATATACCATATTTAGTAATGATGGAGAAATAATTTATAAAGGGAAAATCAAATAAATACAGGAGAATTTGCTAACTAAATTCCTATATGGATTCCTTACAAAATTATTATCTTATTTCAGATGCTAGAAGGGATATAATTTGTCAAGCACAGAAAATAATTGTATAGAAAATTGTATCACAAATGTCTGTCAGGGCTGTACAGATGCTTGCACTGAGCGTTGTGAAGGTAACTGCCAAGATGCTTGCGATCAAGCGTGTGAAAATGCCTGTAATCAAGCTTGTTCAAATGCTTGCTCAGATGTAACTTGTAGATGTGGACCTTCTACTTTAAATCTTCTTTTCTTCATGAGTGGTACCATCATTATCCCCTTTTTTAGTACCTTAATTCTTGGAATCTTTCAAGCCTTTGATCCACGGGGACCCTTATGGATGACGATATTTGGGTCAATAATTCTTGCAATTAATCTCTCAGGTATCAAATTTGGCAATTTCCAACATAAATCAACCTGTAATCTTAGCGATCTGCCCTATACCTCAAAGTTTGGATTTATTAAGATCACACATTCACATCACCCTAAAACATTAATTTCAGAAGGCCATGAGCTCCTTTTTAAAGGTAGATATTTTTGCACAGGTTGTTATGGACTTCTAATTGGAACATTGTTAGCAATATTAGTTGCATTAGGGTATCTTTCCCTTGGATTAGCCCCTCAGATTTTGCCTTTAGTCATTCTATTAATACCGATCTGCTATCTCCCCATAATTCTTCGTTATAGTCTAGGAAATAGATCTGGAACCATTTTCAGATTTATTTCGAATGCCCTCTTACCAGTCGGAAGTTGTTTTCTCTTTATAGCAGTAGATTTTCTCTACCATGATTGGATGTTAAATACACTAACAGTTCTTTTCGTCCTCTTCCTTGCCTCTTTAAGGGGTTTAATTGGTGCAAAGAGTAATAAATTTACTGAATAACTTTAATTTGAAAATACAACGAAGATAATTTTAGGATAAAACCACTAATTACAAGGTCATTGTTAATTATTACATCTATTATCTCTTCTAAATATTATTTCCTTTACTCTCACTCTGGAGTGCTCTGATTGATCTGACTTATTTTTTAAAAACATTTTCATTTAAATTGATACATTCCTAAGGATGCACTAGGTTACTCGATTTCATAAACTTCGCCATATAGAGTACCAATGGCATAAATAGTTCCTATCAATACTTTAGGAACATAGATATCCCCATCTATGGAAAGAGAATGGATAACAGAACGAAATTCATCTAATGAAACGTCAGAAGCAATCGATAGGTCTCCATATACTTTAAGATGTATTTTTTCATCTCTTTCTATATAAATTTTAAAAAAATCACGGGGAAGAGAAACATCACCATCAAAGCTTTTTGTAATAATAGTGGGGGGAGTATCACTCGAATATTTTTCGATTTTACCACAGTCACGAGCGATTTTTATAGTAAGAAGATAAAGATGGGATGGAACAAAAATTTGATCAACATTTCGAAGTTCTTTAACCTTTTTGAACGTTTTACGATCAATATCAGGACCAAAAGTTAATCGTTTAATATCCACGAATCTAATAGTTTCCTCAAGTTCCATTAAATCCTCTAAACTCAAATCTAAAGAATCAATATTTCCAATATACCCCTCTTCTTGAACTAAATAGCTATCGATTATCTCATTTAATAAGTCTGAAATTGTCTTTCCTTGCTCTCTAGCTTTTTCCACAATTAATCTATACTTTTGATAATCAAGTCCTCTTATACCAATTACTTCAGGTATCCTAGGACGACGAGGAGGTTTCGGGGGACGAGGAGGTTTCGGGGGCATAGAGTTCATACCTTCCCAAGATTTAGAAGATTTATATTGATGCTTATTAGCTTTATCAGATTCCCATTTTAATTCTTCATCATTGTCATCATCATCTTCCCATTCATCTTCGTTGTAAGATTCTTCATTTTCTTCCTCTTTCATATTTGCATACTTCCTTGATTGATATCCTTCTAACCTTAAAAAAATCGAAGAAGGTGAAAATATACGATTTCACATTTAGGGTTTGTTTTATGGGGATTTGGAGTTACCAATCTATGATTTTTACGATGGAAATCCTTGTGTGCAGTTTTATTGTATTTTTCAACAATATTTTTTACCATCTTTACATATTTTTCTGGATATAGAAGAAAAAATTCCTGTTCAATGCGCTCCAGCATTTTTTCCATCAACCTGTTAGTTCTGTGTTAACAGAATTATCATTGTTTAAAAATGTTACTATTGTTATCAATGTTAACATATATAAGCTAGATTCTAAACCTACTTCTAGGTAAATAAAGCTAAAAATTTGTTTGATTTAACCATGAAAAATAATTTATCTCTACTGCATCAAAGTAATAGTTATTTAAAGGAAGTATAAACTTTTAAAGAAGAAAATATGAAAAAAAAAATAACTTGCATTCTTCCTAATATAAAAATAAGGCAAAAAGAGAAAGATCTAGGAAGATGGATAGTCCCTTATTTATGCTTCAGAAAAGTACCTTGTCGATATTCCTCAAACGCTAATTGCAATTCTGCTTGACTATTCATCACGATTGGCCCAGCCCAGGCAATAGGCTCCTTTAAAGGCATTCCACTAATAAATAGAAATCTGAATCCATTTTTACCTGCTTTTGCGTATATATATTCCCCATCATCAAAGGTGACTAATTGAGTGTCCTTAATTTGTTTAACGGACTGTTCATCAAAATATCCTTCACCATCAATTGCATATGCTAAACAGGTGAACCCTTTATTAGTATCTAGAGTGAATGAGATTTCAGGTGGTATTGTAACATCTAGATATGTTGGTTCAACGACAATATCTTTGACAGGTCCCTTTGTTCCATTTAAATTCCCTGCTATTAACTTTATTTCTATATTATTAGGAAAATGCAACTTAGGAATTTCTTCTTCCTTAATTTCTTGATATCGTGGAGCCATCATTTTTGATTTTGCAGGAAGGTTCACCCATAATTGAAATCCTCCCATCCTTCCAGTTGAGGATGGTTGAGGCATCTCACTGTGGATTATTCCTGAACCTGCAGTCATCCACTGTACATCACCAAGTCCAATAATTCCTCCATTACCTAAACTATCTTCATGTTTTATTTTCCCTTCGATCATATAGGTTACTGTTTCAATACCACGGTGTGGGTGCCAAGGGAATCCTGCAATATAGCTTTCTGGATTGTCTCCACGAAAATCATCCAGTAATAAGAATGGATCGAGTAGTTTTGCTTCATTATGAGCAAAAGCTCGTCTTAACCTAACTCCAGCACCTTCTAGGGTTGGTTGACTGTTTTTAACAGCGTTTATCTTGCGAAGTTGTTTCATAAATAGACATATTTCTAGATGATTTTATATTTCTCTTTTCTTGATTCGCAAGTTTATTTAAATTAAATCTCTCCATATAAGCGAAAAACAAAATCCTCGACCTCATGTGTAAACTTATTAATAAACTGGTTAAACATTTTATAATATGGGCAATAATCATCACTTATGACTTTATGCTGTTTCATATCCCAGATCAGTGGATAAAAAGTACAACCTTTCGGTCGTAGATCATAGATTGAACATAAACCTTCATTATTTAGGAAAAAACAAACTAATTCTCCATTATTTCGTTCTTTATTCCTTAATACTTTTAATCCATCTTCGGTTTTCATTGAAAATTGCGCTGGGTCTTTCTTCACCAGATCAGATATTCGTTTGATATCCTCTGGAGATAAAATCATTTCAGTTTCAACACAACAATGAAAACATTTTTTCTTTAAACAAATATCTCCCTTAACATTTAGCTCTTTCAGGAATTGTTCACCTAATTATTTTTAGGCATCAAAAATTTTATTACTTTCTGAATTATAGTACACATATTCTTCAACAAGAATAGATAAATCTTTACTATTCTTTGATAAAAAAGTGAATATATCATCTACAAACTTCATTAATGCAATCTTTGCTCTAGAATCCATTGGTAGAGGAAACTCTTTTAGTATTTTATTTTTTAGGAAGATCAATTTTTTTCTATCGATTTCTGATTGAATCTTTCGTACTTCGGAATCGAAATCCGTCTCACGTAACCATGGATAATATAGAAAAAGCTCACTTCCCATTGTTTTGTTTGAAAAGCTATCTTCAAAATCAATTGCCCAAATTTGGTCTGAAGTTATAAGATAATTAGCCCCATGCCGATCTAAAGCTCCTATCCAGGCCTCAAATACAATTAATTCCTTTAACTTTGTTTCTATCCTGTTTCTACTCTTCTGTAATTCTTCACCTCCCTCAATCCAAAATTGGAGTAAGCCATAAGAATGTCCTATTTTTGATAATATAGATTGAGGAATTGGTATTTCAAGAAATTGGGCTAATATGGAAATAATATATTCAGTTAAAAGAATTTTAGGACTTAACTTTTTCCATAACCATTTATTATTTTCAGTATCAGTAAAAACAAAGGCTTTTTTTTTATAATTTGTTCCTCTGACAGAAATTGTATCGATGGAGTCCACTAATGAGAGAATTTTCTCGTGTGAGAATATTGGATAGATTTTGATGTCTTCTTGAGTGGAACCTTCCATGATAGGTCACCAGGAGCATTTTTTAGCACCCTAAAGGGTTAGGGAACGATTTACTTAGCATATTGAAATTTTTGTAAGTTATTTTTATTATTATTCTAGTTTATTTCCCAGATTGAAATAAATTTCAATTAATTGTGTAAAACATTTCTATTGTTGGAACAATTTAGGTCTTGAATTAGATTCTGTATTAATAATTGCTTCAAATTTATTTAATTCTTCTTGGATTTCTGCGATATTGGCCCTAAGCTTCTCAAAACCCACCATAAAACGTAATGCGAGACCCATAATAAAATTTGCAAAATGAATTTCCCCACAATAACCATATAATGATAAATGATAACCAAGATTCATTTTGAGAAAACTTAAAGCTTGACGCCCTTCAGCTGTGTCTCGTCTGTTTAAATATTCATAAAGAATTTGACCAACATTATATCCCCACATTTGAGCAATTTGGTCTTCAGAGCCTGAAACTGACATTATTGCGTTTAACGCTTCCTCATAGGAACGTTCTAGCTGTTTTTTCACTCCAAGTGCAACTTCATCAGTAATTCCTAATCGCTCTTGAACATGTTCAACTTTATCCATTAAATTAGTTAGCTCTTCTGTTGCCTCTGTGGTTTCAGACTCTTTTTTAAGCTGTTCGAGAAGCTTTGTACCTTCTTTCATAATAAATGACCCCAAGATTATAATTAAACTAATTGTTAGAAATATACACATTCATATTATTTTATGATTTTCTAGAAAAAAAATCCGAGAATTAAACTCATCTCATCAAGACATTAGAGAATAAAAAGAAAAGAAGAACAAGAATTAAAATCCATATATTTTGGAATATTTTTTCTCGAGATACTGAATGAAATACTTAGGATTAATTTCCTCTCCTGTAATCCTTTTCATTAGTTCAGGAGGGTCATACATGTTAGCTGGTTTATGTACCTTCTCAATCATCCAATTGATAATAGGTGATAACTGGCCGGTTTTAATCAACTCTTTAAAATTGGAGAGATCTTTGAGCATGGCATTTAACATTTGAGCGTTGTAAATATTGCCTAATGCATAGGTGGGAAAGTACCCGAAGGCACCACCAGCCCAATGAGTGTCTTGCATCACCCCTTCAGTATTATCTTCAATATCGACCCCTAAATAGTCTTTATATTTTCTATTCCAAACCGAAGGTAATTCATCAACAGAAATCTTACCTGTTAATAAATCACGCTCTATTTCAAACCGGATTATAATATGCAGACAATAAGTCACCTCATCTGCTGTTACCCTTATTTTTGATGGTATAACCCGGTTGAGGGCATGAACTAATGAATGTGTTTTAACATCAGAAAAGATCTCTCCTGTGATCTTTTTGAAGATTGGTAAATAGTATTCCCAAAATTCTGGTGAACGCCCAAGAATATTCTCAATAAATCGACTTTGTGACTCATGAATTCCTAAACTACAATAATTTCCTACAGATGTATAAAGAAAATCACGATTCAAATTCTGCTCATATAAAGCATGACCCGCTTCATGCATGACTGAATAAAATGAATCTACAAAATCATTTTCATAATAATGTGTTGTTATTCGTACATCATCATAATATCCTGTTGTAAATGGATGCTCGGTTTCATCAATGGATCCTCGTTCAAGATCATAGTTAACAATGGATGCAATGGAGGTTGATAACCTTTTTTGAATTTCTATTGGGCAGTTTCGTTTAAGTAGCGAAATATCTGGCTGGTTTGAAGATGTAATACATTTTTCAATCAGGGGTATTAATCCAGCTTTCAGTTCATTAAATAATTTGGTAATAATATCAGAAGTCATTCCTGGTTCAAACTCATCAAGCAATACATCAAATGGCTCTAGATTAGGATTAATATAATGGGCTCTTTTCTTCGTAAGTGCTAAAATTTTATTTAATTCAGGTTTATAAAGTAGATAATTCTTTTCCTTTTTTGCTTCTTTCCATACTTGAATTGTCTTTGCTGATTGTGCTGCAATTTCTGCCACTAATTCGGATGGTACTCGAGTTTCTTTATCATATTCTCGCTTTATAAGATAGAGATTCCTTTTTTCGATGTCTGTGAGGGTTCTATACTCAGGATGTTCCATTATTGTTTTCAATAAATTTCCAATAATGGGATCTGTTGTTTTTTCGTGAGCTACTTTAGCTAGATAAGCAAATTGTTTTGCCCTTTGCTCCACCCCTTTGGGAGGCATATAAGTTTCAAAATCCCAATTTAGAATATTTTGAATTGTCCCAATCAATAAAGTTTCTTCTATAAGAGAAGTTAATTTATTGTAAGATTCTTTGAGTGACATTTACAGTTCTTACCTCTAATATTTTTCTATAAAACCCTTATTTATTTCTAAAATTATAACAGCTAGGGTAAGCAAGGCTTTTTGTAGTTCTTTTTTTCTCTTTGCCTCGAGGTAAAATTTCAGATGGATTGGGATTCAATTAAATTTCCCACATTAATTATTGATGAAAAGAAAATTCGACAAAATATTCACAGAATCGCGACGAAAGCGGCTAATTCCAATGTTGTATTCAGGCCACACTTTAAAACACATCAGTCAAGAACCATTGGCACTTGGTTTAGAGAAAACCAAGTAAAAAATATCACTGTCTCCTCAGTTCGAATGGCAGAATATTTCAGTACTGAATGGGATGATATAACGATAGCTATTCCAGTTAATACAAGGGAAATATCAAATATCAATAAACTAGCTGAAGTTATTAACTTAAATCTCCTATTAGAATCTAAATATACAGCTAAAAAAATAGAATCTAGTTTGATCAAACCTGTTAATGTATTTGTAGAGATTGATGTCGGTTATGGGAGAACAGGGTTATTATGGAACGATTTCAAAAATATTATTGACTTATTAAATTATATTAAATCATGTAAGAAACTAAAATTGAAAGGGATCTTAACTCATGCTGGTCAAACCTATAATACTAAAACAAAAGAGGAAATCATTGAAATTTATCATGAAACCTCAAAAAATTTAATTCAGCTCAAAGAAGTTTTAAATAGAGAAGGGTTTCCAAATCTTATAATTTCAGTTGGAGACACACCAACAGCAAGCACATTAGATTCTTTTCCTTATGTTCATGAAATTCGTCCTGGAAATATGGTTTTTTTTGATTTACAACAAGGATTTCTAGGATCTTGCCATGAAAGTGATATAGCAATGTGTATTGCCTGTCCTATAATTGCTAAATATCCAGCTAGAAATGAGATCGTGATTTATGGAGGCGCAATTCATTTATCAAAAGATTATATAGAGACTTTAATACAAGGTAATATTCAAAAAATCTATGGTAAAATTGCCCTTCCTACTGAGTCAGGTTGGACAGAATCTGTTCCTAATGCTTATATTAGGTCAATCTCGCAGGAACATGGGATAATTTCTGTGAATGACTCTAAATTAATGGAAAATTTAGCCATTGGAGATGTAATTTTGATTTTACCAGTCCATTCTTGTTTAACTGCTGATCTATATTCCTATTATCTTACTCTAGATAATAAAAAAATTGAACGATTACGATTAATCTAGGTTGAATTTACCTCCTAGTCCCAGGTTTCCAATGTTTTAAAAATTCAGCCCATTCTGGAATTGACATTACAAGATCTAATAGTTTTTGAGCAAGTTCTCTAATTTCCCATTGAGCCTCTGGTTTTAATCGTTGTTCTAAAAACCAAATCAACGAACTCATATTAAAGGTCCAGGTGATGGTCGTTTTGCAGGCATTAGGTAAACAAAATCTTGCATCTTCTTTTGGAATTTTATTATCAAGATAAAATCGATATTCCTCAGCTTCTTTCTCCCTAGCCTCAATATAGTATTTTAAAAGCTCAGGACTATTCCGAATGCGAGGAGGAATAATAAACCAATCAGGGTCTGTTAAAGGATCAAAATACCTTTGTGACTCCTGCGTATAGGTGTTTCCAATCCGATGTCTCACAAGCTGGTGAGTGCATGCTCTACTTATTCCACTTATTTGAACAGTCATAGAAGAGTGTTCTAATACTGACCAATGTCCCCAACTGAAGACTTTAAATGGAATATTCTCAATTTTTTCTCTTCGACGAGAAGTTGACATTCCTTTTACTATTCCATTAGTTCCAGTTGCTTGAATTAGTTTAATTTCCACTTTTTTCACCTAATAAAAATTTAAATTAGTATAATGCATCTAGTGGCACTTTAATATCTTGATAGCGAAAAGAAAGTATATGTCTGGTTGTTTTTGGTGCAAATGGTTTTCTTGCTATTGCATTATCTATTACATCTTGCTTAGTCACATTTCTTCGAAGTAACGCAAATTTAGCTTTCCCTTTCTCCACCATAGAGATTGAATAATCAACAGTTTTTGAATATTCAAAGCTTTTGGGATTAAAAGTATTAAGGAATTTATCAAAAATATCCTGTTGTGGTCCCTCTAAACGAAATCTCTTATTAGATGTGATTAAGGTAAATCCATACCTTGGATCAGCTAATATAGAAAGATCAAAAGTATCAATCGCAATCCACGTTATATTCAGCTTTGTTAGAACTTCAGGAAAAGTTACTCCCTCTAAATCCCCTGTATAAAGCGGATGCCAGGTATCAAGCGTGATTTCTTCATTTTCTAAATAATCGATTTCAATACAAGGGATTTTTTTCCCTCCCAGCTCTTTTAAAGCTTCTACTCTGTGATGTCCATCAAGTACAACATTATAACCCTTTGCAACTAAAATAGGTCTAAAAAAATAGCCTAGAGTTTGTAAATTTTCTTTTAACCAATCAATTTGACTTCGAACGGTTTGTTCATGTCCAAATAAATCATCTATAGAAATCAATACAATTCTTTGCTGAATCAATGGACGTTCTAGAAACTCTTCATTGTTTGTCATTGTATTCCCTTATTACGTTCCAAACTAGCAGGATGATAAAAGGATCCTTTTTATAATGATTCAACGAGGATTTTTAGTTATTAGGAATAATCAATCCTTAGGTAGGATCTCTTAAACTCATTACTTCCTATTTTTAGAGTAATCATTTCTTCCTTTAGATTTCTCAAAAATATTTTGCTTTCTAGAATCATATTCTTTTTGTTCATATAAACCAAAATATCCAAATTAATAGTGTTCCAATAAATAATTTAAGCAGATCTTTTAAATAAAAAGGTGTTTCAAATAAGTAAGTTCGTTCAGAATAGCAACCAAACCCTCTTCCCTCCATACTGATCGTTATATCTTTAATACGTTCTAGTGTTGATCCAATCAAAGGAATTAATGTGTATCTTAACAAGTTTACTAAACCTCGAAAGGTATTTGGATTTGTATTCAATCCACGAGCACTTTGAGCTTTTTGAATAATATTTGTTTCAATTGTAAAAACTGGGGCAAAGCGTAACGATAATGCCATTGTGTAGGCAATTCTATATGGAATTTTGAGTTTAATAAGAGATCGTGCAAAGGAAAATGGATTGGTGGAATTGACAAAAACCCAGCTAATTGCAATAATTCCAATAAATCGACCTATTATTAATAATCCATTAAATAAACCCATTTCATAAACTGGGATAAAGGGACCAAAAATACTAATATTTGGGATGAGATAGAATAAAAATTTTCCATCGTGTACAAAAAGAACCTGTACTATTAAAATAAATGTTGAGAAAATTATCATCATTCTTATACGAGGTTTTGCTACATTGTATGGAAACTTACCCACTTTATAATAAGCTAAAATCAAGATTAAAATCGAATATATTTTGATAAGATCATATAAATTGAATAATAAAATGGATAGAAAGAAAACAAAGATGAATTTTACTAATGGATTGGTCTCCTTAACTACAACTCTAGAATCCTCATTAAATACAAGACTCATTTATTTTCCTCCTCTTTATTTTTAGCAGAATACCAATTTTTTAGAATCCCTTTTTTAAATAGAAGTAAATAATCAGAAAAGGACTCGAGAAGAGAAATACGATGAGAAACAATTATTGTTGTAAGTTGATTTTCTTTTCTTAGCTTTATTCTTTCCAAAATATATTTAATATTTCCATAACTCTGACCAATGAATGGTTCATCTAATAAAAGTATTTCGGGTTCGTACACTTCGACTGAAGCTAGATTTAACCGTCTTTTTTCTCCATATGATAAAGTGAAAGGTGAGAATTGTTTATATTGTTCTAAAGCGGCCTGTTGCAGAAGATTATCAGCAATTTCATGAGATTCAGAAATTTTAAAATTTTTAGGAGCGAATAAAACTTCATCAAAAACAGTTTTTTCAAAGATCTGATGATTTGGATTTTGAAAAATAATTCCTATTTCTTTAGCTAATTTATGACTGGGGATATTTTTTAAATTAACACCTTTAAAGAATATATTTCCATTATATGAAATTAAATTGGCTAATGTTAGAAGGAATGTCGATTTCCCTGCTCCATTTCTACCTATTATGCCATATATATAACCTTTTTTTATTTTAAAAGAAATA
>JAEOUE010000117.1 GCA_016839515.1 Candidatus Hodarchaeum mangrovi
GCTCTAGTTTTAAATCATGTTTTATATCAATCCCAACTCATCCCTCGATGGTTATCAGGTTGGGGTCTTGTAGGTGCTATTCTAATGATCACAGGGTATTTGATACAATTATTCATAATCGATCCTGGAGATATTTTATTTATTCCAATAGCACTGCAGGAAATGGCTTTTGCTGTATGGCTTATAGCTAAAGGATTTAATCTATCCATTAATACATAATAATAATTAAATTTGAGGTTGAATAAATGGAAAATAGAGATAAAATGAAAGCAGTTGTATGTACAAAATATGGCCCCCCAGAAGTTCTCCAAATTAAAGAGATATCTAAACCAATTCCCAAGGACAATGAAGTCCTAATAAAAATTTTTGCGACAACAGTGCACAGAGGGGATTCTAGAATGCGTGGTTTCGATATTCCAGGTCCTCGCTGGCAATTACTTCTCGCACGCCTGTTTTTAGGAATTAGAGGACCGCGAAAAGCAATCCTTGGTATGGAACTTGCTGGGGAAATTGAAGCAGTAGGCAAAGAGGTTCAACAGTTCAAAAAGGGTGATAAAGTTTATGCCTCAACAGTTTGGTCTGGTTTTGGAGGATATGCTGAGTACAAATGTATGGCAGAAGATGGAGCAGTGGCATTAAAGCCCTCTAATATGACCTTTGAGGAAGCTACAGTTATTCCTTCTGGGGGAATTACTACATTAGGTATTATAAAACAAGCAGACATACAGAGTGGACAGAAAGTTTTAATTTATGGAGCCTCTGGTAGTGTGGGTTCCTTTGCGGTTCAACTCGCCAAAATTTATTATGGAGCAGAAGTTACTGGAGTTTGTAGTAGTGCAAATTTAGAACTAGTAAAATCATTAGGGGCAGATAGGGTGATTGATTATACTAAAGAGGACTTTACTCAAAGCGACGAAACCTATGATGTAATCTTTGACGCGGTAGATAAATATTCGGGTGATTTTAAGAAATCTTTAAAGAATACAGGAATCTATCTCAACGTGGATAAAAATTCGGATAAAATAAAGAAAAAAAATGTTAATTCCCTACTCAAAGAACTCACAGAGTTGATAGAGGCTGGGAAGCTCAAAGCAGTGATTGATAGAACCTATCCAATGGAACAGATTGTCGAGGCCCATCGTTACGTTGATACATGGCGAAAGAAAGGTAATGTAGTCATTACTATGAAACCCAATGATTAAGCCAACGAACTCGAATTATTATTTTCCAAATACTCCTGTAATCGAATGGTTAGGTATTTTAGTTCTAAGAATTTAAAGTACTGCTCAAATTGTTCATAAGCGTGATAAATATCTTGAAAAAAGCCGAGTAATGACATTTTATCCTCGCCTATCTCGATCTGCTGTGTCATTTTGATTAGATTGCTGATTTTTTTTTTCATCTCAATTGCATAACCTATATTTATCTGCAATCTATTGATCGTTCTAGCATCCCAAGATTGAACAATCATGTAATATTTTTTTCGATCGCCAGATTTCTTGATAATTTGAATCATTTTCATGTTTAATAAAGATTTCAAAGTTTCTGAGATTATACTCCTTTGAAAACCGGTCGCATGTTCCAGTTCTTCTTGAGTCAAAGGTCGATTTTCTAATAATAATTCGGTACCAAGTATGGTTCTAGCAATCGCGGTTTGTGATCGTGCTGAGGTTAAATTTTCTCTAAATTTTGTGTAGAACTTATTTTTGAGTTCAATATAGATTTTAAATAATTTTTTATCTTCCATATGTTGAATCAAGTCTGTTTTTGGTATTTTGGAAAAATTAAATAGACTTTTAATGTATTTTTGGTTTTCAGGGGAATTCACAAGATCAACGTTAATTAAATCATTAATATCAATTTTTCCTTTCTTAATAAAATTATTAAACTCTTCAGCTGTTTCTGTTAGTAGACTGATATAGATAGAGGCATATTTATAGGAATTTTTAAGAAATTCTTCGAAATTTTGAAATTTCTGATGTTTTTTAATATGTGGTTGAATCTCTTCAATTAATGGAAGAATAAAATCCGCCTTATCTGTATATACATCTATTAACATCCTTAGAAACGTAATCATGAACTCTCTTGTCGGAATATTTATTGAATAGTATTTTTTCCTCATTTTTGGTTTTTTAATTAGAATTAAAGGGAAATTAAGTTGAAGAAGTTTTAGCATTTGGGAAATTGTTGTTTTAGAATAACTTGTAAGTTTCTGTATTTTATCTTGTGTTGTAGGCTTCTGTTCTACAAACACTGCCATCATACAGCCAAAATAATTTTTAGGAAAAAGAAGACCAGTGTGTTTCTCTTCCATAACGTTAATAAAATCTTTCTTTATATCAATAATGTTCATAATATGTCATAAACTTTCACAAACTAGTATAAATACTTTTCTGAATTTTTGTGTTTTTATGAAAATATTTATAAAGTTCAAAATTTAGTATCATTTGACCTGCTCGAATCACATATAAAAAGTGATTCAGATTTATAAATACGTAAACAAGGTCTTGCAGCACATGCTAGAAATAATAAAACTTAAGAAAACTGTAAGAAAGGTTAGTCCTTTAGAACGTATATTTAATCGATCCCCTTATGCGATCGTTACAATGATAGCTCGGATAAAAGGTAATATTTCTGAAAATTTACTAAGAGATGCTCTTAATAAAGTCCGACAGAGACATATGAACCTCAGGGTTCGAATATATGAAGATGAAGAGCATAATCTATGGTTCACACCTGAAGGGGTTAAAGAAATCCCAATAGAAATCATAACAAGAAAATCGGATGATCACTGGATTGATATATATCATAATGCTAGCAAAATTCCTTTTGAGTTTGAGAAACGTCCTGCTATTCGGTTTATTCTAGTACAATCTCCAGAAATATCTGAATTAATTATTATATGTCATCATATTATATGCGACGGAATGTCATTGGCATACCTTGCAAGAGATATAATGATGTATCTTGGGGACCCATCTAGAGAAGTTGAAGTATTACCCGACCCACTTCCAGTTGATTTAAATAATTTCCCTCGAGATATTTCCATTAATTTTATTGTAAAATTTTTTATTAATAGAATCAATAAGAATTGGAAAAAGGAGGAAATTTACTTTGATCAAGATGATTACAAAAGTCTGAGTAAAGCTTATTGGCAAAGGTACAGTCATAAAATCCTCCTAATTGAGCTTTCCAAAGGACAAACTTCTGCATTAGTGGACAGATGCAGGAAAGAGAGGGTTACAGTAAATACTGCATTAGCTACTGCGTTTGCAGGTGCTCAATCTATTATAAAGGATGGCAAAGTCAATCCAAATATGGCTATTGCTGGTAATGTTAGAGATCGTCTTTTGCAACCTACAGGGGAATCTATGGGATATTTTGCTAGTGGTGTTAACTTCAAGTTTAAGTATGATAAAAAATCCTCCTTCTGGGAAAATACTCGAAATCTTCAGAAAAGAGTTAAACCGCTTTATTCAAACAAAAATCTATTCAAAGAGCTTATTACTTGGTGTCATCTTGAACCAGGCATTATGGAATCGCTTAGTTACAAGATGTTAGGAGGACTCATCCCATCAGATTCTTCACGGTACCATAAACTATCAACATTCAGCAAACGAAATGATGTAGTCTTCTCGATTCTTAAAAGAGAAAAAATGGACTCATTAGAAAAGCCTTTCCTAGGAACTGCTATAACAAATCTTACACGTTTAGATTTCCCGCAAATATATGGTACATTAGAATTAGATCGTTTAATCATGAATCCTGGTGGTATGTTTCCTTTAGCATTGGTTGATTTAGTGATAGGAGCCGTGACATGTTCTGAAAAACTAAGTTTATTACTAGAGTACGTAGAAGAGACTGTTGATACCATTACTATTGAAAAAATAAAAGAAAAGGCAATGGAGTTATTGCTAAAATAATTCTTACAAGAGTGTGGTTATAACATCATCCAAACTATCAAATTCCAAAGTGGTTAAAATAAAGTGGTTAAAATAATGACTAAAACAATAATTCAAACTTTGGATAATAAATCTAAGAAAGCATTTTCTAATACCTTATCACTACCTCTAACACCTGTAGCTATAAAAGATTCATAATTTTTTTCTCTAAATCCATAATCAGTAGGAATATAGCTTAAATAACCATTAGTATGACCTACTATGATTACATTTGGGTCATTAGAATACTTCTTGACATTTAATGCTATTGCCGAATAAATCTCAAAAGGAGCAAATAAAAATTTTATATTTCCGATTCTAAGAGCTTGTAAAGGCACTTTAGCTGTTTGATTAGCGAATATCATCTGTTCTTTTTTACTCAAAGCAGCAATTCGTGTTCGAAAAAGTGCTCCTTTTGCATTATCCTCCAATTTTTTGACATAAGCAGACTCAAGATTGCTATTTCTTGCGTTCTCAAGCAATTTATTTGCTTCTTCTAATTTTTGTTTTTCAATGTGTAGGTCAGTTATTTGGTTTATATGCAGCTCCATTTCACTATTAATGAAATTAATATCCATTTCTGTAAATTTCGTTAATAATTCAGCTGATTTAACTATTTCTAAACCTAATATTCGACCTAGTCTATCAACTTCTGCAAAACTATTTTCTTTTCGTGTAAAGCGAGTTGAAACATCTCCTAATGCTCCTGATGTATAAATGATTCGTATATTATTCCCCATAATTTGTTTAACTAGAGCTTTTGAGGCCCCAACTAGATCACCACTAACTAATTTTGTTGCAGGAGGGCCTACAGTGGGATGTACATTAAAATTAGTCATCAATATAGGAGCAGATCCATTTTCAGGCTTAAATCTCACAACAGAGAGTTCCTTATCAATAGGTCCATTAATTGGATCATTTCTGTTAAGCGCTATACCTTCAATAATATCTTTACCAAAACCAACTTTACAGGGGATCATGTTTTGATTAGCTATTTCGGATGCAGCAGAAATTAAGGTAACTAAACGTTCTCTCCTTGGTTTGGTTTCTTGTCGTAATGCATCAGGGTCGTCTCCTGGCATTACGACCATTGGAAATTCATTTGGACTAGCATCAGGAATGGTGGTAGGTGAGCAGTGAGGATGATTTGTACCAATTGCTATATTTTCAGTTTGTATGCCAGTTCTTTTTTCGATAGCCCTTTTAATTTCATTCGCTAGTTGGTTGTCGATTATCCATTCATCCAGCATTATAACTGAACATATTAGATCAGGGATCTCCATTATTAGAACAGTAGCGAAGATTGGGTCTCTAACACCTTCAACTCGCTTATCATAATACCAATAACCACCCATCATGTCACCTATCTTAGGAGTAATATCCACAGCATGAGTACCTATCAATAACACATTTATTCCTCATTATTATTGTTTTAATGGCAAAATTTGAGATAGATTTTCCTTATCTCGTTTTGGATTAGGAATGATTTTGTAGGGTATTCGTGAAGATTGATTTCTCACAACTAATATCCCAAATCCTTCTCTTTTGACTTTCTCATAATCATGAGTACTATTTGCTAAATAAATTGCGATAAAAATCAGGGGAAGTTTCCCGACATTAACTACCCGGTGGCCAAATCCAGGAGATATATAAGCTATTGAACTTTCTGTAATATACATTGGATGAATGATTCTCGTTTTCTGGTTTTCTAAAATGAGAATCCCTTCCCCTTCTTGGCAGAAGTATATCTCTGCTTCATTAGGGCCATGAAAATGTCCTTTGGTCATATAAAATTCATTTCCAATCAATCCGGGATTTATCTGTGTCCATCCTAGATTAAGTTCTCCTACAACTTTTGGTCGTTCAATATCGCAAAATGAATAAATTTCAGGATCATTTCCTTTTTCTAAGATCTTTTTTACAGTGTTTTCATCGTAAAAGTATTCTTTTAAATCACTTAATTTCCTAACACTCTTTTTTGTATAAAAACTTAATTCTTTTAACGTTTTATTAAATTTCACCACAAATGGTGATAAATTTGAGTCTTTCATTAAATAAATTTCATCCAAGAATCTTTTTTTTGATTGAGTTATCACCATTCACTGATTTTTTCCTTATTTAAATATAATTTCCTATCTATTAAGATAATAGTTTAATAAATTACTAAATTAGTCTCAACTTCTCCTTACTGTTGAACATCCATAAAAAGATGTGAAGAAGGAAAATAAAGATTGCTTTTTAAAATTCAAATGATTTAACTTTGTTCAATAATCGCAGGATTTAAATGGGAATATTGAGCTCCAGCTATTAATTCAGAATAAAAACTTCTGCAGGATGAAGATTGAGAGAAACTAAGATTATTCTAATTAAAGAATATTAAATAAGGAATATTATCTTTCAACTGCAAAATAGATTTAATCGTTAGAAAGTAAGTGACACTTAAATCAATTTCTAATTAGTTGGTAGGTTTAATACTTTGATTACTTGGGATGATTTTAAAAAAATAGATATTCGGGTAGGAACAATAATTGAAATCAAGAAATTTGATATGGCAAGAAAACCTGCCTTTAAACTTAAAATTGATTTTGGACCGTTGGGAATAAAAAAATCTTCTGCACAAATTACCACGCTATATTCTGAATCAGAATTATTACAAAAACAAGTACTGGCAGTTATAAATTTCCCTCCCAAACAAATCGCCAACTTTTTGTCTGAAGTCTTAGTTTTAGGTCTGATAAACGAAAAAAATAATGAAGTTATTTTACTACAACCCGATCGTAAGGTGGAAAATGGATTGAGAGTTGCTTAAAGTAATAAAGAATTGTAATTTATTTTTCTTCTTTACTGATTCTTATAATTCTACAAAGTGTCACATGATAATCTATACTTCCCACATTTGAGGCATTGGAATAAATAACCTTGAGAAAATCCTCCATCATATAGTGATTTCTCGAACTCATCAAGTTTTAATCCCATTTCAGTTCTCAGCTTCTCAATATCAGCTTTCAATTCATCCTTTAATTCATTAATCTCCTTCCATCGTACATATCCTAAAAATTGGCAGAAATCCTCACAATGGCTCAACCAATATTCCTGTTGCCACCCCTTGTATCCAGGTGTTCTATAGATTAGCTCATCAAGATTTTTTGAGTTTCCAAAATCCTTTTCAACCGATTCACTGTCATAAAAAGCTCCATTATACTTCTTAGCAGCACTTCCATCTTTTATACACCATGGACAGAGATTTTTTACCTCTTTTTCTGAGTAGAAGGGGCCTACATATATAATTTCGCGGTATTTTTTACAGATTGGACATTTCTCTTTCTTTTCCTTAAACATTCTTGTTTTTAATGGTTCAGGATGATACTTGAAATAAGGTAGACTCTCAATATTTTTCATTAGGCGTTTACCAGCTCTATTTGTTTTATCACATTAAGATAATGAAAAATTTGTGTTATTAGGATATATAATTACTTTAATATGATCTTTTTTTGAGTCATTACAACTGTATTGCCTGTTTCACAATCAAAATTTCAACTAGAGCGTGGATTTATAAGAGTAATTTAGCTAAATTCTTATCGTGATTTAATCTGAATATTAATTCAATCTAAAAATTTTTAGAAGAAAATTGATATTTTATTTGTAAAACTCATTATCCAAACTGATTGGTTACCCTTTTATTAGATAAGGACTTTGAAGGGATTTTAATTGGATGATTCAGTGAAAAATACTATTCAGAAGGTCATTGAAGAGACGTTTGAACAAAATGCCCAGATTATGATGATTTCACTATCCGATGAAACAGGATTGCCAATATCAACTTATTCGAAGGATGAGGATGGGAAAATTTCTGAAATTAATGATTATGGTATTACAAACCGATATGCCGCGTTAGCAGGAGCTAGTACAACCTTAGGAGAACGAACTCTGTCTACTATTTCTCAACAAGAAAGAGTAAGATTAATTCATGTTCAAGGAAAAGACCGCGATGTAGCAATTTCTGTATCACCTCAAATGATCTGTCTAGTAGTGACCTACCCAAGCGGGAGTTCCAATCTTATTGCAGAAAAATTGAGTTCCCAATTGAAATCAGTATTATAGCAGGAGATCATTCACAATGGATGAAACAAAATGGTGGGAACTTTTGAAAGCTTCTGTCCGATCAACTATTGACGAATTGGATGTAACTCGAATTTCTGCTATAGGATTGTTTTCATCAGATAATTATTTTTTTCCGAATGAAACTCAACTAGAACCTAATGTTTCAAAAAACTTAATACTACTCGGAAGAGCATGGTTATTCCTATCAAGGATTCTACAAAATGAGCTTCAGCTTAGCTATTGGGACTCAATTGCCATTAGTGGTCGTTCAACAACGCTTTCATTTTTTTCCTTAGGATTTGATATTTATCTTTTAGTCGAACACGAATCTACTGTAGATCCACTTGATATTATCAAAATGGTCTTGAAATTTGTATTTAAATATGGCTATCAAGAAGAATATGAAACAGTAGGATTAGTTGCTGCTGAAGGTTTTCCAATCTGGGTTTCTTCTATATATGATGTTGATGAATTTTTATTTGCTATATCCATTACTTCGTTACTTACTCTTATAGAGCGAATAGATATGGAAGTCAATGCTGGAGGGGTTATTTCCTGTATCCTTCAAGGCACTGAAAGTCTACGATTACATGTGTCATTCAATCCTTCTCAAGATATTGTTTTAGCAACAACGTTGTCGAAACATAGCTCCATTGTCTCTGAAGAAATTCCTGAAGTTAAATCTCTCCTTGGGATAATTAAAGATCCTGCGCTGTACCCAGCATTTGTTCCTGAGTTAAAAAATGAAGAACGAGAACGAATGCTGAAAGAAATCCGTCAAGATTTTAATGGTGAAATAACGGAAGAAGAAATTGAGTCACTCACCTCCTTCAAAGAGGAGACTCTTCTTTCCATTGAAGAGGAAATTACATCGGTAGCTAGGAAATATAGAGCAAATGAGATTTCAGTCGGCTATCTAAGGAAGAGGATGAGACTTCCCAGTGAAGTCTTAAGCATGTCTTTGGAGTACTTAATAGCAACAGGAAAAATTTTAGGACGGATTGGACGGTCAACTATATCTGGCCAAGAAATACTTGTCTTAGATCATTTTACCCAAAAACAATCCATAGAAATTGATAGAATAAAAATAGTTCAAAGTCAGATTACTGATCTTTTCTTACCACTAGAGAATATAATATCCCAGCTCCCTGAAATTACACTAGAAGCTCAAAAACAAGAAATTCGGGATGCTCTATCCGAATATCAAATTATTCAGACTCTAGCTGATTCAGATCCTCTGTATCTTCTTACAAATGAGATTCGTACAACAAATCAACAATTAGAAAATCTAGTTAAGGGATTAATCTTTTTAAAAAAACGTCTTACGAAGGTAAAAGAACAGGATATCTTACAAACTGAACTGAATAGAAGATATACTTTGTTAAATGACCGAATATATGCATTACAGATTGGTATTTATGGAAAAGTAGCTAGATATTTTGATGATTTGAAGAATCATTATCAATTACTACTTAGATTAATTCCAACTCCTACATCATTTCCAATAGACTCAAATGAAGCGGAATCTCATTTAATTTTAGTTGAATTTCGTTGTCAAGCTCATAATTGCCTTCATAAGGGACAAATTCAAGACTATTATACGACATGGATTAAACTAGGTGTATTTGCCCGTTTCCTTGGTATAATTGAAGAATTTCCAGATGCAAATAACATAAAAATCATCCAGTTGAAAAATAACCTGATTTTATCAATAGAAAATCTTGAAAAGATGTCAAACGAAGTCGAAGTTGAAAAAGAAGTTGAATTTTATCCGTTTTTAAATGATTTAGATGATTTAATCATCTCAAATAACGAAAGAGAACGTTTAATTTCTCTTTTACAGGGAAATGCTTTAACAGAGTTTTTTCAATGTAGCACCTGCAATAAGTGGTACTGTAACAAACACATTAAAGAGAATAAATGTTTATATTGCTAATGGAGGTATTAATTCTTTGAGTACCGTTGCAGGTTTAGATATTGGATCACTAACTGCCAAAATTGTTGTATTAAAGTACGAGAATTCACATTTAATTAAAAAATATTCACAACTCCAAAAAGTGGGTTATAATCCATCAAAGATTGCTCAAAAATTGAAAAAAGAAAGTTTAAATGCTCTCAAACTTAAAAATTTTGATTACATTGTCTCAACAGGATATGGTAGACGATTAATTGATGCAGATAAGACTGTAACTGAGATTACATGTCACGCAAAAGGTGCACATTACATTAATCCGAAGGTGAGGACAATTATTGATATTGGGGGCCAGGACTCAAAAGTTATTCGAATAAATGAAGTTGGGCAAGTGCAAAATTTTGAAATGAATGATAAATGTTCCGCAGGGACTGGAAGGTTCTTGGAAGTTATGGCAAATGCTCTTGAAGTTGATATCACAGAATTTGGAACTCATGCCCTAGAATCAACAAATCCTGTTGCTATCTCAAGTACATGTACAGTTTTCGCAGAATCTGAAGTGATAGGACGAATTAATCAAGGTGTAAATCGAAATGATGTAATCGCTGGAATTCTTAGTTCAATAGCATCAAAAATATCTATGCTTGCTGCACGGGTAGGTGTTCAACCAGAAGTAATCCTAACTGGAGGCGTAGCTTTAAATCCAGGAGTAAGAATAATGTTAGAAAGAAATCTCGAGATTCCAATTCTATTACCAGAAAATCCCCAAATTATTGGAGCCCTAGGTGCTGCACTCATTGCTGCTCAAAATATTGAAAAGACCTAAATTGATGTGACACATTTATGTCTCAAATATTTTCTGGATTAACAATCAATGATGTTCAAAATACTTACAAGCAGATCCGACCTTATATTCTCAAAACACCATTAATTAGATCGTTCTATTTAGAACGTAAAATTAAAAAGGAAGTATATCTTAAACTAGAATATTTACAACCAACCAGAAGTTTTAAAGTGCGAGGGGCTTGTTCAAAAGCCTTGTCATTAAATCCTGAGGAACTTAAACAAGGTTTGGTTACTGCTTCGGGAGGAAATCATGGTTTAGGGGTCTGCTATGCTGGTAAAGAATTAGAAGCTCCTACTACCGTTTTCTTACCCAATGGAACAAATCAAGAAACCATAGAAACAATTAAAAAATGGGGAGCAAAAGTTTTTTTGCATGGGAAAGCATGGGATGAAGCAAATATTGCAGGTCAGAAATATGCAGTTGATAATGCAAAAACATATATACATGCTTTTGACGATATTGCAGTGGTAAGAGGACAGGGAACTATCGCCTTAGAGATGTTAGAACAAAATCCTTTCCTTGATGCAATTATTGTTTCTGTTGGTGGAGGAGGATTAATAAGTGGAATTGGATTAGTTGCACGGCAAATGAAGCCCGAAATTAGGATTTATGGAGTTGAAACTGTTGGTGCAGATGCTGTAACTCAAAGTTTTCATCAAGGAACACTTGTTGAACTTCCAGCGATTACAAGTATCGCTAAAACTCTTGGAGCAAAAAAAACCACTCAAGCAACCTTGGATCGTATCAATGCTGTAGTTGATGACATGCAGACTGTAACGGATCAGGAAGCACTCGATTCATTGAAGATTATGCTGAACTATGAAAAAATCCTACTTGAACCTGCAAGTTCCTGCTCAGTAGCTGCATTATTACTTAATAAATTTAATTTTGAAGATATGGATCGCATCGGAATTATTCTATGCGGAGCTAATGTTACTCTTAATGAACTTAAAAAATGGAAAGTTGTATGAATATATATTGACTTAAAAAGGAAAAGAACTGTTATGGATGTATTACAACTACTTAAAGGAAGAAGAAGTATTAGAAAATATTTAAACACACCTGTTGAAGACGAAAAAATTTTACAATGCCTTGAAGCAGCTAGATGGGCTCCTAGTGCTTCCAACAAACAACCATGGGAATTTTTAGTTGTGAAGAATAAAATGATTAGAGAAAAATTAGCTGAATTACATCCCTATGCTAAATTTGTTGCACAGAGTCCTGTGGTCTTTGTTCCATTGACAAATCCGAAAATTCACCCGAAATATCACAAATCAGATACAGCATTAGCCACTTTACAATTTATGATAACTGCACATGCCTTAGAACTCGGTACTTGTTGGGCAGGAGTCATTGGTACATCATTTGAAAAAGAAATAAAAAAATTACTTCATATTCCTGACCACCTCCATGTATTAGCTATTATAGCGCTGGGATATCCTGATCAGAAGAGAGAGTCAACACGAAAGGAGTTAGATACCCTTACCCACTGGGAATCCTACGGATTAAAATAGTAAAAATAATAATATGATTATGGACCCCTAATGGTCGCAAGGCATATGTCTGAATTCGTGATGACTAAACAGTTCAGATTAAGGGGTTCATTCTATCTTTTCTTGAAAATAAACCCTAAACAGTGATTAATAATGGGAAAGATAGCTTTCTTTGGTATTCTAGTAATAATATTATTAACTTTTTTTACTTTAAATAATTCTCTAGATCAAGTAGGATATTCGACTATTCTATATGACAATAAAAGAACTTTTTTTGTTTCTGCTGATTATAGACTGAATATAACTTATCCTAATGGTGGAGATATTATATCTGGAGAAATAACAATCAGATGGATAATGTTAGAAGAATTGGTAGATGACTCAATAAGTTATCAGGTTCATTATTCACCTGATGGAGGAAATAATTGGCTTATATTATCTGGAATTATATTCGAAACAATATTTGTCTGGAATACTACATTGTATGAAAGCTACTGTCCAGATTGTACCCTTAGAATTACTGCTCAGAGTAAGCTCTTTGAAGCTTTTAGTGTCGTTTCAGATAGTTTTACGATTGATAATAGAGAAATAAATAAGATAAATGAAGTTTTGACATTTATCATAATTACTGGGATTTTAATCCTTCTCGGATTTGGTATATTTCAATATCAAGCTAAATTTAGACAAAAAACATTTTTACAGGTAATTCAATCAGAAAAACACGAATGGATAAAAATATTAAGTCAAAAAGTAGTTATTGGATTAGATAACATAAAAAATAGCTTTGTTGAAGAGCTTCCTGATTCTTTTTCTAATGAATCTTTATCACTTTCTTCTTCTGTTATAGATCTTTTTCCAATGAATATACGTTATGATTTACAGCATAATATTAAGGGGAGAACTATATTAACTTTAGTAGAAATAGCCTATCAAAATCCCAGTGAAACTAATCCATCCAAAATTTCTAAAAGCCTTAATATTCCTCTTTCGACTCTTTCCAAGGAAATTAAGAAGTTAATTGATTTGAATTATGTGGAATCCTATCTCACGAATCAAATGATACTTGATGCAAGATTTAAAAGCTTTAATATCACACCAAAAGGATTTAAATTTTTACTTAGTTTGGATAAAGTATTAAAAATTACTATAGATCGTTCAAAAAATTAGTTTCTAAAATGAAACTACCCACATTATTTATTTTCTCATTTTTATATCTCCTTAGTGATTAGATCAAATGGTTAAATCTGATTTAGAAGTAAGGAGAAGAAATTATGAAAATAAATCTACATTCATTAAGGTTTGTGTTAGTGCCCCTAATACTGTTCACAATATTTTTGCAAACCTCTATTTTTGCTACTAGCAAGATATCTGCGAATACTGATAACTATATTCATTGTAGCTTTCTTGGTGGAAGTCAGGATGACCTCATCAGGGATATCGCAATAGATTCTGAAGGTAATTTCATTGTCACTGGAGATACAATGTCTAATGATTTTCCTATTACAGAGAATGCCTTCCAAAGTACCTTTGCTGGAGGAATACAGGATATACATACAGATAGCTGAGATACTTTCAGTTCTAAATTTAATAAATCAGGAGGTTTGATATGGTCCAGCTTTCTAGGAGGATCCAGTAACGATGGAGGAATGCATGTGGTAGTAGATAGTTTTGATAATATTTTTGTTGTTGGAGTAACAAATTCGTTCGATTTTCCCACCTCAGAATCTGGTTATAATGGCGCTACTGATGGATTTATCACAAAATTAGCTCCAAATGGAACAATGTTATTTTCTAAGTGTATTGGAACAACAGGCGAGGAATATATTGAAGGATGTGTACTTAAGGGGGATGTTATTACCCTTACTGGTAGTACTAACTCACAAACATTTACTATCACAACAGATGCCAATCAAAAAGACTTTGGAGGTATAACTGACGGTACAATCGTACAAATAGATTGTAATAATGGATCAATCATTTATTCAAGTTTTCTTGGTGGAAATAATTTTGATGTACTCGGGGAAATTTCAGTGAATACTAACGGTAATTTTATTCTAAATGGAATTTCTGAAAGTAATGATTTACCAATTTCAGATAATGCTTACTCTCAAGATATGTCAGGGCCAGGTAGAGATTTTTTTATTGCTGCGTTGAACCAGAATTTGATGATAGAATATTGTTCTTTTTTTGGAGGATCAGGAATAGATGACTCTTTTGGATGTACAATAGATTCTGATAATAATCTGATCTTTAGTGGAAGGACTTGGTCTATTGATTTTCCAATCACCAATGCATATCAAGCTGTCTATGGTGGAACAGAAGGAAGTTTTGAGGGTGTTGATGCATTCATAGCTAAAATTGATCAGGTTACAGGTGATTTACTCTTCTCGAGCTATTTTGGAGGGCCAGAATGGGATACATTACATCACCTAGCTGTAGATGATGAAAAAAATGTTTATTCATGTGGGATAGCACCAACCGATGATTTTCCAATTATCAATGGATTGCAATCGGAAGTAACTGGCTTATCAGATATAATATTACTCGCTTTGACCCCTGAAGGTCAACCATTTTTTGGTACTTATCTAGGAGGTAATGGAATTGATCATCCATGGAATATGAAACTAATCGACAATCTATTTTATATTGTTGGCCATACAAACTCATTTGATTTTCCTGTATCAGATGAGGCTTACCAACAAGCTAAAAATGGATTTGATGATGGATTCTATATTCGGTTTGATCTAAAGCAATATCTAGAAGACATAAGTCAAACTAGTAATACCTCACATAGCACTAGCCTAGAATTTTCAATTATTTTCGTAATAATCATCTATTATATAAAGGGAAAAAAGAATAATTGAGATTAAATTACTATTTTTTTTCTTTTTTTATCGGAGGGCTTGGGGAAAAGTCTGGTCTTCTAATATCAATTTTTCAAACCCAATCATATCCACTTGTCCCTTTTTTAATATGGTTTCAGCTCTTTTTATATCAAAATCCCCTTGGAGAATCAAAGGGATCATGGGATGAACTGATTTAATTTCATTAACTACTGAAGAAATATCTAGAGCTTCTAAGTTTTTAGAATATCCAATACTTAACAAATCTATTCCTGCATCTCTTAACATTCCGATGAATTCTAAAATCTCCTCATTAACTAATCCTGGTATAGGTAAAGTCAAATGAAATGAAAGTATGGTTTTCGGAGAAAGATGTTGTTTTAATGATTTTAGAATTTCTATTATAAAACGAGATCTATTTACAAGACTTCCTCCATATTGATCCTCTCTTTTGTTAAATTCGCTTGAAAGGAATTGTCCTATCAAATTAGATTCTTTGTAAGGAATTAAACAAGCTGCTAATTCAATAATATCAAAGCCAGCATGATCAGCACGTTTTCCAGCTTGAACAAATTCGGATTGCAGATCAATTATCTGTGATTGGGTTAGTTCAACTGGTATTTGATTTTTATCATTAGGAATCGCTGAAGGAGCAAGAGGAGTTTCTCCTGTTAGAGATATAATTGCTGCAGCACCAGCGTGGTTCAATCTTAAACCAGCAAGTGAATTAAGCTGGTGAATTTGAGTAACAGTTTCCTCTAATCGGGGAATTGTATAATCATCATGAATCCCAAGCTGATAAGCATGACTCTTGCCAGAACGAGAAATATATGCTGGTTCAAAATAAATGAGTGCTGTTCCTCCATCTGCTGTTGAAATATAATGATGACTTGCTTCCCGTGTTAATTGCCCCGAAACATCTTCTGCGATATTGAATTTTCTTTGATTTGAAAGTGAAGGAAGAACAACTCGGTTACGTGTTTTTAATGTCCCTAACTGGTATGATTGACTTAACACTGACTCTTTAGGAACACGATTTCGAATGGTCAATAAGATTGATGTTGCTATTGTATAAAGAGTCGCTGTAAAGAGAAATACATAGATAAATCCAAAAGTATCTACAATAAATCCCCCAATGCTTGCAGAGACACTCCAGAACATTCCCCAGGCCAAAGTCTCTAAGCTATTCCATTTTGCCCGAGAGGATGCTGGTACCACATCCATTACAATACTACGAGAAATGGGGCCACTAGCATTCATTAAAGCGTTCCGAGTAAGATAAAAACCTACAAGAATTACCACAGAGAGCTCCCATGTTATTATTTGATTCTGAAAAAGAAATATATTTACCACTAATCCGAGTAAGCAGATAATAGCTAAACCTTGGACTAAGAACATAGAAATAATTCGTCCAAAGAATTTTATCATCCGTTGAGCAACTAAACCCATAATACCTGTTGCGATATTAGTAATACCAACCACTGAATAAGTAAAAAGAGGTTTTAATCCATATCCGATAGTTTCACTGGCAAAAAGAATAGGAAAAAATGCAACAGTAGCTCCAGCGCCAAACCCAATGATTATTCCACTTATAACAATAGTGATGGGGACTACCCAATCATAAGATGGTCTAGAAATATCGAAACTCTTATTAAACACCTGAAAGCTCTTCTTTACTCCAATATCTTCAATCTGATCATCTTGGGATAAAACTTTTTCTTTTCCTCTTTCCTGAACTGAAACTAAGGCTTTATCATCTGATGCAAAGATCACTGCAGCATTTCCAATGATATTTGCAAAGGCACCAAAGAAAATAATTACTTGTAGAACACTAAATTCCCAGTTATCTCCTAGGAAAATCGTTAAGGCAGCTGCAAGAAAGGGCCCTGCAGCAGCTGCCACGAGATTGATAAAGTGCATATTTGCAAATACTTTACTTCGATTACCAGGTTCAATACTGTCTGCAATCAAAGCCTGAGAAGCTGGACCGGATAATCCCCAACTCAGACCCCCAAATAATTGCGCAACGAAGAGAAGTACTAGAGCTGAAGAAGGAACTTTTGTCGTTGAATAAATTAAAATGATCTGCCCTAAGATACCAAAAAATACAGAAATTCGTATCAGAAAATCTCTACGATATTTATCTGCAAAATAACCTGAAGGGAAAACGAATATTGTGGAGGCAAGACCTGAAGTCGTGAAAAGATTACCTAATATTAGATTTGGAGTAAGAATGCCTACTTCCCCACTCAATAAATATACATATACTGAAAAAGCGGTTTGTATGATTCCAAATCCAATTGCACCTGTTATCGTTTGAATATAGGCTAACCTAATGTTCCAATTCATGCCAGTTCTCTTCTATAATGATCTAAATGAAATAGATTTTACAATTTAAGAGTAAACCTATAAGTAAATAAATTATTAATTAGTGGTAAAAATGCCAATAAGTGATCATTAAGATAAAAAAGAAAATCCCAAGATGTAAAAATATTTCTGGAGATTAGATTATGACCCAAGCAGTAATTCAGACTAAGTATGGGGAGATTGTTATCGAATTTTACGATTCTGTGATCAATACAGTGAAGAATTTCGTTTCTTTAGCAGAATCTGGCTTTTATAATGGCTTAACCTTTCATCGTGTGATACCCAATTTTGTAGCCCAAGGAGGATGTCCACATGGAACAGGAACAGGAGGTCCAGGATATACTATTCCTTGTGAAACAGAAATTAACAAAAAGAAAGGACATAAACACGAAAGAGGAGTGATTTCAATGGCTCATGCTGGAAAAGATACTGGAGGATCTCAATTCTTTCTGGTTAAAGCCCCACAACCCCATTTAGATGGAATTCATACTGTTTTCGGGAATATTATTGATGGTGAGGAAATAATTGACCAACTTAAACAAGGAGATAAGATGGAGAAAGTAGTAATCCGCAATAAGAGCTCAGCCATCGAAAATCATACTCTAGTCAAACAATCATCTAGACGCTAATGCTCCTGATTATAATTTATCACGCTATTCTCATTTTTCTCCTTAAAATAAGAAAGCTGGCTAGAGGGTTTGAGACTGCTCTTGTATTAATGCCCAAGCTTTAGTCACATGCTTTTCCTGAACTGCAGTCTGGCCAATGACAAATCTTAGAGTAAATTTTCCATCTAGTTTTGTATGTGTCATGAAAATTTTCCCTGTTTTGTTTATTTTCTCTAATAACTCTTCATTCATTCGGTTTAATTCTTCTTCCGCGGACACATTAGAGGGACGATATCTGAAACAGATTGTATTCAGCGGTACTGGAGCTAATAGTTCAAAATTTACTGAGGTTTCAATTTTTTTCTTCAAATCCTCTGAAAGATTGAGATGATATCTAATTCTTTGTTGTAATCCTTCTACTCCATAATGTCGAATTACCCACCAGAGTTTTAAAGCCCTGAAACGTCTTCCAAGTTGTAATCCCCAGTCTCTGAAATTTTTAACTCCTTCTGCTGTTGTTTTAAGATACTCTGGTAGGATTTCAAAAGTGTGGACCAATGCTTCGGGATCTTTAATGAAGTATGCTGAACAATCAAAATTGGTAAACATCCACTTGTGGGGATTAAATACAAATGTATCAACATATTCTATTCCCTCTATCATCCACCGCTTTTCGGGGAGAAGTAAAGCTGTCCCCGCTAATGCTGCATCTACATGAAGCCAGATGTTATATCTTGAACATATTTCCCCTATTTCTTTCAAAGGATCAATTGCTGTGGAACCTGTTGTCCCAATTGTTGCAACAACTGCCATGGGTTTCATACCTTTGTCAATATCTGATTCAATAACTTCTTGGAGAGATTCTGATTGTAAGGCATACTCTGTATCAACTGGTATTTTCCTTAAATTCTCTTTTCCTATCCCAATTATTTTTATAGCTTTCTCAATACTTGAATGAGTCTCGCTAGAGCAATAGGTTGTTAAAATACTCCGCTCAAATAATCCTAGCTTATTTACCTCATAATTATTAAGCTTTTCTCGGGCAGTAAGGAGAGAACAAATAGTGGATGTTGAAGCGGTGTCCTGGATCACTCCACAAAAATGTTTAGGTAGGCCTATCATATCGCGTAACCATTCCATAACACGTTCTTCCAATTCAGTGGCAGCAGGAGAAGTAACCCAACTCATGCATTGAGCACCAATAGCTGCGGTTAGCATTTCAGCAAGTACTGAGGGAGGAGAACTATTGGCAGGGAAGTATCCGAAAAAATTGGGACTTTGCCAATGAGTAATTCCAGGAATAATGATTTCTTCAAAATCTGAAAAAATCTGACTAAAAGACTCACCTTTCATTGGAGCATTTAAAGGTAGTTTGTTTAAGATTTCTTTAGGTTCAACTTGCGATTTTACGGGAAAATTTTCCACATTTTCTAGATAGTTTGCCATCCAGTCTACTATCTGGTGTCCATATTTTCGAAACTCATCTAAATCCATTTTCAAATCATCCCTTTGATTGACCTTCAAATATTTATAAAAATTTTATAATAGTTTATTGTAGGGTAATAAAAAAGTACATTCGAGACTTGTATTAGAAATAACACCTCAAAGAATAGAGTTGTTATATTCATCATAAAGTGAATATAAATCCCACTTGATGTAATATACTTATGTTCCGGCTTCCAGAAGGAAAAACAGGTTAGTGTTATTGCAAGAGATTCATGAAGCTTATTTTTCTCAAGTTTAGATTGATCTAGAAATCCTTTTTAATAAGCTAATGTTGATGAGTTAAAACTTTGTTTTTAAGGAAAAAGAAGGTCTTTCAATGTCGTATGAAGTAAAAAAAGCCCAGAAGTTCAACGTAATTATTGCAGGAATTATTGGATGGGCACACGATGGCTTTGCATTAGTGTTGGTGTCATTATTAGCTAATGATTTAATGGCTGCCTATAATGTAGGCAAAGCTGAGCTTGGTTTTGTCATGAGTGCCCAATATATCATGACAGTTTTTGGTGCTGCCTTTTTTGGGTTTTTAGCAGACCGATTTGGTCGTAAAAATGTTTTACTTATTTCTGTCCTATGGGATTCCATATTTACTGCTATATCTCCCTTGGCACCGAATTTTATAATCTTTGCAATGTTAAGGATGATTTCTGGACTTGGGGTTTCATGGGGAATATCCTTTTCCTTGCTTTCCGAGAGTTTTTCCCCTAAAAAACGTGGAATGGCCGGTGGACTTGTTCATGCGACATTCGTTGTTGGTTACATTGGTGCAGTGATCACCACTATGATTCTTAAACCAATGTCCATAGTTCTTGGCTCCTTTGTTATATATGGTTGGCAGTTATGCTTCTTATCCGCCCTCTTCCCAGTTCCCTTCTTAATTTACCTTGAACTCACTCTCTCAGAGTCTCAGATGTGGGAAAAAGTAAAACAGGAAACTCCTGAGATAGAACGAGTGAGGTTCACCGAATTATTAGAATCTCGATGGCTTAGATATATGATTCTCCTAACCTTCTTATTCTGGTTATCTGAGTTTGCTTATCATGTTTTAGCAGATTGGGCTCCTACATACTTTGAATATGTTTTTATCAATCAACTTCAAACTACAGGAGGAAATGTCGACTCTGCAGACACTCTTGCATTAATGGTTATGCTTGTAATAATGATTGTCGCAGGTTTCGCTTTATTTTTCACTGGATGGATTAGTGATCATATTGGCCGTCAAAATGCGTTTATTGGATGTTCTTTGATTGGAATTATTGGAATTTCTATTTTTATTATCGGAAATTTTGTAACCTTTGATCTTATTATAATTATTCCTGCTGTATTAATTCTTACTTCATCCTTTGGTGTGCATGGAGTTTTTGGAATCTGGTCCAGTGAAACTTTCCCTACCAGGTTGCGTGCTACAGCCACTTCAATTATTTTTTCACTAGCCAGAGCATTGGGTCTGGGCGCATTCATTGTTGGCATAATTTCTGATTCTTTGACTCCTTCTGTCTCAGAATTTATTGATCCTATTGGATGGGCTAGAGCACTTGCTTTTGGGATGTCTTTAAGTATCATTGCTTATATCTTGATGATATTTGTTCCAAAACTTATCCCTGAGACAAAAGGAATTGATATTTCAAAAATTGCTGATTAAGAAGTTCTACTGAAGCTGAATCTTACCAGTTAGGAGCTGTTGCATTAATCCTATAGTAAGTTTTTCAGTTTCAGTGGAAATATTTTTTGTTGTTATGAGAGTTTGATTTACAACACTCAAAATCTTTGTAATTCTTTTCTGCTCAGACAGAGGAGGAATAGGTATTCTTATTGTCTTAAAATCCACTGGATTTATTCCATGAGAACCCCCAGAAAATCGTTTTTTAATTTGATCTTGTACTAAAGCTGATGAGAGCAAATAAAATAGATATTTTTGTTCTAATTTGTTCGGATCCTTTGTTCTAACAATTAGAATTTTTTCATTGGCATATAATTGCTTATATGGGAGTTCTTTGATAAAAACTGTATTTCCAGTGGTCTCTCCACTTTTAGAAACCAAAATATCGTGCAAGTGAACTTGTCCTTTCGTATTATCTTCTAATCCATCCTGTGTTGTAAAATCCAAGCTATCCCATTTAACTGTTCCAAATTCACCAAATTTTTTCTCTGAAATTATCGCAATATTCCCATTTTTAGACAATTTAACTGTTTTTCCATCTTGAAGTTCTATCATTTCACCCAAATTCAACGAATACCAAGTTGCTGGAAGATTCCCCTCCTCAGGTTCTTTAAAGCTGTCGAGCTCTGAAAGGACATTAATCACCTCTTGGCTTAAATGTGACCTTTCCATCTCTAAATGTAATAGATTAGCTTTACTCAATGATAAATCAATTATTTCATCTTGTAGAGATTTCTCAATATAGAGGGGAATATTAAGGTTAAAGGAATAATTTATTATTTCCTTAATGGTAACTAATTGGGAATAATCCTGAATTGTTCGAAATTGTTTGAAAGTAGAAACAATTTTTTCAATTGAATGCTGGCTAAGAAAATTTTGAGGATTAGCTTCGATAACATCATTGAAGGCATCTATAAATAATATTTTTCCTTTTCGTTCTTTTAATTTGGATTTAGATAGGATTAGAATACACGCAGCAACTTTGGAATCATAAAAGAGATTGGGGGGAAGACCAATTATTGCTTCAATCAAATCTTGCTCAACAAGCTTTTTACGAATTTTTCGTTCCTCACCTCCTCGAAATAAGACCCCTGGTGGAAATACTGCTCCAAGTCGACCATTGGGTCTTAAAATTGCCAGTAAATGTTGTAAAAACATTAGATTTCCATAATGTGAAGAAGGTATACCAAACTGGAATCGTTCAAAAGGATCTTCGCTAGCTAATTGCTGCCATGATCCTCCTATTCTAAAGGGAGGGTGAGTTAGTACCAAATCAAATTCTAGGAGTTGATCTCCTTGCTTAAACTTGGGATCAAAAAGAGAATTACCTTTTTCAATTCTGATTGTATGCATATTATCTAGTAAAAGGTGTATTTTTGCCAAGGCGAATGTTTCTGAATCTTTTTCTTGACCATAAAGGTATAAACCTTCAGTTTTACCTCCTTCTGCTTTTATATACTCAATACATTGAAACAAAGTCCCTGCAACTCCTAAGGCTGGATCGCAGATCCATTCTCCCTCCTTAGGATTGAGCAATTTTACAAGTAAATCATTTACTGTAGGAGGTGTAAGAGAGGAATTTTTTGTCCCAATAGACTCTTCAAATTTGACTAATAAATTTCGATAGACTTGCCCTAAAATACTTGGATTTTCTAAATCTTGATTTCTTAAGCTAAA